>JAXHNE010000001.1:0-43684 GCA_034520885.1 Candidatus Saccharimonadota bacterium
CGATGTTCCTGTCAAAGGAACGCGAACCGACGTCAAAGTAGGGAGTGGTATGGCCAGCCAAGCCGTTTTCGCTACTCACGATTTCGAAGGTTTCGTTGGTGACAATATCAACGATGAGCTTTTGCTTGTCAGCAGTTCTGGGGCAGTTTGCGGGACTCGACAGGCAAAGGTCAAACTGGGAGTCGATTAAGACTCGTGCTATGACAGGCTTCCGATACATGCCGTAGGGAGGAGAAAAACAAGAAAAACTTTACAACGAGCTTTACGGCGAAATGTTTAGGATTTGCCCGGAACTTCAAGAATTATATTCTAAGTCATATAAGCTAATGACGTCACTTCTTGCTGATGATGAAAAATTTGCTGCCACAAATTTTGCGGAGGTGCTTGAGAAGCGAACGGCTCTAAAGAGGAAGTGATTCGACCAAAAGCTATGCAAAATTTAGGTATGAGGCTTGATTCACTAGATTTTGACAGTAACTCTTTATCGCATAACTTTGAAATAAGAGTTCTGACGATCCACGCAGGATACCTTTGAGAAAAATACGCTGTCTTTGCCAATCAACACGGTTCGTGAACTTGGCTGGCGTGAACGGCAAAAGCTTGGCCGTCGTCGCCAGGGCAAAAAACTAATCGTCCAAGACTGGAACCCCCAACCTAGTAGTTAGTAGATGGTATTTAGGAGTTAGTATTCAGTACTTATTTGCTTTTTTCTGTTTTAAGGGTGCCGTGAAGGTTCTACGAAGGTTTTCGCTACTGCTTTGAGTAGAATGACAGCGGCATTAGAAAAGTGGATTTCGGACGGAATCCTTGGCTTCAGCTTCACGGCTGCGTGCCCATTCGCGATCTGTTTTTACGCTTTGCGGGTACGAACTATACCCATTCCAATCGCTCCCACCCCTACCACTTGAGAAACTCTTCCAAACACATCAGAAGTGGTTGCTAGCCTTTCTCGCCTCAAGATCGTCCTCACAAATTGCAAGGCCAGAGCATGCCCAACAGATAGCTCAATGTCCTCACCTCCGATAACGACGTCTGAGACCTTCGTAGTCAGCTGTAAAGTGCCGGTCAGAGTCTTCAATAATTGCATTCCCAAGCACTAACATACCTAGGTCTTTTTGTTGTTGTTCGGTCGCTGTCCGAATATGCTGCCACTTCGTCTCTTCCAACTCACGCATCTGTCACAGATTCTGGAGTACCTACACCTGCATTCTCACCGCCAAAATATGCCCGTCAAACCCGCCCTGCCGACTACGCAAGCAAGTTTTGATTCTATAGCCATATTTACTCCTTATGTGAAGCAAACTTATTACAGCATTCTGGCGAAAACTTGTTTCCAAGGAGGCTCCTGGGAATACTAATAGCCCAAGACTGGGAAGCGTCAGCGGGCGCTACGCGCGGTGATAGTAGGTAATAGGATCATCGGTGATGGTTGGAAGATTGGGAGGTGGTTGTTAATTAGATTGTCCTTAAAAAGTCGGGATTTAGTATTATTGTTTCTGGTGCTGCCTTAGGAGCAATGGATAACGCTACTGCTTTGAACGGATTAAAGACAATCAGATCTAAAGTCTTGACAAGTTATTAAAGAATTAACATATGTCTAAGTTCAGCAAGACCCAATCACACGAAGATATATGCAGGGGGTTGACGATGCCTTAGCAACATATAGGTCAGCAATGATCTTCGGCTTACATGAAATTGCCGAAACTGCACGTCATGAATTAGATGAACTTGAAATGCCTACATTTCCAGAGAAAGTTCTGCCGTTGAAAACGGTCGAATATGCTTAAGGGAGATGACTGATGGCGTATTAGAAGAAGCTGGATACGATCTTGCTCATGAACAGCCAGCCCCGGTTGTTATTTTTGACGTCCCTTCTCCTGAAGGAGTTCAAGGGGATTTCAATCTAAAAATCTATTCTATAGATGATAACGTAGCTGGCTTCAACACATCCGGGAGTACGCAAGAAAAAGATCGCCACAGAAATAGGCGGCGCTGGATAATTATTACTGATTGCGGTATAGATTTTGGAGCAGCGTTTGACAATAAAGGAGTAATATACCCTGACGGAACACATGAACGCACAGGATACGAAGAAAATTTTTTGACACCGGTCCGGGAAATAAGATACAAGACTTCTACGCTGACAAGAGCGGACACCTGGGGTCTAAATTATGGCAAGAAGGTGGCAAGAAACTTGATTCATGAAGTATGTAGAAGGGATTCCAGATGGCGACGATTGAAACACAACAACTGAATTACATGGAACAGATAGATGACGTTCTAGCAAAATACCAGAGCCGTCTAGAAACTGGCTTGAATAGTATATTTAACGAAGCAGATCAAAAATTGATTGAAGTTGGAGAAAGACTGGTTCCAGACAAATGTTGGCGTCCAACTGAAAGTTACCAATCAGCTTACGAGGAATTTATCGATACAACTACAAAAAATATTGGTCGTATTGCTAGAACAAATTTTGGTTACATTAAGGTTATTAACCAAGGCACTGTTATTGATGAAATGTGTTGCGCTGGGTCTGAAATTACAGCAACCCAAGGTGGAGTTATAAATAATCGCATAAAACAAGGTGCTGATTACGGAGAATTCGGCACTTTTAAACAAGATCCTGATGACACAACAGCTAATAGAATCGAGAATTTATCATATGCAATACGTAGAGATAATAGCGATCTGGATTTATGGGAATGACAACGCCTGAAAATTTTTACGGAGCTACAGCCAATGGAGTTTGATCCAGACCTTCGTATGCTTTTATTTAGTCAAGGTGAGCAAAATCGTTTTGGCTTTGACGCCATGCACCAAGCTGAGGAAGCGCCGGAACTAACAGCGTCAGTTGCTAACGTACTCAGTATGGCAGTTACAGGTATGCAGCAAGCCATCACTGCAGGAGATGAATCAAGTCATACTAAGTTGGAAGAAATAAAAACAATTGAGAAAACTTATAAACAGTTACTACCGTTTGGCGAAGCAATTCTTGGCTCAGAGATTGATAAAATGTTAGACGATTTAGGCAACGATAATGATTCTTAGAGAACAGCCACCTCAGCTTACAGAAGGTCAAGGGCATATCTGGGCACACAATACTGGAGGTGAGCATGCAAACAAGTTCATTGGAACTGAAGTCAATGAATTTAACGGACTTAGGCAATATCTTGATCCTGTTCCTGAAGAGCTAACACAAGATGAAGTATTTGAGTTGATGTATAGCGATGGTCAAGAAGTCGTATTTGGGCACATTGTTCCGCCGGAATATGACGAGCAGTTGGGGCACGTCTGGCCGGGTCTATAGCGGTTAGGAATATTAATCCTGAAGAATTTGAGTACCGCATAACAATGACTGAGCTTGTGGTAGCTCCTGAGCATAGATTTCAAGGAGTCGCAAGCTGGTTGATAGGGCGGTCGCTTGAACTTATAGCCCATGACCCCAGGCTACAACCCACCGAACTGGCAATAGATGCTTCAGTATTTTCAATTGATGAAGGATTTAGAGAAAAGTTATATGAGTTTGGCTTTCGCCACCAGCTTGATGACAATAGCCCAGCACTTTGGTTGCCTGGCAATACGCTACAGCCAAGATTTGATTGGGATGACCCAGATTTTAAGCCAGACATTGAAGAAATCATAGCCAGAATGCCAGATAACTGGAACGGTCATTTACCTTTTAGTATTGAGCAAGATGGCAAGACAAGAATTTACAGAATGGCCAAGTAGTAGGATCATATAAACGCATTACAGATAGTCAAGAGTTTGTTGAAGATAGAGGTTCGTTTGTATCCGACTATCAAATATTGATGCCGAAGGAAGCGAAGCCGACAAACTTGAAGCAGCTGGCCATGATGAAGCAAGCATCTACATTTTAAATAAGTTAACAAACTTTGAGGTTTCAGACGATGGCAACGCCTGAAGAAAACCCGTCTAAGCTAAGCTCAGGAGCGTACGAAAAAGCACATCACTTTGCTCAGGGTGCCATAATGGGAGGTGGTTACTTAATGGCTTAGGTTCGAACCTAAATTCTAGAACCAAACGCAACTTGCGTTAAGTCTAGCGGTTTGTCTTGGTTTTGTACAAGCCAGTTGTAGACTTCCTGTGGCGTATGCCACTGGAGTCTCTCTGGGCTTGTTGTTTAGTTCCAACAATGTTATCTAGCTCTTTTTGGGTAAGGTTACGGATGTCCATTCGTTTCGGGAGATAAGCCCGCAGTTGGCGGTTGCTGTTTTCGTTGGCTCCACGTTGCCAAGAGCTGTACGGATCAGCGAAGTAGACGTCAATGCCGGAGGTGTGTTCACACGTTCAGTAACAGTGAACTCACTGCCATTGTCGAAAGTAATGGTATAAGCAACATGACTTCGTAATTTACGAATGACGGCATCTGCCGTCTGGGCAGCTGTCTTCTGGGTAAGTTTCGTGAAGGCAACTAAGCTACTGACACGCTCATTAACTGTGTTAATGGCGTGTTTATGGGTATCGGTGACACTATTATCACCTTCCCAGTCACCTAAACGAGCCTTCTCGGCCACTATCACTGGCCTGTCATGGATAGGTACCCGGTACGATATCTGGACTTATGCGCGGAACGACCAGTTTGTTTGGTGCGTCGTTTCTTGCCCTGACGTCATCTTCGTCACTTTCTCGGCAATGGCATAGACATGGTGTAAATCCAATCAGGTTAATAGTTGGCACACACGAGCATCTGAAAACCCTCAGCCTTCAGTCGACCGCAGATCATACTTGGATCCCAACCTTTCTGTAAGCAGGCAACAATCCGACCTCGTTGGTAGTTAGCTGGGTGATCTAACTTCGGTATCTGTTTACAGCGTTTTCGGTTTGTCTTGCTCAGCGACCGTCAATCCACTCATGGTAGGTACCCGATCCATCCAAGCCTTTCTTAATCTCCCGGCCAATGGTACTGGGGCTACGCCCCAGTCGTAAGGCTATCTCTTTGTTTGTATACTGTTCACGGAGCAGGGTTTCTATCCTGCCTCTATCCGCAGCCGTTAATGTGACTCATCTTAACCTCCTTAAAGGTTCCGATGTTCCGTTAGTTGGTTGCGTTTGATGTTGGAACTGCGGGAGAGAATTAAAGGGTTCGATTGTGGGTGATGATATATGATATTGACCTAAACTTGCATCTGCATATGTCGCCTCGTCGAGCCGGCTAGCTTTGCTTTTGTCTTTTCAAACAGCGCCCCTGGGGCATTTTTATTTATCAGAAACATCTATAATGGAGGAAATATGAGTTTATCCAGCAACCAATTAAAGGCGCGCGGGATTTTTATCCGGAGGACATGCGCCAGCGCGAGTACATCTTTGCGGTATGGAAAGAGGTGTGCGAGCTATTCAGCTACGAAGCTTACGACGCGCGATTTTGGAACCCACCGACTTGTATCTGACCAAAGGCAGCGAATAAATCATTAACGCAGCATACGTAACAGTTTTAAAGATCGCGGTGATCGCAACCTTACCGTGCGCACCGAAATGACGCCCAGCGTCAGCCGTATGGTGGCGGCGCGGCGCCAAGAGTTGGCGTATCCGCTGCGGCTGTATTCCATTCCGCAGTGTTGGCGCTACGAGCGCATGCAACGCGGCCGCGGGCGGGAATTCTACCAGCTGAACGTGGATCTCTTTGGCGACGAATCGCTGAACGCCGAGGTAGAGATGATTGAAATTTCCGATACGGTTTTGCGTAAATTCGGCGCCAAGCGTTCCATGTACGAAATCAAACTTAATAGCCGAAAACTGATCGATGGCTTTTTAACCGATGAACTCAAACTGGATAAAACTCCGTAGCCGACACCATCCGCCGGCTGATTGACCGCATGCATAAAATGGCCACGCCCGCCTTTACCGCTCAGGTGGAAAACACCTTGAGTCCCACGCAGCGGGATGACGGAGCACTGGATAAGCTTTTGGCATTTTTAAAGGCCGATTCGCTTGAGCATTTGCCCGAAAGTGTGCGCTCGCATCAATCGGTGGATGACCTAAAACGGCTTATGCGGGATATGGAGGGGCTCAACATCACCAACGCGGTGTTCGACCCCACGCTGATGCGCGGGTTCGACTACTACACCGACATTGCTTTTGAAGTGTTCGATACTGATCCGCAAAACAATCGTTCCATGTTCGGCGGCGGCCGTTACGACGGGTTGGTGGGGGCGTTCGGCGTGGATCCGATACCGACGATCGGCTTTGGCATGGGCGGTGTGGCCTTGCCAGATTTTACGCTCGCATGGGCTTACCAAGGAAATTCCTTCCACCACGGACATGTATTTGTTTTCCGTGGGCGACGGTCGATGAAACCATGGGCGTGGCCCAATTGAACTGGTGAAATCCTGGGCATAGGCGTAGCGACCGACGTGACCAATCAAACCGGCCAAAAAGATCAAAAACGCCGTAAAAATGGGCGTGCGTTACGCCTTGATCATTGGCGAGGACGAGGTGCAAAACCGGCAGTACACCCTAAAAAACTTAAAATCCGGCACCGAAGAGAAAAGCACAGCCTGCAACGAATCGTCAGTATCGTGGAAGATTACCGTGCGGGTTAAGTTTTTATAGTGCTCGGCCATAGGTGTCGTAATGGATTGGTGGGCTAAAAGGATCTCATCCACCTCTTTAAACGGGCAGTCCACTACCGTCGGTGTGAAAATAGGGAAAATGCAAAACTGAACTTCTAATTCCGCTTCAGGCTACCGATATGGCTCGACTTGTTCTGGGGTAACGTGCATATCAAGTTCAATATTGTAAGCTCGGCCTGGTAGCGTAAAACCCTCGCCGTGGCAAGTCGGCTGCACGCTGATTGTATCGTCGTTGACCGCTAAACGGGCAAGCAGAACATGGCAGGTTTATGAAAGTCGGTTGTAACTCATCGATATGTAGATGCTTAATTTACCAATGAGTATGCAATCATATACAATACTTAGGGATCCAGTTGCATGAAAACTGTAAAAACTCGTGTAATACACGTATTGTGGAACGAAAGTTAGTATTCTTAAGTCGAGATAGCTGAAATCATCTGGCGAAGATGTTGTTAATGCTGCCGTTAATGAACAATCGGTTGATGATGGCAATGCTTATTCCCTCGGCAAGCCAAAAAAATGTCACCCGATAAACTTCGCCAGCGTATTCAGATTGGCGGCGTGCTGTGGACTCACTCGGCCGGTATTTTATACGTGCCTAGTGAAGTTAAAGTCACCGAAGCAGCAATTACTGGCCCGGAAAAGCGTAGCGTGCCTGGTTATTTAAAGGTTCAATGCAAAAAACCTGGGAGATCATGTTTTTGCGGAAACCGACTATTCACGCCGTGAGCATCTTCGAGTTGCGGCGCACACCACTGTTTTTGCCTTGCGTGATGCGCTGAGTTTACCGGTCAGGTTCTCTACAGCTCAACACATCCGCGGCAGCAACCCACGTAAATCCAGAAAATACCCGTGTTTTTAGTATGTCAGAGAGCAGTTCTTCCCTGGCAGCCACAACATTGCTGCCCGGTTTTACGCAACCTTGGCTGCGGTGTTCAGGAAATTGAAGGTGGTCACGACGATATACTGGTTAACCCTTTCTGCGGTTCTTCAAGTTGCTGGCCTTGCCCAAAAGTAAAAGCCTTGAACCCGACCGCTACCCTGTACGGTTCGCATGAATAAGCGCCACTTCTAGTAAAATCAATAACTAGGAGAGAGTGCTTATGAAACATACTGGTTCACAAACCAGAACCGGCGTAGTAGTGCCCAAACTTGATAGTATTCAGTAAACTGTTAAGTTAATAAGACCGCGAAGCAAAGACTAAAATGGATTGACTACTACGCCAGTCACAATAATAACGCCAGATTAACCTGTAGGCATTACGGTATAGCTCACAGAACTTTCTATCGTTACTACAATAGATTTAAGTCCGAAGGCTTAAGCGGCCTGGAATCGCTTTCATGCAGACCCAGGAAGCTAAGGTCACCGACTACCCCACGAAACGTGGTAGATACAGTCAAGCAATTACGTAAAGCCAACCCGGAATACTCTAAGTACAAGTTGGCTGTCATTCTAAAACGAGACTACGGGTTCAGTGTTAGCGCCTCTACCATAGGCCGGATAATAACCAGGTATGACCTGTTTTTTACCGCACCGGTAAAACCCAAGAAACACCCCCAAAGACGCAAGAGCGCGAACCGTATACGTAAACCGGCCGACCTGTCCGTTTCGAGTCCGGGCCGGCTCGTAGAGGTAGACGTAAAACATCTGCCTAACCTGGGATCCAAAAGATACGCCTTCGTTGCCGTGGACGTCGTCAGCAAACAAGCATCGGTACACGTGGCCGGTACAATTTCCAGTGCTCAGGGAGCACTGGCTTGGAAAAAGGCAGTACATCGACTGGGTCTCCCCAGAATGCTGGTTACCGACAACGGTAGCGAGAACTATGGAGCCTTTGAAAAATTAGTGGAATCGCAGCCCGTAAAACATTACTGGGCAAGACCAAGAACGCCAAAAGACAAACCACACGTTGAAAGGTTGATCGGAAGCATGGAAAGCGAGTGTATCCAGTGGGGAGGAGTAGCCACTGACTTACAAGATCAGCAAGACGTCATAAATGAGTGGCTACAAAAGTACCACGACTACCGACCCCATGAATCACTAAACTACTTGACCCCGAACCAATACAAGTCCAAAATCCAGGACGAGAAAGTGGCGCTTAGGTTATGAACCACCAGCCGCTCCTGGATATTTATTGTTTAATATATAAAAGTAACAGTCTATAGTCTTGCTGGCTATGTGTCACTTTAAAGACTACTTTACTATGAGAGCGCGTCAGAAATGAGTCTGATGCGCGTCGAAGAGAAAAGTCTTGCAAAACGACTGCAGGGCGCGGGCGATACGTAAAACGTTGCGTGAATAATTAACGGTTGGCAGGACTTAAGTCGACAGAAAGGCTACTCTGCCGGGTCTGCGGTGTAAACCACCGGTGACTTCGAATACCGAATCGGTGATGAGCGTCATCACCAAGCAGGAGAAAGAATTACGCGCCAATTAAAGACGCCGTGGTGCAAGCCATGGGCAAAAACGTGAAAAGTCCAGGGCTTTCGCGATGGTACGGCTCCGTTGAATCTGGTTGAAAAGCAGCTCGACCCGCAGCAACTGCGACAGACCTTCCTGGAAGAAGCCATTAACCAGATGCACCCGCAAGCCGTGCGCCGAAGAAGAAGCTCCGGCCGGTGGCCAACCCGGAGCTCAAGATGAGAAAGTTTCGTGCCGTTCTGCGGAGCTGGAGATTCGAGGCCACCGTCCACCCGTGGTGCAGGAGGTCAAGTTGCCGAATTATCCGGCGGGTCAAGCTGCTTCGAAACCCGAGGAAAAGAGTCGCCGCCAAAGAGGTAAACGACGTGGTCAGAAAACCTACGCGAACGCCTGGGCGAAGAAAAGGACGTGACCCGCGCCGCCAAAAACCGGCGATAAAGTATGGATGGACTTTACCGGCAAGGACGCCGACGGCCAGCCGGTAAAAGGCGCCGAAGGCGAAAACTTGTGCCCTTGATCTTGGGCAGCAACAGCTTTTTATTCCGGGTTCGAAGAAGAGCTCGTGGGCGCCAAGGCGGGAGAGGAAAAATCTTTCACGCTGACTTCTTCCCAGAGGATTATGGCGTGACTTCTAATGTGCGGAATAAAAAGGTCACCTTTGACGTAAAAGTCGGCGAAGCTACAAGAGGTCATTAAGCCCGAGGCCAACGATGGAATGGCCAAGAAGCCGGCCCCGTTCGAAACCCTGGCGCAATTAAAGGACGACATTAAAGAACAACTGCAGCAGGAAAAAAATCGCCAGGCGGGCATGAAGTACGAATCCGACCTCAGTGCGCAAAATTACCGAAAAAACGGAAGTGGAAATTCCCCAATTACTGATTGGCCAAACCGTGGACAAGCTGATCGACGAGCAAAAGCAAAACTTGACGCACCAAGGGCAAACCTGGAAAGGAGAACTTTTCAAGGCGACCGGGAAAAACCGAGGAAGAATCTGGAGAACCTCCCTGGAGCCGACCGCGAAGAACGCGTCAAAGCCAGCCTGGTAATGCTCCAAGTGAAGTGGCCGACGAAGAGGAGTTGGACGTCACGCCGGAAGAGCTGGAAACCCGCATCCAGGCACTAAAAGGCCAGTATCCGGATCAGCAAATGCCAGGCCGATATGGACAAACCGGAAGTCCGGCGAGACGTCGCCATGCGCATGCTTAAGCGAAGAAACGGTGGCCAGCTACGCACGAATACGCCCAGAAATGAAAAAGACCCGCAAACGACTTAATAACACGTGAAACCTCGCGCATGGAACCGGGTAGTCAGCCGTTTGGTTCAGTCACTTTATACAGCCAGTGGTGCGAATAAAAGAAACTGAAGCCGATGTGTTCGTTGACCCGCCAGCGCTCGAACAGCAGTTATCACCCCAGAGAGCAAGAGCGACTACGTGAAGTTGGCAAAGAGGCTTTTTTTGCAAGCCCCGCACTCGGTATGGCGGTTCACGTTCGAAAAGAGCCGGACGAGACAAGGGAGTGAATTAGCACTCGTACTTGACGAGTGCTAATCGGCGTATTAAAATCCTTATTATGAGCGATAAGCCATCAAGCGTTTTGATTCCGACCGTTATTGAACAAGAAGGCCGTATGGAGCGCGCCTACGATATATATTCGCGGCTATTAAAAGACCGCATTATCTTTTTGGGTGACCAAGTCAACGAACACACCGCCAACTTAATCGTGGCCCAACTTTTATTTTTGGATAACCAGGATTCCGGGAAAGACATCAGCCTTTACATCAACAGCCCCGGCGGCATAGTGTATTACGATGCCCTGGCGATTTATGACACCATGAACTTCGTAAAGAGCGATCTGCAAAAACGTCCGTGCGGTATCGGGGTGCAGGCCTCCGCCGCCGCGTTTTTACTGAGCTCCGGCACCAAAGGCAAGCGTATGCTTTTGCCGCACGCCACGGTGATGGTGCACCAGCCCTCCAGCGGTACGCGTGGGAAGGTGACCGATCAGGAAATTGATCTTCGCGAGTCTTTGCGCGTCAAAGGATTGTTGGAAAACAGCCTGTGGCCCAAAGATCACCGGCCAAACCGCCAAAACCATTCACCGGGACATGGAACGTGACAAATGGATGGACGCCGAAGAATCCGTCAAATACGGCATAGCCGACAAAGTCATCAAAACCCTCCCCACTAAAAAATAGCTCAAAAACAACTCACTACTTAAAGGAACCCCCCGTCTAAGTTAAGTCAGTTGAAAGTAGTTAGTTAACAGTCAACAGCCAAAACCGCCTGGAATTGTCTAAGCAGTTTTTGCATACTACTAGCTAATATTGTATAGTCTACTATTAGAATGAGTGAGTTTAGCTATCGTGGGCTTGAAGATTTAGATCTCTGGGACGAAGAAGATCACTTTCTGAGCGATTTATCGGATGCTAGGATGTTAGAGGAGGCTCGGAGCCTGGGCTTAGGGTACTTGTCAGACGAGCATGACGAACTGTTAGCCGAAGAAGCCGAGACTGACAAATTGTTTGAGGAAACTCTTGCAAAAATGAACCAGGCAGCAGATCCAATGTCATTTGACGTTTCCGTGCTGCCGGGTCTACTAGACAACTGGATGGGTGGACGCATGGATCCTGAAGTCGCTGAGCAACTAGCAACAGCGGCCGAAGAAGCCTGGCGTGAAACTTTTCCAAAGAAGTTGGCGAGTCACCGACAAGCTCAATGCTTTCATGATTCAACAGGTTGTTGAAATGATGACAAGTTGGCTAAAATGGCAAAAAGGCGAGCGGCGGACGGCGCCTGAGCATGAACCGAGGTTTTTGGATACCGAGCTGGACGTGTGGTACGACGACACGGAGGCGTTTGAGCACGAGACGGTTGTTGTATTCGGACTTTGACGGAGGATCTCCTGAAAACACCAATCACTTGTCCGACAGAACGCGGTATGTGGTGGCAGGAGAAGGTGTCATGACGATTTCCGGGGTAGAGATTGCGTTTACGGAGGGTGATGAAGTAATACGTGCCCAAAGGCGTTTCCTCGGATGGTAAAGGGTAAGGCCAGTATGATTACTACCTTTGAGCCGATTCTTGCTCCGCGTTTTGCTTACTTTGGGGGATGAAAAGTTGTCGCGAAAAAATACAAAGTTACTTAAAAGTGCCGAGAAAACGATACGACGGGTGCAGAAACACCCTGGCGATGGAATCGGTGGCAGCGTCCGTGTTGCGTTATGAGCGACTGTTTTCTCACATCAGTGAGGGCATGGACAATCAACGAATGGCATGGCAACTGAAAAGTTGAAATAAACACCAACGCCCACCAACGCCGCCAAAGCCATCAACCCCCTCAGGAAGTAACTTCTGTTACAGGGAAGTAAAATACACTCGCGTCAGTGAATTAACGGGAACTCCCGAGTTCCAATGGGGGAGTTCAGATGGAGTACGGGTATTATTCCTTTGGTTTTTAGCGGAAAACGGCGGTGAAGTCGAGTGCTTACGCTTGCTTATTATTCAGGCTTTGGGAAAATATAGCTTTTGAAAGACGGATATTACAATCTCCATGACCAGAAGAAAAGTGACTAACCGCTTACGCTTGCAGTTTTTGGGTGGTAAGCGTAGGATTTTTATAAATTAATGGAGGTTTACGGTGATTGACATTTTACCACCAAGGAAAACGCAAGGTGTAGGAAATATGTTACGCGACGGAGCACTAGCACTTGCTGCAGGGGTGGTGTTATTTGTTGCGCACGAAATTGTTGAATCCGCCTACGAAGCGCCTGCGGCCAATGAGGTGGCGGAATTGGTGTATCAAAAAGTTGATGACTTTGCTATGCGAAACGCAACGATACGCTTGAAATAGGAGCATACACGTTTTCAATTCTTTGGCCTGAGCGTTGGCTCGATTGGCTTTGTGGAGGTATAAGCAAAACGCCCAAACAGACTTAAAGAGGGGTGAGTTATGAGGCCAGGTAGAGTATTGCAAACAAAAAGTGAATACGACCATGCATTCGCAGTCACATTTAATCAATTTGCAGCTACGAAGCGTGAATACGACGATAATGTCGCAGTCGACAAACTTAGAGATCCTTCGTATGTTGAACCGCATCTTCTCAGGCTTGAAGATATCGATCTGGATGTCCCGTATGACCTACAACCTGAGCGTATGGCAAGGAGCGCACTGGCGCTGTATATCCATCGTGAGAAGATCAATGACGCCGTAAAAGACTCTGAAGCTGTTGAAAATGCGTGGTCCCAGGCAGTTTGTGAGCGAGAAGCAGAATTTGCAGGTGCGAAAGTGCGAATCAGTTGCCTAGATGGCTCCCCGTTTGATCAGGAGCTTCAAAACGAAATCCGGTGGGCGATCATAGAGGTTTAAGCCAGTGGCACGATGAAATTACTGGGCGAATAAAGCGAGTGTCTTTTGGATTGCGGTCTGGGGGCTCTATTGTAGTCGAGAAAGCTTTGAGTAGAAAAGAATATAGAGCAGCTCCGCTTGTGGGTAATGATTATGCACCAAACTATAAAGTGGACTTTTTATAAAGTAAGCTATAAGGAAAAGTTTGATGAGCGAGAAAACAGCGTAGTGCTTTTGCTTGCGATCTGTATGACGCGGGGATAATTAAAACAAATGGCTGAAAAGTTACCTGCAGAATATACAGAGAACCTCAAGACTGATGTTTGATTCCAAATACTCGTTGGGGCTTGCGGGAATTTTTGGCGTGGGCTGTGTGGCGAGCGGAAGTAGCCGACATTGATTCTGTCGAAGACGAGGGGTTTATCGAAAAGTATGCAGATGATATTTCTAAATCAGGGGTGTTTGCCTGGGTCACACAGCAGAACGGCGCATTCGGCTGTCGTGCGGCCTGCAGGACCGACGAAAGGTGGTGGTACAGAGAAGCTCAGAAGAAAGAGCAGCTACTTGAAGCCTTGCCAAAGTTTGAAGCATCACCCCGTTTCTTGGATAAGACCCTACGGCAATAAAATTAAACAATACGAGCACGAAGCATATTGATACAGCCCCAGCTGATGAATCTCGAAATCAGAGAATTCAGAAACAAAACTGTTCGCGGCAACTGTTCTGCAAAGAATACGTTCGGCGATTTGTTTTCAGGCAGTCGCAAATCCGAACTTAGTCAAGTTTCAGTTTTTTCCGAAAATTTGGATGCATTGATTAATGATCCAAGTGAGTCAGCATGCGGTGGTGTATCACGATCCAGAAGGCCGCGGGATGCAGGCCGAGTTTGGCGTTCCAACCAACATCGCTTTGGTTGGAATGTTTGCGCGACGACGCACTGCCGGTACAAGAAGGCGAACAATCTTGGACAAGCTACTTGGTCGACAGATCCTTGCGTGCAGAGGACGCCGTATGATGGCTGAGCAGATACCCAAAAAGTCACAGAGGCCTCCGAGAGCGTTTGTTTCATGCAGGGCTTAAGTATGGGGCGATTGGTGTGGCTTCCGTTGCGCTGTTTTTCGGTGTAAACGGATTGATTGATGAACCAGTAGGAAGATCCAACAGCGTTTGAGGGATGCACGACGAGATATTTTTGGTACCTGGACTCGTGGGTTCTCCTGATTGCAGCAAATCGCTTCCAGAATGGGCTCGCGACGAGCGACAACGAAATAAACTATTACAGACATCGCAAGAAAAGGCTGAATTATTTGCTGGTATGCCTGAATTTGATGATCACCAACTTCAAGCCCAATTACGAGGAAGATTAAAGCATCTTGAGCAAAAAGCGCTTGAAAATACTAAGAACGCAAAGCTACATAGGAATTTTGAGCATACACAGTCGCTATATGTACCGACACACCTGAGCAAACACTAAAAGCGCCACGGTGAATATGGCATAGTGACGCTCCATGCATTTAAAGAAGACATTGACTCGTTCGTAAAAAGCATAACAAAGAGACCCAAAAAATGAGCGAGCAGAGATACTTTATGTGGGAGGTTTTCTGGATGAGGTTTTGCAGGGCCAAAATAAAGAGCAGAAGTGGACGGAATACCTTTTTGAGCGAGTACACGAGAGCCATAAACAAAATTCTTGACACTTTAACGTCCTTGGTGCAGGATGGTCTATCAAGAAGTAGTGTACCTGGGAGTATTTTGTGGTGATCAGGCAAAATACGAAACACACCCAGCGTAGTTTTCTTCGGGCGAAACAGAGTCCTTTTTTGATATTGTGGCTCGACCAAACACCAACAGTCACCAATTATTAACGTGGGAGCATTATTTTTATGGCGAAATGCGCAGCCAAACCTGCTACCCAGCGCGCGTATTTACCGATGTTGACGATGTGCTGAAGACACCCAAATCTGGTAGATCACAAAATCGGTCGTTTCGATGGTTCATTGTAGAGAGCTTGGGCGAACTGCTGTCCGAGATCAGCCCGATTGACGGGCTGCACCGGAACCAAATTATCAATCCGCTTCAAAGATTACCGCTTGAAGAACCCAAAGTGAGCGAGGGTGATGCCCGCGAAAGCGACGTAAGTTATGACGCGCCCTTAAAGGCCACCGTGGAGCTGACCAACAAGGTCACCGGTGAAGTCAAAGAACAAGAAATCTACCTGGGTGACTACCCCTGGATGACCGAACGCGGCACGTTCGTGATTAACGGATCGGAACGCGTCGGTGGTATACCCAGCTGATCCGCTCCGCCGGCGTGTTCTTCCTGGCCGATAAAAGTTCCGGTGAACCGCTGTACGGCGCCAAAGTCATTCCCAGCAGCGTAGTACTGGCTGGAATTCGAAACCGCAGCGACGGCGCGCCGCTGTTCGTAAAAATTGACCGTAAGCGCAAAATTCCGGTTACCACTTTGCTGCGGGCGCTCGGTTTGCCGAAAAAGACATGAAGGAAGCCTTCAAGCACGTGGACACCGGCGAAACCAACCACCTGGACGCCAGCCTGGAAAAAGACGCCGCCAGAAGGCGTAAACAAATCCTTATAGAGGTGTACCGCCGCCTTCGCCCGGGCAACTTGGCCACAGTGGATAACGCTCGCGGATTAATCGAAAACATGTTTTATAACTTCAAGCGTTTCGACTTTTTCCGCGTCGGCCGTTATAGAAATCAACAAGCGACTGAACCTGGACGTACCCAACACCATTGAAAACCGCATTATGCGATAAATAACCTGACGGCCATCATTGAGGTGATTCGCTTAAATAACACCAAAGAACCGGCGGACGACATTGATTCGCTGGCCAACCGCCGTGTCAAGCTGGTCGGCGAGCTGGTGCAACGCCAGTTCCGTATCGGACTGCTGCGCATGGAGCGTAACACCAAAGACCGCATGAGCATGAGCGAAATCGAGTCCGTGACACCCGGGCAATTAGTGAATGCCCGCCCTGATCGTGGCCGCGGTGCGCGAATTCTTTGCCAGCTCCCAGCTTTCCCAGTTCATGGATCAGATCAACCCGCTGTCCGAACTGGCGCGTGGTCGGCGCCTGAGTTCCATGGGGCCGCGGCGGGACTTTTCCGTGAACGTGCCGGGTTCGAGGCGCGTGACGCGCACGCTACCGACTGACGGTCGTATTCGTACGGTGGAAACCCGGAAGGCGCGAACATCGGGGTTGGTGCTCGAACTTGGCCGGGTGCGCCCGCATTAACGACTACGGCTTTCATTGAAACTCCTTACCGCGAAAGTGATTAACCACGTCACCGCCAAGGAAGCCGCCGGCCATATCGCCCGCGTCAACCTGGAAGACGAGGAACGGCAAAGTACGCTCGTCAAAAAAAGACGCCAAGATTACGCGCCGAACAAGCCAAGAAATTGGCCAAAGTCGAGAAGCAAAAGACCTGGCCGGTCAGAAGCCCGCGGGCCGCCACCAAAAGTGGTGTATCTGGACGCCGCCCTAGAAGAAAAATCGGTGATTGCCGCCGCCAGCGAAGAACTGGACGGGGACGGTTACTTTGCCGAGGAACGCGTGGAGCGCGCGTTCGCACTTGGCTTCCGAAGAAGTCGATGCCGACCGCAAGCCGACCCACATGGGACGCCTCACGCAAGCAAGTCATCGTAGGTCTAGCGCCGGGCTGATTCCGTTCATTGAAAAGAACTACGTCTACCGCAGCTTGATGGGCGGCAACCAACAACGGCAAGCCGTTCCGCTCATTAAGCCGGAAGCACCGATCGTGGGAACCGGCGTGGAATCCACCGTGGCCGAAAACAGCGGCCAAATGGTGCTGGCCGAAGCCAAAGGCGAGGTCGTTTCCGCCGATGCCGCGGAAGTTAAGGTCAAGTACGGCAAAGAGACCCGCACCTACCGCCCGCTACACTTCATTCGAAGCAACGAAGGATCCTGTATTAACCAAAAAGTAGTAGTAAACACCGGCGACAAACTGCAAAAGGGCGACGTAATCATTGAAGGCATGTCGATCGCCAACGGCGAACTCGCCCTTGGAAAAGATTTGCTGGTGGCCTTTATGCCCTGGGCCGGCTACAACTTCGAGGACGCGATTGTCGTATCCCGAAGATTGGTACAGGACGACACTTTGACCAGCGTGCACATCGTGGATTACATGGTGGAAGTACGTGAAACCAAGCTCGGTCCGGAAATCGTGACCCGTGATATCCCTAACGTTAGCGAAGACGCTTTGCGGCACCTGGACGACGACGGCATTGTCCGCGTCGGTGCGGAAGTGCATCCCGGCGACATTTTGGTCGGGAAAATCACACCAAAGGGTGAGCAAGAGCTATCCAGCGAGGAACGCTTACTGCGGGCCATCTTTGGCGAAAAAGCCAAGGAAGTTCGCGACACCTCACAACGCATGAGCAACGGAAAACACGGCAAAGTGGTCGGCGTGAAGGTGTTTTCTCGCGCCAACGGCCATGAACTGAAAGCCGGCGTGATCATGCAAATACAGGTGTTCGTAGCCCAAATGCGCAAGCTCGCCGTGGGCGACAAATTGGGTGGACGCCACGGAAACAAAGGCGTGATTGCCCGCATACTTCCCGAGGAAGACATGCCGTTCAACGCGGACGGAACCCCGGTCGACATCGTGCTCAACCCGCTGGGCGTGCCATCGCGTATGAATATCGGCCAGTTGTACGAAACGCACTTGGCCATGGCCGCGCAAGTCTTGGGTATGAAAGTGGCCACGCCATCATTTGACGGCGTATCCGAGGAAAAGATCAAATCCCTGCTAAAAGAAGCCGGCTTGCCGGAAGACGGCAAACAACAGCTGTACGACGGACGCACCGGCGAAGCCTTCAAGGAGCGCACCACCGTCGGCCCGATGTACACCATTAAGCTCAACCACATGATCGCCGATAAGATCCACAGCCGCTCTACCGGACCGTACACCATGGTCACGCAGCAGCCGCTGGGCGGTAAGGCGCAAAACGGCGGCCAACGCTTCGGCGAAATGGAAGTCTGGGCGCTGGAAGCTTACGGCGCCGCCAATACGTTACAAGAAATGCTGACGCTGAAATCCGACGACGTCTACGGGCGAAGCAAAGCCTACGAAGCTATTATCAAGGGCACCGAAATTGTCGGGCCGAAGGTACCGGAAAGCTTTAACGTGCTCGTAAAAGAACTGCAAGGTCTTGGCCTGAAGGTCGACCTAATGAGCGAAGACGAGTTGATCGACGCCGAGGACGTGCTGGAGGCCAGTATAAAGGACGAGGCCGCGAACCAAGCGGAAGTCGAAGTGCCGCAACCGGAAGCCTCCGACGTGGACGTCAGTGAAAACGCCGAGGAAGACGAATACGACGTATTGGAACTTGACGACGACGTGCCATCAACGGCCACTGTCTCCGAAAGCGGCGAGGAAAACGACACCGATGAAAACGATAACGAAGAGGAGACGGCATGAAAGAGCTAGAAGCCAAAAGCTTAAAGCTTAGAGAAGAGCGGATAAGTGCTTACGGCTCTCAGCTTACGGCTGTCAGCTTGAGCGAAAGGA
Organism: Candidatus Saccharimonadota bacterium; assembly: GCA_034520885.1. GTDB lineage: Bacteria > Patescibacteriota > Saccharimonadia > Saccharimonadales > JAXHNE01 > JAXHNE01. The sequence continues at coordinate 18,910 of JAXHNE010000001.1, forward strand.
GTGAGCGATGAGGCGATACACATCAGGAACCGATATTGCGATGTTCGATGCCGTGCGACTGGCAGTGGCAAGTGCCGAAGACATTATGGACTGGAGCCACGGCGAGGTCACCAAACCGGAAACCATTAACTACCGGACGCAAAAACCCGAACGCGACGGACTTTTCTGTGAACGCATTTTCGGGCCGGTCAAAGACATTAACCCGCATGATGCCAAGTACAAGGGCGTTCGTTCCCGCGAAGCCGCGGTGGACAAAAACGGCGAAATCGTTACCAAGGCCATTGTGCGGCGCGAACGCATGGGGCACATTCAGCTGGCCGCTCCGGTAGCGCATATTTGGTTTTTGCGTGGCACGCCGAGTGCCATTGGCTTGCTTTTGGGCATGACCGTTAAGAACTTGGAGCGCGTGGCGTACTTTGCCAGCTATATCGTCAAAAGCGTTGACGAAGAAAAGCGCGACCAACTATTCGCGGACAAGGAAGCGGAGTTTACGGCGGCCAAAGAGGCCATCAAAGCCCGCTATGAAAAAGAGGCCAATTCGCCGGACGGCGAAGAAAATGCCAACGTTAAGGCGCTGGCCGAAATGCAAAGCAAAGAGCTGGACGAGCTCAACAAAGAGTTCGAACAGCTCAAGAACCAGTTCGACAAACTAAAACCGTGCGCTTTGATTAGCGAGAGCGATTATCGGGAGCTGCCCGACAACTTGGCCGAGTTAATAGAAGTCGGCATGGGCGGCGCGGCTTTGAAAGATTTGTTGGATGAGGTCAATCTGGAAGACGTGATTGCCAAACTTAATGCCGAAGCCGAAGAAACCAAAGGGCAACGGCGCAAAAAGATTATGAAACGTTTGCGTTTGCTGGAGAACATGCACAAAGCCGGCATTCAACCCAGTAGCATGTGCGTATCCGCTTTGCCTGTAATCCCGCCGGATCTGCGACCCATGGTGCAATTGACCGGCGGTCGGTTCGCTACCAGCGATATGAACGATTTGTATCGCCGGGTGATCAACCGTAACAATCGCTTAAAGAAGTTGATTGACCTGAACGCTCCGGAAGTGATTCGCCGCAACGAACAACGCATGTTGCAAGAGGCGGTGGACGCTTTGATCGATAACAACAGTGCCCGCAGCGGGCGTGCCGTGGCCGCGACCGGACAACGACGGCGCCTGAAGAGCCTGAGCGACCTGCTGAAAGGCAAACAAGGACGATTCCGCCAGAACCTACTTGGAAAGCGCGTGGACTACTCCGGTCGTTCGGTGATCGTTGCCGGGCCGGAATTGGCAATCGATGAATGCGGTATTCCCAAGATGATGGCCCTGGAATTGTTTAAGCCGTTCGTGATCGGTCGTTTGATCGCCAACGAACAGGCGCACAACATTCGCAGCGCGACGCGCATGATCGAGCTCGGGGAAACCGCCGTATGGGACGCGTTGGACGAAGTCATCAAAGGCAAATACGTGCTACTTAACCGGGCACCGACGCTGCACCGCTTGGGTATCCTTGCCTTCCAACCGAAGTTGATCGAAGGTAAGGCCATTCAGCTTCACCCGCTGGTCTGTAAAGGCTTTAACGCCGACTTTGACGGCGACCAAATGGCCGTGCACTTGCCGCTTTCCGATGAAGCGCAAGCCGAAGCCCGGGAAATCATGGCCGCCAACAAGAACTTGCTGAAACCCGCTGACGGATCACCAACGCTGCATATCGAACAAGATATCGTACTGGGTTGTTACTACTTAACGTACGACCGTAAGCAAACTGGCAAAGTAACCCACTACGCCGGGCTGGACGAAGCGGTTATGGCTCACGATAATGGCGCCATTACCCTGCAATCACGTATCGTGATCGTGTTCAGGGGTGAACGCCGCGAAACGACGCTCGGCCGCGTGCTATTCAACGAAATATTCCCCGACGACTTCCCGTTCCAGGACGAGCCGATGACCAAGAAGAAGCTTTCCAACGTCATGGCCTTGGTGTATCAAAAGTACGGACAAGAAGTGACCGCCAGAATTGCCGACGACCTCAAGGACGTCGGGTTCTTTTACGCCACCAAGTCCGGACTCTCCATGGGTATGGACGACTTTAGGGATATCGAAGGCCTGCAAGGGATCCTGGACAAAGGTGAGGAAAACGTCGGTGAAATTAGCGAGCAATACGAACAAGGCTTCATTACCGACGAAGAACGTCACCGCTTGATCGTGGACGCCTGGCGCAAAGTGGACAACGAAGTTCAAGACGTCTTGTCCGATCAGTTTTCCAAGGAAGACAGCGCTATGTCCACCGCCGTGGTCTCCGGTGCCCGTGGTAATATCGGCCAGGTAAAAACCGCCGTGGGAATGTTCGGCCCCGTAGCCGACGCTACCGGCAAAACTATTGAGTTGCCGATTAAGTCCAACTACAAGAAGGGCTTTAGCGCGCTGGAATACTTTACCGCCACGCGCGGCGCGCGTAAGGGCATGATTGACACTGCCCTGAAAACCGCCGACTCCGGGTATTTGACCCGCCGGTTAGTGGACGTGTCGCAAGACGTGTTTACCATTGATGACGGCTCCGAAGATCCCGGGTTCCCGATTCACCGCAGCGAATCCGAGGATATTGGCGTGCCGCTGTCCATGCGAATTTCCGGACGGTTCGCCGCCGAAGACGTAAAAGGCCACGTAAAGAAGGGCGAACTGATTACCGCCGACATCGCGGACGCGATAGAAGCCGATGACAAGGTCGACGTGGTGCGCATCATGAGCGTACTGAGTTGCACCGACGTTCGCGGCGTATCGCGCAAATCCTACGGACTGGATCCGGCAACCGGGGAACTGGTGGCCAACGCGCACCCCATTGGCGTTATCGCCGCGCAATCCATCGGTGAGCCGGGTACGCAGTTGACGCTCCGCACCTTCCACTCCGGTGGTGTGGCCGGTGATGACATCACCACCGGTTTGCCGCGTGTCGAAGAGCTTTTCGAAGTACGCACGCCGAAAGGACAAGCCTACCTGTCAGAAATTGCCGGTAAGGTAAGTACCTGGGAAGACGGCGATCGTTTCGTGGTGCAAGTTGCCGCCAAAGACGCCGAAACCGCCGAACTCAAACTGGAGAAACGCGAACCGAAAATCGCCGAAGGCAGCGAAGTCGCCCAAGGCGACGTGATCGCCACCGGTGAAAACGACGCGAAACCACTCGTCGCCCCGATCGCCGGAAAAGTACACTTTACGAAAACCAAGGCGACGATCAGTCCGCTCGGCAGGTCACTCGTGAAGTACGAAATTCCCGGCTTTAAACAATTGGCGGTAAAAGACGGCGACGAAGTCGTAGCCGGAGATCGATTGACCAGCGGGTCTATCAATCTGCACGAATTGATGAAGCTCAAGGGCGTGGAAGCCACGCAGCGCTACATCATGAACGAAGTGCTTCGTATCTTCGCTTCGCAAGGACAGAACATTTCGGACAAGCACATGGAAATCATCGTGCGCCAGATGTTCTCACGCGTACAAATCGAGGATGCCGGTGATACGGAATTCGTGACCGGCGATATCGTTAGCAAGCTTGCCGCGGTAGAAGCCAACGAAAAACTGCTTGCCGAAGGCAAAGAGCCGGCTCAGTTCAGCCAGCTGCTACTGGGCATCACCAAAGCTAGCCTGTCGACCGATTCGTTCCTGAGTGCCGCGAGCTTCCAAGACACCACCCGCGTGTTGATCGGTGCCGCCACCAGCGGAAGAATCGATCACCTTTACGGATTGAAAGAAAACGTCATTCTGGGACGCCGTATCCCCGTGGGAACCGGCGTGTTGGGCGACGAAGACAAAGACGGATTTACGGATGTAAATTCCCTGACCGTGAAATCGGGATCCGACGACACCGAAGTTGCACAACTTTAAATAATCTGTTAGGGTTTACGAGTCAACAATATTAATCCGAGCTGCAGTAAAGGCAATGCTGTACCGCGGTAGATTAACCCGCATAATTTTACAAAATTTTGGCGGGCAAAGGAGTTACTAATGCCAACTATTAATCAGCTGGTGCGCAAGCCCAGAAAGAGTACCAAGAAGGGAAGTAAATCCCCGGCTCTGCATAAGGTTGTCAACAGCCTGAAAAATACCAACTACGAGAAAACCTCGCCATTAAAGCGTGGGGTGTGCGTAAAGGTCACTACCAAAACGCCCAAGAAACCGAACTCCGCCCTGCGGAAGGTCGCTCGCGTGCGCTTACAAAACGGCCACGAGGTGTGGGCATACATTGGCGGAGAAGGCCATAACTTGCAAGAACACGCCGTGGTAACCATTCGTGGTGGCCGCGTAAAAGACTTGCCGGGTGTGCGCTACCACGTGGTACGCGGCACCGGTGACTTGCAAGGTGTCCAAGGGCGCAAACAAGGCCGCTCTAAATACGGAACCAAGAAGGGGTAGCTAGAATGGATAAAGAACAGTTTTACCCGAGCACTCAACGCCCCTGGGAAGAAGTGAATCAAAAACCCTTTCCAAACAATGGTGAAATCGAAGACGACCCTAAGGTATTAGAAGCCTTTTACCGAGAGCAACAAGGAGACCAGACAGATGAGCAATGAGCAAAGAGCAAAGAGCAATGAGCTTCGTGCGTTTTTCACGATTCAGCGACTAAAAGGAGCACTGTAATGCCACGACATAAAACCAAATCATTAGTACGAACCCCCAATCCCGACCGATTGTACAACAGTGTTATGGTGCAGCGCGTGATTAACCGCGTGATGTTAAACGGCAAAAAGCAGCTGGCCGAGCGCCTGGTGTACACCGGCATGCAAAAAGCGGCCGATGAACTGAAAGTCCAAAACCCGCTGGAGGTTTTTGAAAAGGCCTTCGCTAATATTAAGCCCAGCCTGGAAACCCGTTCCCGCCGCGTTGGCGGTGCTAACTACCAAATTCCGTTCGAGGTGAAAGGCCAACGCCAAAACCACTTAACGGTCATGTGGTTCGTCCGCGCCGCTCGTGACAAAAAAGGCATGAGCATGGCCGACCGTATCGCCCAGGAGTTGGTAGACGCCTACAACGAAACCGGCACGGCGGTGAAGAAAAAAGAAGATTCCCATAAGATGGCGGAAGCCAACCGGGCCTTCGCCCACTTCGCGAGGTACTAAAATGAGTGTCCATAAAAGCGCTGAAAGGTATCTTAAATCACTGGATAGGTTTGACGCTGCAACCGAAAAATACGAACACTCAAGTGAATTGGCTGAACAAGGTCGTTTGTTAAACAAGCTAGGCGTACTTGGGAGATTCGCGACACTCCAAATTGCGGCTGTGCGTTTGCAGGCTGCTGAGGAAGGTTTTGCTATGAGCGTAGAAGGCTTATCAGTTGCACAGCAAGTAGATGCGTTTTTGTATGAAGATCAAGCAAAAGAAATACTGGAGACATAAATAATGGCAGGAAAGAAATATCCAGTCAAAGAAAAACCAAATTGCATCCATCCGCAAAACCCTTCGGAGCTTTCAATATGAATACCAAGCGGCTACCGGAATTGTCAGAGGAAGCGAAAGGGTTTGTCGCCGATCGAGTGGATGAAGTGCGTAAAGACGTGTTATCGGAAGCTGACCCACGACAAATTCTCATTACGGGTGAAGAGGTTATGATCGATGCATTGCGTCGACGGCCAAAAATGAGAGACGTACAAACCGCACCGGACTCATTCCACGACGGTATCCAAAGACTTGTCACTGTAGCCCAGCCTGAGGCGGCCTTTCAACTGGTAGGTGAAGCGGTTGAAATATCGAGAATCGTAACTCAGCAAGATAAAGCATTTGAAATAAAGGAAGTTTAAATGGTAAATAGAGAGAATACCCGCGCTAATGCACGAAACCATCACAATGAGTTGGCCATTGGGAATTTAATGAAAATTGCAAATTGTAAATTGAAAATTGGAGCGACCGGAAGGAGCGACTAATGGCAGGAAAGAAATATCCACTAGGAAAAATTAGAAACATCGGGATTATCGCGCATATTGACGCAGGTAAAACCACCGTGACGGAAGGTATTTTGTACCGCACCGGTATTAAGCACAAGGTCGGGGCCGTGCACGAAGGCGAAACCACGACCGACTGGATGACACAGGAACGCGAGCGCGGCATCACCATCGTATCCGCCGCCGTGACCTGTTACTGGAAAGACCACCAGGTCAACATTATTGATACTCCCGGACACATCGACTTTACCGTGGAGGTAGAGCGTTCACTTCGTGTGCTGGACGGCGCCGTGGTGGTGTTCGATGGCAAGATGGGCGTGGAAAGCCAGTCCGAAACCGTCTGGCGCCAGGCCGATAAATACAACGTGCCGCGTATTTGCTTTATCAACAAGATCAACCAAACCGGCGGCGATTTTTACAAGTCACTGGAATCCATCCATAAACGCCTGTCTACCCGTGCTTTCCCGATTCACCTGCCAATCGGGTTCGAGCAAGGAGTTAACGGCGTGGTGGACTTAATCTCCATGAAAGCCTACACCTATAACGAATTTTTGGACAAAAACTTGACCGAAACCGAAGTTCCCGAGGACATGCAAGACAAGGTCAAAAAATACCGTTCGCTTTTGATCGAAAACGCCGTAGCGGAAGACGAAGAGTACCTGGAGAAGTTCCTGGAAGTCGGCGAAGAAGGCCTGAGCGAAGAAGACATCCGCCACGCGGTACGCCAAGCGACGCTGACCGGTAAATTTTTCCCGGTTAGCGGCGGAGACGGCCGCGGCGTTATCGTGGAAAAAGTTTTGGACATGGTGAACGGCCTGCTACCAAGTCCGATTGACCGCGGTGCTACCTGGGGCAAGCATCCCAAGACGGAAGAAGATATGTCCCGCGAACCGAGCGAAGACGGCCCTATGGCCGGATTGGCGTTTAAGATTACTTCCGACCCGTACGTTGGAAAATTGGCGTACTTCCGCGTCTACTCCGGCGTATTGAAAGCCGGATCGTACGTGATGAATACTTCCACCGGCGATAAAGAACGCGTGGGACGTATCGTGCGTATGCAAGCCGACAAGCGCGAGGAAGTCGACCAAGTCGGCGCCGGCGACATTGCCGCGATCGTGGGGCTAAAATCCACCACCACCGGCGATACACTGTGCGATCAAAACGACCAGATCGTGCTGGAAAACATCACCTTCCCCGAACCGCCCGTTAGCATCGCCATTGAACCCAAGACCAAAGCCGACCAAGAAAAGATGAGCCAGGCCTTGCAGCGATTAGCGGAAGAAGATCCGACCTTTAAGGTGCAGGTGGATGACGAAACCGGCCAAACCATCATTAGTGGCATGGGCGAGCTTCACCTGGAGATTTTGGTAGACCGCATGAAGCTGGAATTCAAAGTGGAAGCCAACATCGGTGCGCCACAAGTGGCTTACCGTGAAACCATCCGCCGTGACGGCGTAGAAGCCCAAGGGAAGTTCATTCGACAATCCGGAGGCCGCGGACAATACGGTGACGTTTGGCTACGCTTGAGCCAAAACGAGTCCGGCGCGGGCTTTGAGTTCATCAACTCCATTAAGGGAGGCGTGGTGCCGCAGGAATACATCAAACCGGTCCAACAAGGTATCGAACAAGCCATGAGCAACGGTGTCGTGGCCGGATACCCGGTCGTGGACGTCAAAGCCGAACTGTATGACGGAAGTTACCACGACGTTGACTCCAGTGAAATGGCGTTCTCTGCCGCCGGCTCCATCGCATTTAAAGAAGGCATGAAAAAGGCCAAGCCAACGCTTTTGGAACCCATCATGAAAGTCGTGGTGGTCACCCCGGAAGAGTTCATGGGCGACGTGATCGGCGACTTGAATTCCAAGCGCGGACGCGTGGAATCCATGGAAGACCTCACCCCCGGCGTGAAGGAAATTACCGGATTCGTACCCCTTGGCGAAATGTTCGGCTATACGACGAATCTACGATCCACGACCCAAGGCCGGGCCAGCTCCAGCATGGAACTAGATCACTACGACGACGTCCCCGGCAACGTCGCCGAAGCCATTGCCGCCAAGACCGAATAAGGGTATAGTAAAGTTATGGAACTAAATCAAATACCGCGCGGCGAGTATGACCCAAGGGAGATGACTACGCACGAAGCTTCCGTGTTGGTGCAGCTGGGAAGGCGTATTGTGCGCATGGTTAGAGAGCCTTTTAGTGATCTGAAAGCTATTTTAGAGATAGCCGACCACACTGACACGGCCCAGGAGTACCCGGCACCCGAAGACGAGTATCTAACTGGTGTACGGTCGATGAAAGCTTGAAGCGACAAAAGATAAGGGAGTTTTGTGTATGCCCGAAACCGAACCACGAGTTGAACCTAAGAGCCCTTCATCTATGGACCAAGTTACGGACTCCGGTCTTTACGACGCGTTTGAGCAAATGGTCGTGACCGTGAGCTCCCACGCAATAATTGATTACTAAGGAAGCGCTGTGCTAGAAAGAACCACAACTGAAATTCCAGGGTTGGGATGGACCGAAAAGCTTCACCCGAAGTTTGCGGAGAAGTCTCCCGGTCAAGCCATGCATGGAGCGGCTCGCAGAATTGTAAGTATTGGCGACCCGAGGCGGCGCGCACTGTTTCAACTCGAAAAAGACGAAGCTGAGTTACGGGGCTACTTTGCCAAAGTGCTCGAAGAGGTTGCGGAAGGTGGCGACACTATGATGCAGATCGGTGCTCACGACGGAAGTTTTGACGATCCGTTTAGCGCGCTCGTGCCTTCGTTCAAAAGGGCGGTGCTGGTTGAGCCGCAGGCTGAGCAGTTCAAGAAATTACAGGAACGTTACAAAGACGTTTCGAGCGTTATTCTGCGCAGGGAGGCAGTCGCGGCCACCAGCGGTTCTATTGTGCTGCACCGTGCCGCCATTGACTCGGCTGCAGAGTTCGGGAGCGCGATTGCCGCTACGGACCCCGAACAAGTTCAAAGCGAAATTAAAAGATGCCTTGGTTATCGAGCGGTTCGCAAAGTAGTGTTAGAAAAAGAAGAGGTGCCGGCAACAACCATGGCGGCCTTATTAGCCGACACTATGCCGGATGGAGCGAGCTTGACTATGCTCGCGAGTGATACCGAAGGTTCCGACGCGCTTGTGGTTCGCGGAGCGGTTGGCGAGCACGGCCTACGGCCACCCGTGATCCAGTATGAACACCTACACGTTGATCAAACTACGAGCCGGGAGCTTACGGGGGAGCTTTCGGCAATCGGGTACCAGCTTACAAAAACGCATAAAGATACGCTTGCGGTTCTCGGCTAAATTGCCAACAAATTACTTTACAAACAGCGGTAGATTAGGTAGTATGTTCTAGTAACTCGCGCGAGGGCGTTGCTCGCTGTGTACTCAGCAAAAGGCAATATGGACCGCGAATATAGTAAAGAATAAGTAAGAGGAGACAATAACACATGGCAGATTTTGATCGATCAAAGCCACACATTAACGTCGGTACCATGGGTCACGTTGACCACGGTAAAACGACCCTGACGGCGGCAATCACGACCGTACTTGCCAAAAAAGTACCAACCGAAGTCAATAAGCAAATCGCTTACGACGAGATTGACAAAGCGCCGGAAGAAAAAACCCGCGGGATTACCATTTCCACGTCGCACCAAGAGTACGAAAGCGAAAACCGGCACTACGCTCACGTGGATATGCCCGGGCACGCGGACTACGTAAAAAATATGATTACCGGCGCCGCGCAGGTTGACGGAGCCATTTTGGTAGTTTCCGCCGCTGACGGCCCCATGCCGCAAACTCGCGAACATGTGCTTTTGGCTCGCCAAGTCGGCGTACCGAAAATCGTGGTTTTCATGAATAAGATGGACCTCGCGGACCCGGAACTGGTTGAGTTGGTAGAAATGGACATCCGTGAACTGCTAACCAATAATGACTTTGACGGTGACAACGCGCCGATCATCAAGGGCTCCGCCACCAAAGCTTTGGAGGGCTCCGAAGAAGACGAAAACGCCGTTATGGACTTGGTAAAAGCCATGGACGACTACATTGAAGAACCCAAGCGCGACCTGGACAAAAGCTTCCTTATGCCAGTTGAGGACGTGTTCTCTATCAAGGGTCGTGGAACGGTTGCAACCGGCCGTATCGAACAAGGCGTTGCCAAAGTCAACGACGAAGTTGAGATTGTCGGCGTTAAGGACACGCAAAAGTCGGTGATTACCGGAATCGAAATGTTCAAGAAATCACTTGACCAAGGGCAAGCCGGAGACAACGCCGGTATCCTGCTCCGCGGTATTGAGCGTGATGACATTGAGCGTGGACAGGTGCTTTGCAAGCCCGGTTCAATCACTCCGCACACAGAGTTCGAAGCCGAAGTGTATATCCTTAAGAAAGAAGAAGGCGGACGACACACGCCATTCTTCAAGGGCTACAAACCGCAGTTCTACTTCCGAACCACGGACGTGACCGGCGAGGTTGAATTGCCGGCCGACAAAGAAATGGTTATGCCCGGTGATACGGTAACTTTCAACGTGAAGCTATTGCAGCCGATCGCTATGGACCAAGGGCTTCGCTTCGCTATCCGCGAAGGCGGCCGAACAGTTGGAGCAGGAGTTGTAACCAAGATCTCCAAGTAAGCGACACGCGACCACAAAAGAATTAAGGAGTGAGTTAATCACTCCTTTTTCTTTTGTTTTTGGCGCATCTTGAAAGTTTTCTCTGCGGTGCGCGTGAGCAGTATTTATATACAGCTCACTTGCGCTCCTCGCGAAGAACTTCCAACCTGCACTCAAATACGCGTGTCGCTTCTGTGTATTTGAATCTATTGAAAAGACGGATCGTAAACTAGCACAGTGTGTGAATCCCTCAGGTGTTAAGTCGTCCATAATTTTTTCGGTGCGCGTGAGCAGTATTTATATACAGCTCACTTGCGCTCCACGCGAAGAACTTCCAACCTGCACTCAAATACGCGTGTCGCTTCTGTGTATTTGAATCTATTGAAAAGACGGATCGTAAACTAGCACAGTGTGTGAATCCCTCAGGCTTTAAGTCGTTCGTGATTCTTTCTGGTGCCGCTCCTCGTGAGGAACCTCCAAACTACACTCAAGTACGTCAGTTTTTTCATAAGTCACAGCTTATCCGAGCTTGAATAGTGGTGTTTCGCGGAAAAGATTTTAAGCTTAGCGTGAGTGTGATTACGTAATTGACTTGATATAATCGTAATATGAGTGAAACTTTCGATTTTGAAAGGTTGTTTTGTGATAATTGTCCAACTGCTCCTAGTGATGTAAGGCAAATAGCACAAGGCGTAGAGTCAGAAGAAGACATCGTTAGAGAAGTCACGGCATATGGCTGCGACATGATTGAGCAAACTAATTGTCCTGGTCGCGAAATAAACTGGAAGCAAAACCACAAAAAATACACCGGGCCAAACTTTACCTGCGGTAATCCTGCTGCTTCCCCGGCAAGAAGAATAGTTAAGGCCGCCTTGGAGTGGGATGATTTATCCCATTAGACTTTCACCGGACTTTTACTGTGCACGTAAATTCGGAGGATTGTTATTCGCGCACTGAAATGATCCTCTCGCGTAATGTCAGTGTATCCCGTCGGTTTTTGGCCTCACGAGCCCAATTGATGAACCAATAAATTTTGTTGAAGAGGTTGGCCACCGCCCGGCTGAAAATCCTAGACATTATTCAGGAAATCTTATAAGATAGCCATGTCAATTAATCGTGATGATTAAAAGTCGTCTTGTTTGATCTTTTATATCGGCAAGAAGATGTTACATCACATCGACAGGTTGTAGGTTAGAGGTTGTAGGTTCGAGAATATCGCTAAAACCTAACACCTAAAACCTAACACCTGTGCTCATGAAAGGAGCACCAATGGCAGAAGCCAAAAAAGCAGCCGCGACGGGGAGCAATACCTCAAAGATTCGTATTCGCCTGAAGGCGTACGACCACAAAGTAATCGATCAGTCCGCCAAGCAGATCGTGGACACCGTTATTCGTACCGGTGCCAAGATTGCCGGGCCGATCCCGCTGCCTACCAAGCGAACGGTTTACACGGTAGTGAAGAGTCCGCACGTGTATAAAAAGGGGCGCGAACAGTTCGAAATGCGCGTACACAAACGCATTATCGACGTGTTAGAACCCACGCCGAAAACCATTGATTCGCTCATGAATCTCAGTTTGCCCGCGGGATGCGACGCCGAAATCAAAATGTAATTAGCCGGATGCTTGCCCCGTAGTAAAGCGAAGCTTTCACTACCGGGGTGATGCAGAGATAAAAATGTAATTTTCCCCCGTAGTAAAGCGAAGCTTTCACTACCGGGGCGACGCTGAGATAAAAATGTAGTTTGCCTCCGTAGTGAAGCGTAGCTTTCAAGCGAAGCCGTAAAATTCTATGTGAAACCATGTCAACATGTTGACATGGTTTTATGTTTTACCCCAGTTCGTGAAACTTTCACGTAGTGGCGGCGCGGGCGGCGGCCAGAAGTATGAATATTCCCGTGGAGTTGATGACGAAAATGATCGGAAGGAGTTTCCGTATAGGGGTTTTGGTGAGCCCCAACAAGCCCAGCCCGGCTTCGTCCGGCAGCGGGGAGGCCAAAAAGAACATGCCCACTAATACCGCGATCGGACGGAACTTTTTGGTGCGCATTTGCCGGATTATCGGGGTAATGCCATATTTTTTTACTAGCGGCTTAAGCTCGTACCCGACTTTCTCTTCAAAGAATTGCAAGATAATCCAGTCCCCAATAATCGTGCCTGCCCCGGCGACCATGGCCATAAGCACTAAATTATAGTCCCCGGCCAGGGAAATAAGTAGTAACGTGGCCGGTGCCGCGGTAAAAAACGATACGAACAGTATCCCTAGTAAAAATATCCCGAGCAAGCCCGTTTCTTTGATCGTAAGCAACAAACCTTGAATCAAAGCGGTGTCCAGGAGCAATATGAACAAACCAACGATAATCAATGAAAGCAGGGTGTGTTTGAACCCAAATTCGCGCCACCACCGTGCCGGTCGGCTATGCCTGTAGTGATAGGGTCGTTTTTTTCTTTTTGCCATCCGCCTTTAAGTATAACAAACGGCTTACGCTAAACGTAACTCAATCGAAGAACATCTCTTTATCGGGCCAATCGCGTGAAGTAAACGAAGCGGTTGTCGCCGCGATATAGTTGCAGCGAACGCCACGAGCCAATACAGTGTGATATAAACAACAAGTTGACAGAGGCGCGCGTGGGGTGATACTCTAAATCGGTATAACAGAAAAAATCTGTGAAAATTGGTGTATTTCGGAAGGTCCGTTTCTGGAATAAAACAGAGACGGAAACCACCAAAACACCAATATTTTTGTGCCAAACCATGACGCAAAATAGCAGAGATTAAATAGAGGTCCCAAGAGGAAACTATGAATCCCGTCAGAAATCTACGAGTCGAACACATTGCACGGATTTTAGGCGGGGCGGCCAAAGGAAAGGTATTTCAAACGGGATGAAAGCATTAATTACACGAAAGGTAGGCATGACCAGTACCATCACTGAAGACGGTACGGTTAACGCCGTGACTTTGCTCTCCGCTGGTCCCTGCACCATCACGCAGGTGAAGACCGACGAAACGGATGGGTATACCTCCATCCAGGTCGGTACGGAAGAGGCCAAGTTGGGCAAAGCCCAGGCCGGACATGCCAAAAAGGCCAAGGTGATGCCAAAGATTGTGCGCGAATTCCGCGTGGATGAAATAGACGAATCAATGAAAGTCGGCGAGCAGTTTTCCGCCGACGTTTTTACTGTTGGGGACGTGATTGACGTTACCGGAACCAGTAAAGGGAAAGGCTGGGCCGGAACGATTAAGCGGCACAACTTCCACCGCCAACGCGCTTCGCACGGTGCTAAGAGCAACGAGCGAAAGTCCGGATCCATCGGATCCATGTACCCGCAAAAGATTTTTAAGGGTAAGAAGATGGCCGGCCAAATGGGCCATGAGCAAGTGACGGTAAAGAATCTAAAAGTCGCTCTCGTAGACAACGACTTGGGTGTTATCGGTGTGGTCGGTGCGGTTCCGGGACCAAAAAAAGGTATTGTGATCGTCAAAGAAGCCGTCGGCCACGGTAATGGGGCAAAAGCATGAAGTACGAAGCACGAAATATGAAACAAGCACGAAATATGAAAAATGAAACTTTCAGGTTTCGGTCTTCAGATTTCGGATTTCAAGCGACTGGAAAGGAGCACGCGTAATGGCAGTTCCCACATATACCAAAGCCGGCGCCAAAGCCTCTGCGGCCGCCAAGCTGGATAAAAAAGTCTTTAATGTTGACGTGAAAAGCCACGATTTATTAAAACAAGCTTACATCACCTACATGAATAACGGCCGAACCAATAACGCCCGTACGCTAAAGCGCGGTGAAGTGCGCGGCGGAGGTCGTAAGCCATGGCGGCAAAAAGGTACCGGCCGGGCACGCTTTGGCTCTATTCGCGTACCGATTTGGCGCGGCGGAGGTATCACCTTCGGCCCGACCGGCGAAGAAAATTACTCCAAGCGCTTAAGCACTAAAATGAAGCGTACCGCCTTGCGCCAGGCGTTGAGCCTGAAGGCCAAGGACGATCAAGTAGTAGTAATCGATAGCTTTGAGGTAAAAAGCGGTAAAACCGCTGACGCGGCAAAGCTAATGAAAAAGATGGATCTACGAAAATCCGTGATCGTGGTCGATCAAGTTTCCGACGAAACAAAGCGTGCCGTTAACAATCTGCCCGATATTACCGTCGTGGACGTTCGCTACGTGAACGTGTTCGACGTACTTAACGCCAGCCAACTGGTATGCACCAAAAAGGCGTTGGAGCTTATTGAGCGAGTGGTTATTTGCTAAGTCGAAGTCCAAGCTGAAAGCAAGACCACCGGAGGCTCGTCCTCCGAAGCTCCAGCGAAGGAAGGAAGCAAATAATGAGTAAGGCGATGATTTTAAAGCCCCGAATGAGCGAAAAGGCCTACGGTTTATCACAAGCTACTAACACCTATGTGTTCGAAGTGCCGCGCGGTGCCAATAAACAAACGGTGGCCGAAGCCGTAAAAGCGCAATTCGAAGTGAGCGTGACCAACGTACGCATTGCCAACAAAAAAGGCAAAGCCAAACGCACTTTCATGAAACGATCCCGACCCGTAGAAGGCCGCCGTAATAAACCACGGTAAGCGTGCTTACGTGACCGTTAAAGAAGGCGACACCATCCCCGTTTTCGCGGCAGTCGAAGAAGCCGAAAAGGAAATGGAAAAGAAGCAGGCCGCAGCCGCCAAAGCCGCTGAAAAACAGGCCAAAAAGGAGGAGAAATAACAATGTCTCACTGCGTTCAACATTCGCGCAATGAAAAACGAGTAGTGAGCAGTGGCTTCTCTGTTTTTGTTGTCTGCTGACGACCAACGAAAGGAGACCTTTCATGAGTCTGAAACAGTACAAGCCGACTACTCCCTGCTGCTGGCAATGCACCGGTTAGGGTTTACAGAGCTTACGCCAATAAACGGTGAAGAGTTTGCTACGTGCCAAAAAACAAAACAGCGGCCGCAACAACCAGGGGCGAATCACCACCCGTCATCGCGGCGGCGGCGTAAAACGCTTTTACCGCGTGGTTAACTTTAACCTTGCTCCGGGCACGACCGCGACGGTGGAACACATTGAATACGACCCCGACCGCAGCGCCCGCATTGCCCGCTTGAAAGACCAGGACAATCAGTATCACGATACGTATTGGCCGCCAACAAAATGAAGGTCCGGCGATAAGATCGATTCCGGCGAAGAAGCGCCGCGACCGAAACCGGGAACCGTCTAAGCGCTACAAGACAGATTCGCGCGGGAAGCAATCGTTCACGCCGGTGGAAATGCAGCCCGGATCCGGTGGGAAGTTGGTTCGTTCGGCCGGTGCCGGCGCCCAATTGGTCGCCAAAGAAGGCAACTACGCCCAGATTAAGCTACCGAGTAGCGAGGTGCGTATGGTGCACATCAACTGCGGCGCGACAATCGGTGTGGTCGGCAATGAACAGCACCAGAACATGAAGGTCGGAAAGGCCGGACGCGTCCGAGCCAAAGGCCGCCGCCCGCAAGTACGCGGCATTGTCATGAACGCGGCCGATCACCCGCACGGTGGTGGAGATGGTGGCTCGCACGGTGTTGGCCGCGACCCACGCACACCATGGGGCCAGAAAACACTGGGATACAAGACCCGCAAGCGGATCCAAGCAAAGTAATAAGTTTATCGTGCGCAGCAGACACGTAAGAAAGAGGAAGTAACTATGGCTGTAAAAGAAAGATTAGCCGAAACTATGGATGTTGCCAAAAATCTACTCGATCATTTGGCGGATGAATCCCCACATTTTGAAGGTGGGTTAACCGGCGGAAGACAAGCAGCTCGAGAAATCGAAGCGTTTTCGCCAGCTGAAGCAATGGACGCATATTTGACATCTGATGATCCGTCAGATTTCAGACTGGGGTTTGCATTGGGGTTTTATGTGGAAAAGTATGAGACAGGTACATTATGAGTAGATTATTCGAAATAGACCAAATTGCTTTCGAAAAAGGATATGCAGATGTGCACCAAGCCGTTAGTGAGGGTGTCCATATTTCTGAGGTCGAGAACTCACTAGGCCTGGTTGGTTGTGGAATCAGTGGATTTGCCTGTGTATGCAATCAATCGCGTGTGGGCGAAGAGATCGATATCTATGATTACGTTGATGGAATAAAGAGGCTGAAGCACAAGTGATGATGGAGTTTTGTTATGAGATCGCTGAAAAGGGACCGTTTATTGATCCGAAGTTGGAGAAGAAAGTTCAGGCTTTGGGTAAAGAAGACCGCGACCATCATTAAGACATGGGCGCGCAGTAGTACGATTTCCCGGATTTCGTTGGCCGCACCATTGCCGTGCATAACGGTAAAGTACATGTTCCCGTCCACGTGACGGAAAACATGGTCGGCCACAAGCTGGGTGAGTTCGCCCCGACCCGTAAGTTCCGTAAACACGGTGGAAAGTTAGCGAAGGCGTAAAACGTATGGCAGTTAAAGCAATCGCAAAATCAGTTCGTATGAGCCCCCGCAAAGTCGGTGTAGTGGCCAGCTTGGTGCGTGGCCGCAGCGTGGCCGACGCGATTACCATTCTGGAGCACACGCCGCGCCGCAGCGCTTTGCCGGTTAAAAAAGTCATTGAATCCGCTCGCGCCAACGCCGATTATAACCACGGCTATAAACCCGAAACCTTGAAAATTACCGAAATTACCGTCAATGGCGGTCCGAGCTACAAGCGCTTTAAGCCGATTGCCCGCGGTGGAGCCCACCCCTACCAACTGCGTACCTCACACATTTCCGTTACCGTGGACGGCGAAAAGCGAGCAGCTAAGAGCAATAAACCGAAAGCCGAAAGCTCAAAGCTAAAAGCTGGAAGTCAAAAGACGCCAGCAAAGGAGAAGAAGTAATGGAAACTAAGAACTGGAAGCAGGCAGGAGACAGATATTTCGATATGTCGAAACTATTAGTTGATAGTGACGTGCAGCCAGGCTCCTCCCGCTTGGATGCAGTACGCGGAGACAGCGAAGCACGGACCGAGCCGTATGAATCATACGGTGAAGGGAGTACTGGAGATGACGACAAAGTAATGCGCCAAGAGACTTGGCGAGGTTCTGAGCTTGGCTCAGAAACTGGCCAAGGCGGCGGAGGAGACTGGTAATGGGACAGAAAGTTAATCCAATCAGCATGCGCCTACAAGTCAATAAGGATTGGCGCAGCAAATGGTTCGCCAATAAGCGTGATTACGCGGAATACCTGACGCAAGACCTCAAGGTGCGCCGTTATATCAAGAATAAACTCGGATCACGAGCCGCGATTAACAATATTGATATTGAGCGCTCACCGAACTTGGTCAACGTAACCATATCTACCGCGAAAGCCGGTGTGGTCATTGGCCGTGGTGGCGCGGGCGTACAAGAGCTGAAAGACGCCATTGAAAAAATTTACGGCGTGCAAGTGCGCGTAAATATCGAGGAAGTCAAAAAGCCCGAACTGTACGCACAGTTAGTCGCCGAAAACATCGCTCATCAAATTGAGCGGCGTATCTCTTGGCGCCGAGCCATTAAATCGACCGCGGCCGCGACCATGCGAGCCGGGGCGAAAGGTATTCGTATTGAAGTATCCGGCCGATTGGGCGGCGCGGAGATGTCCCGACGTGAAAAAGAAGTCCAAGGAAGCGTGCCGCTCCATACGGTACGCGCCAATATTGATTACCACGCGGCCCGAGCGCAATATCCCGGAGCCGGTGTTGTCGGCGTAAAAGTGTGGATTTATAAAGGGGAGAATCAATGATGTTTCGTTTCACTCAACATCAGAGCACGGAGCACGGAGCAAGGAGCAAGGAATTTTTCACTGCTCATCAAGCGTTATCACTGCTCAGTAATCAGTGTTCAGTACACGGATTACAGACAACAGACAACGGATCACGACAACTGGAGGTTGTACTATGTTGATGCCGAAGAAAACCAAGTACCGAAAAGTCCGCAAAGGCGTTATCAAGGGCAAGGCGACCAAAGGCCATTACATTGCTCACGGTGACTATGCTTTGCAGAGCCTGGAAATGGATCGCGTGACGTCACGGCAAATTGAGTCGGCGCGTCAGGCCATGACCCGCTACATTAAGCGTGGCGGTAAAATTTGGATTCGTATCTTTCCGCACACACCGGTAAGCAAGAAGCCCCAGGACGTAAAAATGGGGAGCGGTAAAGGCAACCCCGAGTATTTCGTGGCCAAGGTTCGTCCCGGCACCATTTTGTTCGAGATGCAAGGTGTTCCGGAGGCGACGGCACGCGAGGCCATGCGACTCGCCGGGAACAAGTTACCGGTAAAGACCCGCTTTATCGTGAAGGAGAATGCATGATGTTTCGTTACGTTCAACATCGGAATATGGAATATGAAATATGGAATATATCCGTATTTTATAAGACGTTACTTTCCATTTTCCGCTTTTCACCTTCCGTAACGACGAAAGGAGTTGCTTGATGAAAGTCGTAGAAATTCGAAAACTATCAACCGATGGGCTTACCAAACAAAGCACCGCTTTGCGCGAAGAAATTGCAGAGCTAAAACGTCGCCTGCACTCCGGTGAGGTGCAAAACGTACGCGCTATTCGAGCCAAGCGCAAAGATCTGGCACGCGTACTTACCGTACTTGGCGAACAACTCAGAGAGGAGGCAGTATGATGTTTCGTTACACGCAACATTGGAGCAAGGAGCAAGGAGCAAGGAGCAAAGAATTTTTCACCGCTCACTACTCAGGACTCACTGCTCAGCGACTGAAAGGAGCATATCATGGGTAAAACATTACGAGGTGTCGTCGTATCGGAAAAAGGTGATAAGACCATTGTGGTTCGTATTCAAAACAGCAAGACACATCCCATTTACCACAAACAGTTTTTCGTGTCCCGCAATATCATGGCGCATGATGAAAAAAATGAAGCGCACGAAGGCGACACGGTGACTATCACGGAAACCAAGCCGGTGAGCGCCCGCAAACGTTTCGCCCTGAAAAAAGTGGTAACAACCGCGGGAATTGAACACGTTGAACCAGAACCTGCCGTTACGGTCGAAGAGGAACGAAGGATGAGTAACAAGCAACAGGCGATAAGCGGTACGGCTGTGAATCAACTCGTTCTCGAGCCAGATTCTTTCCGCTTGGATGCAGCGCAAGGAAGCGACAAAGCGCGGAATGGTAAGGCTCAGCACTTTTCTGAGCTTGTGAGTGCAAGGCGCCCGCGAAAGGCACAACGAGCCGTACTTCAACGTACGGTGAAGCGAGCATTGCAGTTGGCAACGCAGCAGTCGCGGCTACGAACTGCGGATTTGTGTGCTTTGCTCACAAACAGGCAGTTCAGACAGAAAAGGGCTAAAGTATGATTCAGCAAGAATCACGCTTAACCGTCTGCGACAACAGTGGCGCCCGCGAAATACTATGTATTCGCGTGTTGGGCGGAACTCGCCGCCGGTACGCTAAAGTCGGTGACGTTATTACGGCGACCGTAAAAGAAGCTACTCCCGGCGGTACCGTCAAGAAGAAGAGCGTCGTAAAAGCCGTGGTCGTTCGCTCCCGCGATGGCATTCGCCGCAAAGACGGATCGACCATCAAGTTTGACGACAACGCCGCGGTAATCATTGCTGATGATAAAAACCCCAAGGCGACTCGTATTTTCGGTCCCGTTCCGCGCGAATTGCGCGATATGGGATACGCGAAAATTATTAGCCTTGCACCGGAGGTTTTGTAATGAGTGTTGGAGAAGGACTGGAGCGGACACCAATGATGCGAGAACCCAGAGCTGTTAAATCTAAAATTAATTCCATTCAACACAACAGTGCATTGAACTCACTACATGACTGGTTAAGAATGCAAGGCCTAGAAGGTGACGATATAAAGGTGGCATTTCATGGTTTTAGACGAGGACTTCGATACTATGACGGGCAAGAAGCTGAGGTTGATGAAACTTTTCGAGGGTCTCTCGTTCTAGACACGGAAAAAACTGAAGACTTTTGGAAATACAATGGAGTCGGTGAGTTAGTTTCAAGGATACTTCGTGATACACACCAAGGAGCTGAAGATGAGTAAAATATTTAAGATCAAGCTGAAGAAGGGCGACAATGTGATGGTGCGCGCCGGAAAGCACAAAGGCAAGACCGGTAAGGTCGCTGAAGTTCATCCAAAGTTGAATGCCGTGACAGTTGAAGGTATTAATATTGTCAAGAAGCATCAAAAGCCGAATCGCGCACATCCCCAAGGTGGAATTTTAGAGATCATCAAGCCAATTGCGGTAAGCAAAGTAGCAATTGTTGAGCCAACCAGCAAAAAGCCGAGCAAAATTGGTTTTAAGGTTGATGAAGAAGGTAATAAAGTTCGTATTTATAAGCGAACCGGAAAGGAGATCAGATGATGTTTCGTTTCACTCAACATCAGAGCAAAGCGCAAAGAGCAATGAGCAATGAAGCCGCTCAGAACTTCTCTGCCCCCCGATCTCCGATCTTTAAACTTCGACTGAAAGGAGTTCTGTAATGGCGACGAAAGCGGAAAGCCCAAAGCCGAAAGCCGAAAGCAAGACAGCCCAAAGCTCAAAGCCGAAAGCTGAAAGCAAAGTGGCAAAGAAACCAGCGAATAAAGCCGGTGCTTATTCTCCACGCTTAAAACGGTTGTACGAGAGCACTTACAAATCCGAGCTTCGCAAAGAACTTGAATTGAAGAACACTAACCAAGTACCCAAACTGGAGAAGGTCGTTCTTAACGTTGGCCTCGGGAAATCCAAGGACGACAAGCGTATGATGGAAGTCGCCGAAAATACCCTGACCAAAATCACCGGCCAAAAACCGGTGGATACCATGGCCAAGAAATCCATTGCCGGCTTTAAGCTGCGCGAAGGCAATAAGATCGGCTTGAAGGTAACGTTGCGTGATCAACGCATGTACGAATTCATGGATCGATTGATCAACATTGTGCTCCCGCGCCTGCGTGACTTTCACGGCGTGAGTAGTAAGTCATTCGACGCCAACGGGAATTACAGCATTGGGCTGGTTGATCAGTCCGTGTTTCCGGAACTCAGCTTTGACGAAACCACGCACGCGCACGGTATGCAAGCCGTATTCGTGGTGAAGAGTGAAGACAAAGCCCACGCTCGTGCTTTGCTGGAAAAGTTCGGCATGCCGTTCGAAAAGGAAGAAGCATGAAATACGAAGTACGAAATAAGAAACAAGCACGAAGCATGAAACCGAGAAGTTTCGGTCTTCAAATTTCAAATTTGTTTCAGTTTTCAAATTTCAGTCTTCAAAATTTAATTAATAAGAAGGAGTCGTAAGATGGCAAGAAAAGCAAATATTGCCCGAGACGCTAAGCGACGCCGAATGCATGAGAAGTATGCCGCGAAGCGTGCAGAGCTCAAGAAACTCGGTGATCGCGAGGGTCTGCACAAGCTACCACGCAATAGCAGCCCTACAAGATTAAAAAACCGGTGCAGTGAAACCGGGCGACCGCACGCCTACATGCGTCAGTTTGGCCTAAGTCGTATAAGTTTTCGTGAACATGCCAGCAAGGGTGAGATTCCCGGCGTAACGAAGTCGAGTTGGTAAGGAGTATGAAGATGTTTTACTACGTTCAACACCGGAGCAAGGAGCAAGAAACAAGAAACAAGGACTTCACTGCTCACTGCTCACTGCTCACTGCTCAGCGACTGAAAGGAGCGCAATAATGTCGAAAGTTTCTACGGAACCCATCGCTGATATGCTGACTCGTATTCGCAATGCCATTTTGGTAAGAAAAACCGAAGTATCTTTGCCGCATTCCAACGTCAAGGAGTCGATTGCTACGCTTTTAAAGGACAACGGCTACGTTGATGACGTAAAGGTCGGGAAGGCCGAGGTCGGCAAACAGCTGACGATTACTATTAACGACGAAGACAGCAATGCCCGTATTACCGAAATCGCCCGTGTCAGCAAACCCGGTCGCCGCAACTATAGCAAAGCGACCAAGTTGCCCGTGGCCAAACGCGGACGCGGTATTTACGTAATCAGTACCAGCCAAGGTTTAATGACCGACGCCAAAGCCCGTGAACTGGGCGTGGGCGGCGAAGTTATTTGTAAGGTATATTAAAGGAGTTAAAGGTTGAAAGTATAAAGTTCATAAAGTAGAGGAAAAGCAAAACCTTTTCACTTTCTACATTGCAACTTTAAACTATCTGACCGAAAGGAAGATTTATGAGTCGAATAGGAAAACTACCGATCAAAGTTCCATCCGGTGTGACAATCACTGTCGACGATGATCACATTACCGTCAGCGGGACGAAAGGAACGCTCACGCAATTTACGATGCCGGGCGTGAACGTTAAGCACGAAGGCGACGAAGTGGTCGTGACGCGGGTGAACGACGAACCCAAAAACCGGTCGAAACACGGGTTGATGCGCACGCTCATTAATAATATGGTCGTGGGTGTCAGCGAAGGATTCAGTAAAAAACTGATACTCAGTGGCGTCGGTTACCGCGTAGCGTTGGCCGGGAACGACCTGAAAATGCAACTCGGGTTGAGTCACGAGGTGGTGTATCCATTGCCACAAGGCGTTAGTGCCAGTGTTGATCAGAACGAGATTACCATCAGTGGACACGATAAGCAGCAAGTCGGACAAGTCGCCGCGGAAATTCGTAAACTTAAAAAGCCCGAACCGTACAAAGGCAAAGGAATTGCTTACGAGGGCGAACGGATTCTGCGCAAGTCCGGTAAGTCAGGAAAGGAAGCGTAAATCATGAGTAGACTACAACACACCGCCCGCAACTTGGCCCGCCGCAAGAATCGTATCCGAAAGACCGTTTCCGGTACTTCCCAGCGACCACGTTTGGTGGTATTCGTCAGCAATCAACACGTTGAAGCGCAAATTATCGATGACACCAAAGGGACTACGTTGGCGCACAGTACGACGGTCGGCCAAAAGGCCGCAAGCGGTACTATGACGGACAAAGCCGCATGGGTCGGCAATGAAATCGCTAAGCACGCGAAGCAGAAGAAAATTAAACGAGTCGTATTGGACCGCAATGGTCGGCTGTATCACGGTCGAATCAAAGCGCTGGCCGATGCCGCTCGGGAAGGAGGTCTGGAGCTATAATGGCGACGACAAATCCACAATCCAAAGAGCGCCCGGCCGCTGAAGAAAAGCAGTTCGAAGAGCGCGTATTAAATATCGACCGCGTAGCTCGTGTCGTCAAAGGCGGACGGCGTTTCCGTTTCCGTGCCCTCGTAGTAGTCGGTGATCGCAAAGGAAAAGTCGGCGTGGGTATCGCGAAAGGCGCGGACGTTACTTCGGCTATTAGTAAAGCTACCGATGTTGCCAAGAAAAGCATGATAACCGTTGCGTTGGCCAAGAATACCATTCCGCATGAAACGGAGACCAAGCTTAGCGGTGCGCGCATTCGCCTGATGCCCGCCAGCCCGGGTACCGGTTTGATCGCCGGCGGTGCGGTGCGTACCATTTTGGAAGTTGCCGGTGTAAAAAACGCGCTTTCTAAGTCACTCGGTTCGAGCAACAAGGCGAACATTGCCTACGCTACAATCAAAGGCCTGGAGAGTATCCAAAGTGAAGACCAGTGGTTAACCACTAAGGTAGCCGGAAGCTCAAAGCTCAAAGCCGAAAGCAAGACGACCGGAAGCTCAAAACCGAAGGCCGAAGGCAAGACGGCTCAAAGCCCAAAGCCGAAGGCTGAGAAGAAAACCACCGCTAAGAAGTCCGAGAAGAAGACGGAGAAAAAGAATGCGTAGCATTTCAAGTAACAAGCAATACGTAACAAGTAATATGGGAAATGTATTAAACCGAAACCCACATAGCCTTTTACTTTCTACATTTTACCTTTTGCTGAAACCGGAGGTTTCTTAAATGAAGTTTCACGAATTACAGACTAAACGACAAAGATCCGCCAAGCGGGCTGGCCGCGGTATTGCCGCGGGGCGTGGCAAGACCGCCGGACGCGGAACGAAAGGCCAAAACGCTCGAACCGGCGGCGGCACCCGTCCCGGTTTTGAGGGCGGACAAAACCCGCTCGTCAAACGATTGCCGAAACTGCCCGGTTTCCGTTCCATTCGTCCAAAGGCCGAGAACGTCTACACCGGCCAACTTGCTGACGTAAAAGGCGTGGTTGACAACTTTAGCTTGTTTAATGCCGGTATTACGTCCAGCCCGTACGTTCGGGTCAAATTAGTGGTAAAAGGCGACGTTTCCAAAAGCCGTGACGTCAAACTGCAGGCCGCTAGCGAAAAAGCGGTGGAAATGTTGCAAAAAGCCGGCGGGAGTTTCACGAAAGTCGAACAAGTAAAACGCCAAGCCAAAGAAA
>JAXHNE010000002.1:0-75214 GCA_034520885.1 Candidatus Saccharimonadota bacterium
ATTCTTCGCCTGGGGCACCCATTCGCCCGTCCAGTAACTGAAACTGGCGTAGACGTTGGGTTCGTTTAACGTAATGATATAGGTAAGTTGATCCCCGTATTCTTCGGCGATTTTTTCCACGAAACGATCAAAGTGTTTCAGGTTTTTCTTGTGCTCGAACCCGCCTTTTTCGGTAAACCACGTTGGCATTGTCCAGTGCCAGACGTTCAAAAACGGCTCCAGTCCCTGTTTGATCATTTCCTCAATGTACTCGCGGTAATGTTCGATTTCCTTTTCGTCCCACTTGCCTTCCTCGGGCTCAATGCGGGACCATTCGATCCCAAAGCGAAAGGCGTTGAGGTTAAGTTTTTTGGCCAGCCGGAGATCTTCTTTGTAGCGCTTGTAGTGTTCCACGCCCTTGCCGGAAATATAGTTTTCCGGCGTCCCGGCTTGTTTTTTAATCCGATCCCAGGCCGGCACCCAACTCAAGCGTTCCTCGGCCGTATCGGCCAAGTGTTTGGCGTTTTCCAGTTCCCACTCGCTCCATTGATTGACCGTACCGCCTTCTACCTGATGGCTGGCGGTACTTGCCCCCCAGTAAAATTCTCTGGGGAAGATTCGTTTTTCATCTTTTTGCATGCCAACATTGTACATTATTTGGTAGGTGGTAGTTGGGTGCGGCAAAGCCGCATAGGTGAGAATTAATAGTTAATAGGTGATAGGTGAGAGTTGATAGGTGAGAGTTGGAGGGTTAGTATTTCGTAGACAGTTGTCAGTTGTCCGTCCTCCGTCTTCAGTAGTTGCGTTGTTCCAGGCTCTGCTCAAACTGATTGGGCGATCCGGGTAAAACCAGTAAACAAGCTTCAAGCTTGTTTTTTGTATCTACAACTGCCCTCGGTAGTTGTTCACCTGGCTTCCAGGCTTCGAAAGCTTCCTGATGAGCGAGTGTCAAAAGCACAATTTCTGTCGAGGACTTGTTAGAAAGCTTGTCGGCTTATAGTAATCAAGCAAGCTTGAGTTGTCCGAGCATTGTGCTTTTTGACAATGAGATCATAAAGAGGTTTTCGCGCCTGTGGTCTTTTTGGGGCGCTTTTTGACCACGCAAAAAGTGCCTGGGGATGAAGCTGACCAGACAGCTTCATACGGTTAGTAGTTAACTGCAACTTTAGCTGCATAGTTACGGTCGCTACTCCTCCGTTACGAAGCATTAATACTAGTATTAATTCTAGTATTATTGAAACTCACCACTCACTACTCACTACTCAAAACTATTCATGTACTTCCGGATCATGCGTCACCCGCTCACCGTTGCTGAGACCGTTCAAAGCGTCCATGGCGTCGTCACTCAAGTGAAAATCAAAGACGTCAAAGTTTTCGGCGATCCGCCCCGGGTTACCGGACTTGGGAATCGGCACCGTGCCGTGTTCGATCGCCCAACGAATCAACACCTGGCCGGGCGTCTTCCCGGTTTGTTCGGCAATCTCTTCCACCACCGGGTCGTCTAATAAATCAGCTTGCGCCAAAGGGCTGTAAGCCTCCACGATAATGTCTTGCTCGTCACAGTAATGCAGCAATGCCTCTTGCTGCTCGAATAAATACGGGTGAAATTCAATTTGATTTACCACCGGCACCACGTCGGAATGTTCCCGCAACTCTTCCAAATGCCGCTGCGTAAAATTGGATACCCCGGTGTGTTTAATCTTGCCCTGGTTCTGCATTTCCACTAACGCGTCCCAGGCCTGCAAGCGCTGGCGTGCCGCCGGCCAATGAATCAAATACAAATCCACGTATTTTAACCCCAGTTTTTCCAGGCTTTGATCCAAGGCGGTAAAAGCTAGGTCGTATCCCAGATCGTCATCCCACAACTTGGTAGTTACGAATATGTCTTCACGCGCGACGGAAGCGTCACGGATACCCTGCCCCACACCGGCTTCGTTACCGTAAATCATGGCGGTGTCTATTAAACGATAGCCGGTTTTGAGTGCCTGCGACACCGCTTTGCGAGCTTCCGCGTCACTTAACTGCCAGGTGCCAAACCCAATGCTTGGCATGTGCCCGTTGTCGTTAAGCGCTACTACCTCGCTCATGCTTTCTACTATAGCAGTGCGCCGCGGCTTTGCGAAGCCAAGCAGCGGCAGATTGAGGATTGGAGAATGGAGATTGGAGATAAGAAACCGGGAAAGAGTAAATATCGTTTGTCCTCGGTCTTCAGTCTTCAGTCCTCAATCTTCAGTCCCCGATCCTTTATTCGCCCACTTAAACCCTTAATGATTGCCTTCATCCCAATCTACGCCGCACCCTTTCAAAAAGATGTTATTAAGAAAATTCTGGAAGGCTTTCATGCATACAAGCCGAAGTGCGAAGAGCGCCCGCAGCATCCGGTAGATATTTGGATGATCTTCGATATGAATGCCTATGAAAACATTGAATATTTGCATCCTCGTCATAAGGTAGTGTCACGAGATAAATGGGAGTTGAAGAAAGATCACGAAAGTGGGCTGTAAGCTATTCTGATTGTCAATTAGATTCCTGCTAAACGCATCGACTAACAGGCCCCTGCTGCCTCTGCTCCAAACCGTGCCTGATCTAGCGTATATTGATCTCCTGCCTCCGAGGATAACTGGTCAATTAGCCCCTGGCACGAAAATCCAGACACTTCTAAGTATGACTGTGCTGATCTTTTGGCTTGCTCATTATAATCTATGTCTAGACTGTCTACTGCGACTGTGGCATCTTCAACGGCATACTGATCTCCTGCATCCGAGGATAACTGGTCAATTAGACCTTGTCTTGAGAAACCTGAAAATGAAATGTAGGACTCGGCAGACCTAACTGCATTTTGTTGCGCTGCGGTTAGTTTAGACGCATCATCTGCTGATTCATCAGCTTCGTGACTGCTTGTGTTGTCATCACTTTGCTCTTCAGTACTGCTTGATACCTCGTCGCTATTTGACACATTGTTAGACTCTGTGCCGCTACCCCCTATAGCAAGGCCAATAATGACCAATATAACCAATGGAATCATAATTCGTTTCTTCTTGTACCAAGGTCTCAGTGCTTTAGCCTTCGCATTCGCAGCCTTGGCGTCTGCCTTGGCTTGTTTTGCTTCTTCGCCTGCCATAAAATCTCCTTCAACTTATTTATACCATAGTAGCCTAAGGGTTATTGATTTTGCAAGGTAGATATACAGCTTCTCAACAACAGCTTCGTTTCTAAAAATTTGTCGATAGAGACGCCTCTTTCGATATAGTGTTTTATGAACTATTGACGTGACTTTACCAGTTTGGCTATAACTACGCTCGGCCTTTGTCTTCAATCCTCAGTCCTCAATCTTCTATCCGTAATTTAAGAACTAAGAACTAACCTCTAACATCTAACCCCTACTTCGGTTCCTCAAACCCGAACCGTTCGCCTTCATCCCAATCCGCGCCCACGTTTCCCTGCGCCGGAAACCCGCCGTTGTCTTTCAGCCAGCGGGCAGTGTGCAACAAGTTCCAGGTCATGAAGGTAGTGTTTCGTTTAGTGAAGTCATTATTTAGACCCGCGCGCGTACCGTCTTCCAGCTCATCTCCGAAACTCGGGCCGGGACCGGCCTCGCCGATCCACCCCGCATCGGCTTGCGGAGGTATCACGAACCCGATATGCCCCAGGGAGTACAGGGTTTCCATGGCCACGGCTTTCACGCCGTCTTCATTGCCGGTCACGATGCAGCCGCCGGTTTTCCCGTAGTACAAATATTGGCCACGGTCGTTCGTGAAACCGCTATTGGAATACAGCCGCTCTATTACAAGCGTGGCCACGCTGCTTTTCACGCCCAACCATATCGGCGATCCGATCACCACGATATCCGCGGCCATGATCTTCTTTTGGATTTTCGGCCACTGGTCAACTTTCCACCCGTGTTTCGTCATGTCCGGTTGCATACCAAAGGCAATATCGTAATCCGCCACGCGGATAAGCTCGGTTGTTACCCCTTGTTTTTGCATAATTCCCCGGCTGGCATCCATTAAAAGCTCGGTGTGGCTGGTTTCGGGCGACTTTTTCAGTGTGCAGTTAAGGAACACCGCGGTCAGATCATCGTATGTCGACTGAGTACCGGGCATCTACACTCCCACGAGCCCGATGATGAGCCCCATTGCCACCAAAGTTACCAGTTGGCTGGTCATTTTCATTATGGTCAGCTTGGGCGGACGAAGCTCAAACCCGTCGTGAATCAACAGCGTTGTCGCCGAAAAACCCAACCACACGTAAAAACCGGTCAGCGCGCCGCTCATAGTAAACGATACGCCGCTGTAAAATACCGATGACAAATACGTTATATGCGCCAACACGTAGGCGGTGATAAAACCGCCGACCACGGCTTTCATGATGCCGACGCCGCCGCCTTCCTTCATTTGTTTGTCGGTAAGCCCGACCAACTTTTGCCACTGCTTGCCAAAAGCGAACGGCGCGTACCATAACGCTCCGATTACCAGTGACGCTACGGTCGCCAGGATAACTCCCAGCCACGAAACTTCCACTTCCATACTTCCCTCCTCGTTACTGTGTTTCGATTATGCTCCCGCTTAAGCTATTTGGCAAGCTTGACGCCCATATAACGAGTGCGCACCGGTGGCGGAAGCCGTTCAATGGCGTAACGGAGCATAGTGCGCGGCATGCGCGGGGCAAATTCGTCCAGAAAGCTCATCAGCGCCGATTCGTCTTGTTTACCGGCTTCACGCAGCATCCATCCCGTAGCTTTATGCATCAGGTCGTGTTTGTGCGTTAAAAACTTTTCCGCCAAGGCAAAACAATCGTCCAACTCCCCGCGTTTGTCGATAAACCACCAGGTCGCCACCATGGCCACGCGGTTTTGCCACAAGCCGGGATGATCCGCCAAATCATACAAAATCGATCGATCGGACTTATCCGCCAAATACCGCCCGACGATTTTATGCGCCGAACTGTCCACGATATCCCAGTTGTCTATGCCTTTTCGCCGATCTTCAACGCGAAAGTCCGGAGCCACTTGCCGTGTCGTCCCATATAACGCGGTGTCCATGTAAAAATCGTAAACGACTTTGGCCGTTTTTTGGTTGTATTGATAGGTCAAAATCATGGCCGCTGTCAGGCGGTGTTCGTGAACCGGCGAGTTCAATAATTTTTTGACTTCATTGAGCGCCAAATCCCTAAACGATTTGGCTACCGCGCGCTGATCCGGGGCACGCACGCCAATGAACTCATCACCTTCGCTATAATGCCCGGGGCCACTTTTAAAAAACCATTCGTTCTTAGCTTTCCGTCCCGGCTCAACGCGGGAATCAAGAGCGCTTTTTACTGCCGCCGCGGTCATTTTTGTTATGAGAATTCTTGTTGCGCCCGTTTTTAGCGTGCTGTTTTTTGTTGCTTGGGCGGTGTTTTCCGCGGGATCTTTTATCGTGATACTCCAGTTGGGATTTATTGGCCGTTAAATCCACTATGCGGTCTTTGAACTTATTGAAAAGCGCGGAGTAATGTTCGCTGGGAACCAAAATTTTACCCAACTTCCCTTGTTCTTCCAGATAGTCCAATAACGAACGGAAATCGCCGTCGCCGGACACCAACACCGCCTTTTTGTAGTTCGCGAACTCGCGCATGGCCCACAAGACCAGGTCGGCATCCACGTTGCCCTTGATGTGCATTTCTTCTTCCGCGGCCTTTTTTTCCTTTTCGGTGGCACCTTCGCGCATGACGATTTGCGGGCGCGAAAGGTCAAAGGTTTGTTTGAGCACGATCCTGAAGCCGGCTTCGTGCAATTGTTCGTACATCGGCTCGAAATCCGGCACGTAGCCTATGAACATAAAGGCTTCGTCCACGCCGTGTTTGTCGCGCAAATATTGGCGGAACTTCTTCCAGTCCACCTTCCAGCCCACTTTTTGCACCGACACGTTCAAGTTTTGGCTATCAATGAAGGCGTAGGTTTTACTCGGTTGCTTTGGTTTTCGCGTAAAAAATCTTTTTGCCATGTTAATGCCATCATATCACTTTTCGGTTTGTACGCGTATTTCGTCTTGGAGGCGCAGCGCTTCGTCAATGAAAGCCCGCCTTATTTCCGAAGTGAAGCGATTCCCCGACTGTATCGTATAAAAAAGTTCGTCACTATGGTGCTCCTCCAGCTCGGCAAGGTGTAGCAACCGGCGGAATGACGGAGTACTAAGCTTTTGTTCATGGAGCTTGTTATCCTTAAGAATACGGGCAATGAAGAACGCCAGCCCTTGCACGACCGCTATTTCCCTGTCGTGCTCCTCCGCGGACATGCGTGTAATCTTTAGCTTGAATTGCACCGCCAGCGACTCAATTTCCTTCATGGCTTTCTTGTCGGACACTTCGGGGCAGACCACGAGAACCTCTCCCGCCAAAGAATCCGCCGTTTGCGGACCGAAAAGCGGATGAGTCGCCGCTAGTAACTGCTTTGGCAATAGCTTTCTGATGACCTCAATCGGCTTCTGCTTTACCGAACAAACATCCACCAGTATCGTGGACGGCGGAATATTCGGCCGCAAATCAGTAAGTACGCTTTCGTACGATTCCAGTGGTACGGCCAAGATCACGTAATCCGAGCATGCGACATCTTCCAAGCTCGCCTTCCAGCCGTTCGGCTTACCGGAATAGCTAAAAACACGCACTTCGGCGTGCCGATCAAGCTGCTCGGCCAAGAACTTACCAAAACTCCCGAAACCAATAATCCCGACTGTTTTCATAAAATTAGACATATAATACCACCTCTGGTTGCAATCTTGCCTATTACGCGCACAATATTAGTATGCATAATCGATACTTCATTGGCCTGACTTTGCCGGATGAGCTCAGCGAACGGATTCACGAACTGCAAAATGAGTTTCACGAACCGGGCAAAACCATGCAACCGCTGGTGCCGCACATTACGCTGTTGCCACCGAATTTACTGATGAGCGTTTCACCGATGTATTTACTCCCGAAATTGCGCCCGTTGGGAAAAGCGTTTTTGCCGCTTAACATTCACTTGGCCGCCACCGATATGTTCGGCGCGCGCGTGCTTTTCCTCACCGTAGAAAACGACCGGTTAAAAAAATTACGCCGCGAAATGCTTGATCTTTTACCCGAAAAAGTACAAAAATCGTACTCGACGGAATATTCGTTCACCCCGCATGTCACTTTGCTGCAAGCCAAACCCAAGCAAGCACTACCCGATGAAACTATCAAGGCCTTTACGCACCGGCTAGAACCGCTCCTTCCTCGCGAGTACACGGCCAACCGGTTGCACGTTTTTACCCGGACGAAACCGCGAACTTACACGGTCCGCCCCGTAAATAAACGTTAGTAGTTTTGTCACCGCTTGAAAAATTTGCTACAATGTAGATATCATGAATTAACATGGAGGAAATACATGAACGAGGTAAGAAGCCTTACTGAACAGTTCTCCGACTCGGCAAACGAGTTTTGGACGGCTATCGGGGATTATTTGCCAAAATTGTTCGGTGCTTTGCTGCTTATTATTGCGGCACTCATCGTGGCAAAAATCGCGCAATCAATTATTGAGCGCACACTAAAACTACTGCGGGTCGACAAGCTCGCCAAAAACAAGCAAGTGAAAAAAACATTAAAGTCAGCGGAGCTGAACATTGATTTCGTAGGTGTTGCCGGACGGGCTACCTTCTGGGTCGTCATCATCATTTTCGCGCTGACCATCGCCGACGTACTTGGCCTTACCGCCATGAGCGATGTGATCCGTGAACTACTTAACTACTTACCAAGTGTGATTGCTGGTGCAATCGTGCTGACGGTAACGTTCGCTGGTGCACGTTTAGTGCGTGACGCGGTTGTCGCCACTCTAAAGCACATGCGGGTAGACTTTGCCAGCACCGTAGGTTCAGTCGTATTTTACGTACTGGTTATCTTCGGTAGCATTATGGCGCTTGACCAACTTGGGTTCGACACCACAATCTTAGCTGCCAACATCACTGTGATCGTTGCGGGTATTGTGTTTGCTCTGGCCCTGGCCTTTGGACTCGGCGGCCGAGACACCGCCAAAAAGGTGGTAGACGAAAGTTACGACAACTACAAAAAAGCAATCCACAAAAAATAACCAGTAAACAAAAAACGCGAAAAGAGCTGCTATAGCAATGAGCAGCTCTTTTTAATTATTAACGAGCTTCTGTACTCCTTGCACAAGATCAAGATGTTGAATTACGCCTGTTCGCCCTAAACCCTGAGCTGCTTGACGAAGTAACACATAAAACATGTCGGCATAGTTTTCACGTTTAACTACTATCCCTTCACCGGTTTCATTTTCATCACCATTCCTGAAGAGCAAGCCGTCCTCATGGTGCAATATCTGAAAATTCGTGGAAGACTGCGGGAGGTACGGTGAATTAGTCAGCGCACCTCTACCTTTAACTTCGTCCTTTAGTACTTCTTCAATCCAATCCACTATAAAATCAACTTCACCGGTACCGTAGTCGGCAAAAGGCGCTCGAGAATACGGATCACTGATATGCGTAACTTCGTCATGGCTCAATAATTGCACGAGTTTTTCCTGAAACTCACTCAACACTTTCTTCAGTTCGTCTTTACCACCTATACCGATGCAATCCTCAAGCATTGCAGCAGTAATATCCGGTTCAACTGAATGGTATCCCGCCACCGTGATACCTGCTTCGGGAGAAAACTCTACTTCGCTGCCAACTGGAGAAATGACTACTCCTACCGGGGACTTCAGTTGCGTCATTCTAAAATCACCGTGCAAGTCTCCACTAACATAAACATCTCGTTTTAGGCCATCATAGACGTACGAGAACTTCGGCTGTTCTTTTCTGACCTTCGATGTATAGCTTTCTTCCTCCTGAACGACATTTACTGCATAAGCCCCAATGATCGCAGCTGCTTCCTGTCTAGTAGACACACATTCAAAACGCTCGTGTCCTCTACGCGATAAAGCACCCCGCACCGCATGCCTGCGAGAAAAGTTAAGGCCAATGACGCCTGAAAGAACGTATTGGTCAACCTCCTGTGCAGGTAAAAACGGTTGAACTTCGGGCACTGAAAGCAACCTGCCCTCACTTTGCATTTGCCCAGTTTTATACGTCCATTGCTGCTGCTTTTGATAAGCCGAGAAGGCACGTACAAATATTATCGAATCGTCCAAATTTGGCTGGAGCTTTTTCCATGCTTCTTCCGTGGCTTCTTGTTTTATTTCATCAACCGTGTCGTCAAAAATTCTGAAATTGAAGTCATCCACAAATGCCGACAACAGAGGCTGGAACAAATCATCTTCTAAGAGTCGCTCTTTTAGCTTTTCTGCGCCAAGATCATGCGCAATCTCCAACCCTTTTTCGGTAAAGTTATATTTACTCATTACGTTTAGCAATAATACTGCTTACTGTTCGAATAACGCAACGATAAGAGGAATGCTCATTCTTCTCATTTACGTTCTTGCTTTTTAGCCTTCATGTATTCTTTGTATGTTTTATAGGTTTTAGTGTCTTTTACGCGGTCTACAAACAATACGCCGTTTAAGTGATCGACTTCATGTTGCACAACCTGAGCAACGAGCCCATTGAACGATTCCACCTGTGAAGCACCGTTTTTATCTAAAAATCTTACGCTCACTTCCTTATAGCGCGGTACTTTAGCAAATAAATCTGCTTTGCCATTGCTGCCCGCACTAATGCAGCCTTCCCACACCTGCTTACGATTGCCTTTTGTTTTAATAATCTCTGGGTTGATCATAACAGCCTCAAACGGCTCAACTTCTGGACGATGTTTTGTCGGCTGAATTATAATTATGGTTAATGCTACGTTTCGACCAACCTGTGGTGCTGCTAATCCAATACCGAGCTTTTTTTCAACAAGTGTGTGCCTCATGTCGGTTATGAGCTGCTTAATTTCTGCGGACTTGATGTTTTGCACGCTTAAGCTTTTACATTTTTGACGCAAAACCGGGTTGCCAAATTGGGTAATCGTTAAACGATTCATATTGATTCAATCATAGCAGAAAACCAGATATGCGCTTGCTTTAGCTTTCTATCACTACCCTTATTGCCCGACTTCAAGTGGGCAGTCTTGCGTGCAGTCAAGATAAAACTCATCAACGGAATATACTGCTTGCTCAGTATTCGGTAAAGCTTCAAAGCACCGGGTAACCGCGCAGGTGCCCATCCCCATTACTGAGCTGCAAAACGATTTCGTCTCCATCTCGTGCTCAGCTATTTCCCACCGAGCCTCCGTAAGTTCTTGGGGAGATGGCTGCTGAGGCCTCTTCGTCAAAACGAATACTCTGTCTTGTTTTAGCATTCTCTCGATCATTACACTTATAATACAACTTAATAGTTAGTTTGCAAGCGGATACTGCCCATAGACTTCCATGGTTTAGTACTACTTGCTCACGAGTACAAGGCCTCCTCTTCTTTGTTATACTTTACGCATGCGAAGGATTGCGGTGCGTGGCATAGCGGTACGCGACAATAAACTTTTGTGTGTGCGTCACAAGATGTACACCGGAAACATTGTCGGTAAGGATTTTTGGTGCTTGCCCGGCGGAACGGTGGACGAAGGCGAAAACCTTACCGCCGCAATTACGCGTGAAATGATCGAAGAAACCGCGATTACGCCACTGATCGGCAAACTACTCTACATCAATCATTTTCAAGCCAACAACATGGAGCATTTGGAGTTTTTCTTTCATGTAAAAAACCCGGAAGATTACCGGGAAGTTGACCTTTCCAAAGCCTCGCACGCCGAGGAAGAAATTGCCGAAATCGACTTTATCGACACCACCAAAAACAATGTGTTGCCCGAGTTCCTCACCACCAAACCAGCAAACGACTTACTGACGGCCAATGCGGAAATTATCAGCTCTTTGTAGCTGCTTTAAATAATTTTGTGCTTGCCTGCTAGAGGTAAAATGCATTATTTTTTGTGATTTGTTTTTGTCGTTCATTGATTTTTCTATCTTTTGAACCGTGGTGGAGCGTTTTTTATGATTCCACACATGTTTCAGGAATGCCCAATCCAGCTTTTCCCGCCAATCATCGGGCATGTCTTGGCGTTTCTTTTGCCCGCCAAATTCAACGCGTCTTTTTAAGACGCGGTACATAGTAAGCCACCTTGGTAGGTCAAAATAAATAATGATATCCGCCCGAGCGAGTCGTTCCGGAATCGTGGTACTGTAGTTGCCGTCCATGATCCATTCGTCACGTGCGATTATTTTTTTGACCCGAGCAAACCATGCTTCTTTGTTTTCGTAATAGTTTTTATCCGTTTGATGATAATAAAAGTCCAGATGGATCAGCGGTAAACCGGTTTTCTCCGCCAATTCGCGGGCGAAAGTAGACTTCCCCGATCCGGGCGCCCCAATAATAGCAACACGCTTCATATACATTATTCTACACCCTGCCCTTCCGGCTTACTCCCAAAGAACCAACAAATTAATAGTAGCTGGGCCCAAAGCTACGTTAGAGAGAGTTCTTTTTGTTTAGCAAGCAAGCCACCGAATTGCTCATCAAAGTAGTCTTTAAAGTAAGTCTCAGAAGCTTGATAATACTCGCCATTATTGCCATCTTTGATTCGCAAATTCGTAATTTGGGCAATAAACCCGCCGCTCATGTTTTCAGACAATTGTTTCGTAGCAGGAGTCAGGTCTTCATCGTTAACCAGGCAAAATCTTACTTCATAAATCCCGGACTTGTTGATGACTGAACTGACTCGAGCAGCATGCTTAGCTGCCGTTCGTTGATTGCCAGCCAGAGATATTGCTGCCATGCATAGCATATCTGGCTGAATATCATGTTCGATCAACCGCGCTTCTTGTCCTTTAATATATTCCTGGATCGTACACAGTCCGGACTCTTCAAAAAATGGCATAGATATTAGTTTTATACATCTCATTTCCCTTTGCAAGCATTTGCGCTTACAACTCCATCTCTTGGCGGGCTTTTTCGGGCGGGTTGTTTT
The DNA here is from genome assembly GCA_034520885.1 of Candidatus Saccharimonadota bacterium. Classification (GTDB taxonomy): domain Bacteria; phylum Patescibacteriota; class Saccharimonadia; order Saccharimonadales; family JAXHNE01; genus JAXHNE01. The sequence continues at coordinate 11,929 of JAXHNE010000002.1, forward strand.
TTTCGTCAAACAGCACAATTTTGCTTGGCGTGAATTTATACAATTGATGTTCGTTATCCCCCGCTTTGAATCTTTCAATAAAATCTTTGCCAGCGCCGTACTTCTTTACGTATTTTGGAAGAATTTCCTCCACGATCTTTCCATCACGAACGACCTCCGCCCTGCCCTCCGCCTGAATACCAATTACCGGCTGATCGTGTTTGACGGCAATCGCGATGGCGACTTTATCGTTTTTAGCGATTTCCCGGCTGTGCCGGCGCTCCGGCCAACTGAGCCAATACAAACTAAAATCATCATCCGCCACAAAATAAACCGTACAGACCCACGGCTGCAATTCAGCAGAAGTAGCAACCTGCATGAGTGAGGCAACTTTAAAAGCGTCCGAGATGTTATGCCGGGTGGCCATAATTAGCTCTCCCCTTGTTCGCGCCTCATCTTGAGTTCTATAATGAGTTCAGGAGCTTGACCTGGACAATTACCGTTAGTACAAGCTTCAACCAAATTTCCGAGAGCTTCGCGAATTTTGCTTGCTGCCAAACGCTTACGAATACTCATATCCTCGTATTCAGCAATGGCGAAAAACTCATCATCTTCGAACATCTTACACACGACCGGACACGTTTCGACCTCGTTACTGCACTCTGAAAAATAATCTTTTTTAAGCGGCAAGTTCATCTATTTTAACTCGTTTTTGTTTGGTGGTGTCACGATCTCTTACGGTTACCGTGTTATCTTCTAATGTATCGAAGTCTATGACGATGCATTCTGGGGTGCCGATTTCGTCTTGGCGGCGGTATCGTTTACCGATGTTACCGTTGTCGTCCCACATAACTCGTCCGCTGTACAGCGGATTCTTCTTCAACAAATCGTAAACTTCACGCGCCTTTTTGACCAGTTCTTCCTTGTTTTTCAAAAGCGGCGACACCGCTACGCGGTACGGAGCAAGCTCGGGTTTCAGTTTAAGCACGGTCCGTTCTTCTCCGTTGATTTCCTCTTTGTGGTAAGCATCAACTAATACGGCCAAGAATAGCCTGCCGAGCCCCATGGAGGATTCGATTACGTATGGAATAAATTTATCGCCGGAAACTTGGTCATGATATTGCATATCCTTGCCGCTCACCTTTTGGTGGTTGTCAAGATCATAATCCGTGCGGTCATGCGTTCCCATCAACTCCTTAAAGCCGAACGGAAACTTAAAGTAAATGTCGTGTGCCGCTGCCGCATAGTGTGCGCGCTCGTTTTCGTCATGCTCATGCCACTGGACGTTTTCTTCGCCGATTCCCATGCGATTGGTAACAAAATCCCAGGCAAACTCACGCCAATGCTCGTAAGAAGGCTTTTCGTCGACGGGGTTGATGAAATATTGCATTTCCATCTGTTCCAGCTCCCGAACACGGAAGATGAAATCACGCGGGGATATTTCGTTGCGAAACGCCTTGCCGATTTGCGCGATGCCGAATGGCAGTTTGGCGCGCATGGTTTCTTGGACGTTTTTAAAGTTCGTAAAAATAGAACCCGCGGTTTCCGGACGAAGGTAAGCAATGGAATCTTCATCCTCGATCGGGCCGATGTAGGTTTTCATCATCATGTTGTAGGTACGCGGCTTAGTAAGATCAGTTTTGCCGCAGTTGGGGCATTTTTTGCCCTCCAACAGACCTTTTAGCTCATCCAGATCGGTCGAATCCGTACCCGCTAAATGATCGGCGCGGTGGCGAGCACCGCAGTTTTTGCAATCCACCAGCGGGTCGGTAAATCCCGCAACGTGTCCACTCGCTTCCCAAAGTTTGGGATTTTGAATAATCGCGCCGTCAACGCCGAAAACATTGTCGTTTTCGGTAACCATGGCGCTCCACCACTCGGCCTTTATTTTGTTTAACAGTTCCGTTCCGAGCGGTCCATAATCATAAAATCCGGCCAAGCCGCCATAAATATCGCTGGCAGGAAACACGAACCCACGACGTTTACATAGGCTAACGATATCTTCTAGCTTTGTGTCCTCATTCATCCCGTATGAAACAGATCGCGATCTGCCCTCCTTGCTAAAGTTATCTTGAATGAACCCCCAGAAACTGAAATTAACAGACTAGGCGTTAACGAATATTTGCGATCGCGGTTTCTGACGGAACTCATCTTAAGACTATTCTATCAGATTAGCTTTGATATTCTTGTTCTTTCGCGGAGGAGGCGGTGGTTCCCCCTGCTATAAACACAAAGCCGAGGAAAGCACCGAATCCCGCAAGATAGGTAGAGGATTCTTGGCGTTCGGCTTGTTGAGCTTGCTCGTATTCTTCGGGATCAACCCTGTTATCAGCTAAAAATTGTTCACCACTGGGGGTTTCATAATATAGCGTGCCACTAGTGCTCACCGTGCCGTCCGATCGTTCGGTAATCTCGCGCCCTACGAAGTCAAACGCATAGTCGAACTGTTCACAGGCCACTGGCAAAACTTCCCTGCTAAGCGGTACCTCGCCCAGCGCACGAGCACAATCTTCAACGTCTTCGTTGACTTCTTCGGCCGTATCACTAAGCCACTCGTCAAATTCATGGGCACCTAAGTAAAAAGTGCTTCCAAACATTAACGCACCAACAATTCCGTATTTCAACCTTTCCATATGCTTAATATATTCGTTTTACGGATAAAAACGCAAGCACGAGCACTTACATACGACCCCTGAAGCACCTCACAAAAATTTTCAAAATTGTAACGATCGTTCAAAATTTGAGATTTTTATTTCGTGCGTGGTTAGAACGATAAGAGCTGTGGTGGTGGTAGCGTTTTTTTACAAAAGGTTGTGTTCGATCATTTTGCGACAGAGTCCGGAACAGTTCAACGTAATTGTTGGTTCCACATAAATATTGGATAACTTTTTTATGTCTTTGCGCGTTAACGCAACGCGCAATAACTTAATGTGCGGAGCCGTAAACGTACCGTTTTCCGCCGGCGCGAACTGCATATCCGCCACGTTAAAATCATAGGTTTTGGATTCGTCCAGTGAATTCCCCGCCGTATCCCGCCGAAGATCGGGCACCGCGCCGAAAATATCCAGTACGTGCAAATAAAACCAGACGTCCACCAAGTGATGATCCAGCTTGAGATCGTTCAACCCTTCCAGCCCGCCAGTCAACACACCAAAATACTCGCTGGCCTGGTCATGATTTTCATCGGCAATTTTATCGATAAGCTTTAGGTAGTCGTAGGCCTTCATGGTGCGGTCGATATCCTTGACGATATCGCCGAACTGCGTGTGCACGCGCGAGGACGTGAGGGTACGTAAATCACTCCTCCCCGTTAAAAGCGTTAGGTCATTCACCGCGAACAGCTCAATGCCTCCCGCCAGTTTGGACTTACTTTTGCGCACGCCTTTGGCCATAACGCTTAATTTGCCCTGGTCTTTCGTGAGAACGGTGAGAATCCGATCCGCCTCCTGATAATTAGTGCGGCGCAACACGATGGCGCGAGTGGTAAGGTGGCTCATGACCGTACCGGGTTCGTCACTGATCGCACGGTTGAAACCAGTTGGGCGAGAGAGGCCTCCGGCTTGCGTAGATATGCCGCGATACCCAGTTCGCTTAACACGGCTTCGTCGGAGGTAAATTGACCCGGGTCAACGTACGTGTGGAGCACCACGGGAATGTCTTGCAGATCACCGTAGGAGCGTAATTCGTGCAGAAACTCCACCCCGTTATGAGCGCCGAGCAAAAGTTCCAAGACGATGACGTCCGGCGAGGTTTCGTCCACGGCGGAAATCGCGGACTGCGCATCGCCGGCCACGTGGCACGTTCCGAGCGAACCGAGCGACTGGCAATACTGTTCGGCGAGCAACTTATCGGGTTCGATTACTAAAATCCGCATACCTCTAGAATACCGTTTCGTTGATTTGAATTCCATTATTTTTTGTGGCTTGGCGAGCGTCTTTAAAGGGCAACAATCCCACGGAGTCCACTCCGTGCAAACCCCACGCTGCTAAAGAAGCGAAAGCTGCGGACTGGGTGCCAGCGTAACCGCCAGCCCGTGCATTCCTTTGTGGCGCGATGGTCGCAAACTTACGTTGAGTTGGTTGAATAAGGCATCGGCAATAGCCACGCCGCTCATTGGCGAATGCGAGGTAGCCGGAAGCAGTTGGCGCGACGTACCGGCCAGGTCTTTTTGACGCTTGAAGGCTTTGGGGCGTACCGGCACGTCCGGTGAATACACGCCCGCCGTGAGCCCCCACCGAGTTCTATGTACGCCGAAAATAACTTCCGAGTCTTCGGTGTGTTCCGCGGCCTCAATGAACGCTAACCCCAAGGCACTAAGTCCGGAAGAAAGCAGCTTGGTATCGGTGTTTATGGGAGCGTGACGGCCTTGCGGTTGCAGCTTTAAAGAAGTTTGCTGTTGGCGGGCAATGCCGCTTAATTGTTCTGTCACCCGGTGCATCACGGCCGACAAGCCGATTTGAACGTTCAAAACCGGTTCGCCCCGTTCCTGGGCGTAACGCCGCCACGTAAGGTAGTGTTCTACCAAAAGTAAGCCGGCATCGGCCGATGTTTTAAGCGCGCTCACATCAAGCGCCGTAGTATCCCGCTCGGCCAGTTCCGCGGCTTGGCGGGCGTACAAAAGCGGCCGCTTTACGTGCTCGGCAATCGCCGCCAAAAGCCGCTCGTCTTTTGCCTTAAAACCGTCCACCGACATTCGTTGCGCCATAAACGCTCGTTACCCTCTTGATTTACCGTGTAGTATAGCACCTCACGCGGCCTTCGTACCAACCGGCCCGTTAACGGATGTTTACGGAACGAAGCTCATGTTTTTAAGAATAGCGTTGTTGAAATCTTTAATGAACGTATCGGTCAATACGCTGACCTTTATGGTTTTATCGCGCAGCGGGAAGAGCACCACACTCCCCTGTTTATCCCGTTCTACTTCGCCATCAATTCGCGAGCCGGAAACGTCGGGAACTTTATCCAGCGTTATGGGCGACACTTCTACTTCGCCGTCTTCCGCGGCGTTTGAGAAATCGTCCAACTCTTTGTCGTACGAACTTTCCAGAACTTCCAGTCTTAACGCAAAGGAAGTACCGGAATCCACGCCCGGTACGTAACTGGGGTGGAAGTAGCCGTTAATCGGCGTGCTGCCACTTTTTTTCTCGTTAACGTAAGCCGACCACGTTTTCGGGTAGTTGATGGAAACGGTGCCGAACTCACTCGGACCGGTGTAGTTTACTAGCGGCTCTTTCTCGCGTTCCTGGAAATCGGCTTCCAGTTCGGCTTTTTGCTCCTCTTTGGCGGTATTTACGGCTTCGTCGATTTTTGCCTGCGTGTTATCACGGTAGTCATTGCGGCTTTGCATCATCATGAAACCCCATACCAAAGCACCGATCAACGCGAGTGACAGCACGGTAACCGCGATAATCCAGGCCCATGGTCTTTGCCCTTTTATCTGTGATGCGGACCGGGGTTGTTGTGGCGGCTGCACCTGCCCGGAAGACGGTTGCGACGGGCCTTGTGGCGCGCTGGGTTGGAATAAATCAGGCCGTTGGTTTTGGTTCGTTTTCCGGTGCTCCCACGGTTATGTTCTACATGATACCAGGATCCAGTACTTCCGTACAAGAAGAGCCCGGCGCTGCATTACTTCTTTATCACCCTACCGGGAACTTTAAAGGCAAAGCTCACTAGTTTGATTGATTTACCAGAATATTCTTGGGTAATTTTATTATCCAGTTTTTTCATGTATCGCTGTAATAAAAATACGAAGATCGCATCGGCTTCCGGCATTTTTTTACGCCAAAAATTACCCCACACTATCTTTACCTGACCCCTGTACTTACGCGTGCGAACCCAAGAAAACAACGCTAGTACCGGATTCAGTTCATAGCCGACCACTTTGTAGCCGCGTTTTGCCGCTGCTGCGACCACCCGGCCGTCTCCGCAGCCAAGCTCCAGCAATGTCTCCCCTTCTTTAAGATCCGCTAAATTCAGCGCCCTATCAATCTGCGGCGAAAGCGTCGGCAAATACGGCGCCCCGAAAAACACCACGAAAGCGAAGCCCAAAAAAACTCCGACAATGGCAAAAACAATCAACATACTCCAGCCATTGTAGCGTACGCCCGAGTTTTAGCTACGTTTTGGTGACATTGGCATTGGCGTCAATAATTCCACCGAGTTCACAGGTATCCGAACCGTGTTTTGCCACGGCATTCACATCCGTCACGACGCCGAGCATATACGGCGCACTCAAATTATTCGCTTTATTGGGAGCGAATACCGGCGAGCCTTCGGCGATGTCGGCACTACATGAGGACGAGGCTTCCTCCTCGTCAGCTTTAAAAGCCAGCAGGCCGCTTCTCCCCGGCAAAAAATCTATAGTACGCGTATCGAGTTGCCCGTTGTTAGCAATTGGCAGTTCTCCGACGCCTCTTTCCGCTTCACTGGCAACTACCAGCCCGCGGCCGTCATGCAAGGAAGCCGCTTTGGCGGGAGTAATCAGTCCTTGTTCCTCGGCGTCGCGCAACAGTTGGGCGTCCGCGAGGGGAACGAACGCCACGGAAGTAGAAAGATTACTTGGGGCGCCATAGAAATCTTCCGGAAGTAAATTAATTGGAAGACTCCCCCGCTCTCCGTCTACCGAACGGAGAGGAACCTCGATACGCACGGCGCAATCGTCTTTTCGCCGTTCTTTGGTGACCAAGCCCGTAGAGGTTACGATTGCCAACCCGTTTTTGGTATCTAATAGCCCGGCTTTACCGCTTTGGCGGACTTCCCAATCCTCCGCACCGACTTCGCTGCTACACACCGTCGACAGCGCGAGATCACCGGCGTTTATTATGGCCAGTTTTTCCTGCTTGATTAATGTCGGCTCGGTATCCAGTTCGTCTTCCAGTTCCTCGATAACGTTTGGTGAGTCCATAGGAACGGCGGGTGCGGGCGTATCAGGAACGGTGATTTCCCGTTCCGCGTTGTACGCTCCATACAAAAGGCCGTAAACGATAACGGCACCGAGTGCCGGGAACAAAAACTTCGAGTCCCGAACTCGCTCAATTAAACCGCGCCGCGAGGCATCGTTTTGCGCAGTATCTTGATGAGCAAACTCATCCCAGGCCGCGGGATCATTAACGATCGGGTTCTTGACGCGCTCCAACTGCTCCGGGCTAAAATAAAAATCTGACATACGAAAATGTATTATATAACTAATTACATAACTTTCAAGTTTTTGTTATTGCTCGATCTTCTTTATCTTGTTCTCGGCCGCCTTGAGCTTGGCTTCCAGCTGCTTAATCAATTCGGCGCCGCGTTCGTACTTTTTAAAAGCTTCGTCGATATCGATATCTTCCGACTCCAGCTCCGCAAACACCTCGTCCAGTTCTTCGCGTAGTTGCTGATAAGTTTTATCTGTCATGACCATTAGTTTATAGGTTTTAGTGGTTAGATGCTAGAGATTAGGGGTTAGAGGTTAGTAGGTGGAAGGCGGTAAGCGACTTCGTCGCAATAGACGATAGATGAGAATTAATAGGTGATAGATGAGGGGTGATGGGTCGTATAGTTGGTAGGTGGCAGTTCTATAGTTCTGAGTAGTGAGTGGTGAGCTTCAGATAATACTAGAATTAATATCTAGTATTAATTCTAGTATTATTGAAACTTACCAGGCACGAACTGGAAGATAGCAGTTGGCAAGCGGGAAGCTTTTAGACCCGGAACCGCCGCCACCTCGTTTATCACCTATTAATTCTCATCTATCGTCCTATTGCCTACCGAAGTCGCCTACCTCTTATCTATCACCTATCGACTATTATCTATTAACTCTCACCTATGCGGCTTTGCCGCACCTCCCCTTTGCGTGCCGTAAATCTACCCTTGCTTAGTTGAATATCCAGCTCTGCCCCACCGGGGATTTTACTTGCGTCACGGGCGGCTTTTCCGTTATGCCGCACCACGGCGAAACCGCGTTTTAACACGTGCTGTGGACTATAAGCTTGTAATAATTTTTTGCGCTGCTCTAGCGCCTCACGCTGGACGACAAGTTTATCCCGTAACACGTCAAATAGCTGCCGTTTTTGCCGATCCAGCTCGGTTTTGCCCGCGTGCAACAGTGAACGCAGCAGCCTCGCCAACTCCTGCTGAGAACTTAAAAGTTGCCGGCGTTGATCGCGCTTATCCGGCACCAGCAATTCCGCCGCGTTGCTGGGCGTGCTGGCGCGCTGATCGGCGGCCTGCTCCGCCAAACTGGTGTCTACCTCGTGCCCGATGGCCACCAAAGTCGGGATCCGGCTGGCGGCAACGGCGCGCGTCACGTGCTCGTCACTAAAAGCAGCTAGGTCGTCGGCGCTGCCGCCACCTCTGGTAATCACCAGCACGTCAACCGCGTAGTCGGAGTGCGTGTTAAATAATTCGATGGCACCGGCGATTTGCCTGGGCGCCACCTCGCCCTGGACTTGGACGTCTTTGTGCAAAATCTCAATCCCCTGCCAACGCGCATTCAACACCTTTATAAAATCCTTGTAGGCGGCCGATTCGCCGGAGGTGATCAATCCGATTCGTTCCGGCGGATACGGCAAGGTTCGCTTACGCGCGGGATCGAACAGCCCTTCTTTCGTCAGCTTGGCTTCCAAAAGCGCGGCGGCTTTTTTAATGCTGCCCTCCCCGCTAGGGCGCACACTCCGCAAGTTAATACTGAACCCGAAACGCGGGTGCAAACGTGGCGTACCGTTAATTTTTACCAGCATACCGTCTTCCAGCGGCCCCGGGAGCTGATACACGCTGCCAAAACACTTTACGCTGGCTTCGTCATCTTTGACATCGAAATACACCCACTTGTTTTTGCTAATCCGAAAGTTGGCAATCTCACCCTCTACGACCACGTGCGAAAGCGCGAACTCTAGCGTTTGATTCACCGTGGCCACGAATTCGACCGGCCGCATCACCAATTCTTCTTGCTCATGCATGATTTTATTATTCCATCTTTTCGAGCAACAACCAAAAAAGCTTATGTTGTAGTGTTGTTTGCTTGCTCTTGGAGGTTCTTTTGGTAGAAGAAGTAGCCAACGGGAAGCTGGATGCCCATGCTGACCACCCGGAACGCCAAGACAACGGGCAAACTCAGGGCGGCCGGAACGCCCGACGCCGCGAACACACCGGTCATCAAGGCCTCGTAAATGCCCACGCCGCCCGGGAGAACCGAAATAATTCCCGCAAAGTTAGCCACCGCGTACGCAATAATCACTGCCCCCGGATTTATAAAGCTCCCGAATGCCATAAAGACGCTCATAATCGCGCTAACTTCCGCCAAATTGGCCAAAAGCGCGAACAGCAGCGGTTTTTTTAGCTGCGTAAAATCTTTTCTGATCTTCATGTAGTTTTCGTGCAGCTCGGTGAACATACCTTTTACGCGGTCAACATTTATGGTTTCGGGGTGTTTGGGCCGAACGAAATGAATCGCCCGATTCAAAAACTTGGTCAGCGCCGTAAAAAAGCCGTTGATGCGTTTTTTGCTGCCGATAATATAAGCCACCACCGCGGTGCCAACCAGCAATAGCGTGGCCAGCGAACCGGACACCAAAATCACGAAGTCGTTGGCATCGCCCCCTAAAGCAAGCAGTAAAAGCCCGATTCCTAGCAAAACTTGAAAGGCTATGAATAATAGTACGAAGCGCATCAGCTGCACCAAGGTGGTTTTCCCACTGGTAACCCGCTCGCTCTTCATGCGCAGGCCAAGATACGAAAAGCCGCTTACTCCCCCGCTGGGGAACACGTTGTTGACGAAATTAAGCTCCAGACTGAGTCGAAACATCGCTTTGATACGAAAACGTTCGCCGAAAATCCGAAACACTGATTGGTACATGCGCCCCTGTGAATAGTGATTCGTAATGGCCAGTGGCACCAAAGCACCGATCCACAGTAAGTTGGCATTACGCAAGTTGGTGATGGTTTCCGATATTTGCTCACGCAGGGCATAGACCGCCAACGCCAAGGCAATGAAAGTGATGACCGTCAGAACGATCCTCCAGTTTAACCGTCTTTTTACTTCACGCATCCCGTCCATTGTAGCGCAAGGGGTCGCTTCGTGCGAGTAATAACAAGATAACGTATACTTGGTGTCATGAAGTCACTGGCAATTTTAGGACGGCAACCGGCAATTGGCCTTGCGGAGCTGGAGTCGCTGTATGGCGCCGAAGCCGTACGACCCGTCGGCGAAAACGCCGTTACCGTTAACATCGCCCCCGATCAAATTGAGTTCAGGCGGCTGGGGGGCACGGTAAAGCTCGCCAAATTATTGACAGTTTTAGATTTTACGAACTGGGATAAAATTGAAGATTTTCTGGCCGAGGAACTCCCCAAGCACACCTGTTGCATTACGGAAGGCAAACTGACGCTGGGGCTGAGCGCCTACGGGTTCAAAATGAGTCCCAAAAAATTAAACGCCACTGCCCTGTCGCTGAAAAAGACCATCAAAGCCACCGACCGGCCGGTAAGAATTGTACCCAATAAGTCACTGGAGCTTTCCAGTGCACAGGTACTGCATAACAAATTATTTACCTCGCACAATTGGGAGCTCATTTTGCTGCGTGACGGCAACGAAACCTACCTGGCACAAACTACCAACGTGCAAGATATCGACGCTTACGCCGCCCGCGACCAAGCCCGGCCGGCCCGGGACGCAAAGGTCGGCATGCTCCCACCGAAATTAGCCCAAACGATAATTAATTTGGCTGTAGGCCAAATTAAAAAGATTGAAGATCGAGGACAGGAGAACGAAGAAAAAAACCCTCAATCCTCAATCCCCCATCCTCTATCAGTTTTTGATCCGTTTTGCGGAACGGGCGTGATACTACAAGAAGCGCTACTAATGGGATATCAAGTGACTGGAACGGATCTCGATGCACGTATGGTCGAATACGCCCGGCGCAACATGGACTGGCTCCAGCAAAAATGGAAGGTGGAAGGTGGAAGATGGAAGGTGGCAGGTGGCAAATGGAAGGTGGAAAATGGCGATGCAACGGATTACTCCTGGCCTGCGCTCTCAGCTTCCGGCTCTCGGCTCTCGGCTACCATCGCTTGCGAAACGTACTTGGGACGACCGTTTTCTTCCGCGCCGGATCACGCTACGCTGCAAAAAGTCATGCGTGACGTGGACACCATCCACGAAAAGTTTTTAAAAAACGTGGCCTCGCAGACGGAGTCGGGTTTTCGAATGTGCCTCGCCGTGCCGGCATGGGCACGCCACAGACAACAGACAACAGACAACAGACAACAGACTTTTAGGCATTTACCGGTGCTTGAAAAATTGAACGAACTGGGGTATACTCGATTAAGTTTTGCTCACGCAAGAAACGAGGAGTTGATCTATCACCGAGAAGGTCAAATCGTCGGCCGTGAGCTCGTCGTTCTAAAAAGAACGTAAAGCAAGAAGTTAATTAACAAACTGATGCCGAGAAATTCAGGGTTTTCCCTGCGCCGATGAATGGCGGTTTGACAGCGAAGCACGGACCGAGCCGTACTACAAGTACGGTGAAGGGGGTACTGGAGCTGGCAAACCGGCAGTCGCGGCGAGCTCATGCGGAGTCAGATGCTCTGCATCTGAGCAGGCATTAGCGACAGGAGAAGCCTGATGAGTCATGTGAAGGCTGGCGGTACCGCCAAAAATGTTCACGATAGCGCCGGCAAACGCCTCGGCGTAAAACTATACGGTGGCCAAAAGGTCAAAATTGGCCAAGTTATTATTCGCCAAACCGGCGCTACCAAGCGTGCCGGCGATGGCACATTCATGAGCAAAAACTACACCATCCACGCCGCGCGTGATGGCGTAGTTCGCTTTCAAAAACGCAACTTCAAGCGTTTCACCGGAGCATCAGCTCCCCGCACCGAAGTTACCGTTGAGTAAGTAACCCGCTTTTATGCGTACTTTTTAAGATGCATTCTATAGAGTTGCCGCCAAAACTTCACCTGCCCGATAGCTTTGTTTCGGTAGACTCGTTTCGTGATTTTTTAAATAAAGAGTTCTCGCGCGAAACCCCACAACACTGGGTGCTCCCCGCTGAAACCTTTGATAACTCCCATACCTATTTTGAAAATCAAAAGGTCGCCCGTTTCATGATGAACGAGGCGAATTTCGCGTGCCGTGGCAGTTTCCGGGCAATCGAATACATGCTTGCGGGAGCGGAACGAATCGAGAAAAGCACACTCGCCAAGACTTTGCGTGAAAGCCGGGCACCCCTTGACGACTACGTGGAGTGGCTGGAACATGAACCAACCAGCCAGCGATTCCTTACGTTTCAAGAAGTCACGAGCGACAAACGCGACACCGTCCAGCTCGTAGACGTGAGCAAAACGTTGCAAAGCTTTGGCCGCTAAAGCACGCCTCGTATCCAGAAATTTAGTTTAGAGCTTTGCCTTTCTTTTATTATTTTCTTGTCGCTCTACACCTCTCGACGCTCTAAATGATTTAATCGGAGCAAACTGATCTAAGAATTTGGAAATATCTACGTACTCGCCACTTGCCTTCGTAGAGGTGAATCTTGTTGGTATAGCGGTTGTCTGCTTATTATACTCAAGCGGTTTGGTGGTTAATATTCCTGAATACATCATCGTCTCGTCGGTACCATATGCCGTTGCCCTGCTATCCGCGGAGCGAATCCGATCGATCCATACGCGCCCTTCTTTGTCATACGCCATGTGCCAATGCACGCGTGCGCCATTTATGGAAGCCTCGTAAACCTCTTTTGTAATCTGCCCAAGATGAGGGTGGCTGTCCATATACGTCTCTACCGGTGAGTCGAACGTGGGCACTCCTTCCTCTTTTGATAGTTCACTATTTATTTTTTCAACGTAGTCACTGAGCGCATCACCGGCTTCTCCTGCCCCGACACCGAGTTGTTCGGCAACGTCTTGCTCTCCAAGAGTTCCGGTTCGTACTTGCTGTAAAAGCCCATTTAATTCGCGATTACCGAACCCAAGAACTCCAACTTTCTCATAAAATTCATTCATACTGACCACGGCTTCGTGATGCGCCATAAAAAGTTCTCGAGGGTCGGTGTACGGAGCATGATCTCCATAAAACTCACTGGCTTCCTCTACGATTTTCCTAAACTCCGGGTGCAGTTGGGTATCTTGCGTGTATTGTGCGAGTGAACCGGTTTCGGGTCCTTTTACGAAACGCTGACTTTGGCTTTCAATACCTTGCGAAACCCGCAAACTTCCTTCCGAATTTGAGCGGTAAACAAAAAAAGTGTGCGAATTGCCTTCCTTGTCCGTGGATTCGAACACAAGCGATCTTTCCCGTTCGTTTACGGCGAACGCCCCTCTTAGCTCGTAGGATACGTCATCAATTTTACGTTCAAAATTGCCTTCTTTTTCTTGACTTTCAGGGGTTTCAAGTGGATTCGTAATTACTGATGTGCCGTTAGTTGATTCTAGATCGGTAATGTTTACGCGGCCGTTCTCGTAAGACACCGAAAAATGGTTCCTGGAGACATGATCGTCCTCAAGACCGAGACGTTTCGCGTGGTGGGCTCTCCCGTACACCTTTTCACCGCTATTCTCGCGAACCGGCATAACAGCGTCCGAAGCCGGCCGCGCCTCATCTTCATCGGCTTTAGTATCCGGGTCGTACTCTTGGGAGCCAAGAAACAAAAAACCGTTCGGGTTGATCCTGCCACTCTCGGCGGGTGCCCACAATTTAACCCCTCTGCCCGCAACATCCATTACCGCTACGAGAGCCGAGGTTTCACGCATCTCTAGTGGCTCAACTGTGCTCAGATCAATGGAAAGAGCACCTTCGCCCAAGTTATGCAATTCTAGCTGTTGGTGTCGCGCTTCCGTTTCCTGGTCTATATCAGTTACGAACGGCTTTACTTGCTCAACGGCGTCAGAAGAGAGTGGGTCTTGTTCAAAGCTTTTCATTGTTTTATAGTTGTTTAACTATAAAAACACTAGCATTATTTTGCTATAATGTCAACTTGCGTTCAGAACAAAGCAGGCTCGACGGTATGAGTACTAAACCTGGCGTCCTGACTTTGTGCCAGATTGAAATTTTATCCGCGAAGCGCCAAGGAAGCGTACTGAACGTACGGTGACTGCGACTCGTAAGGATAAAATACTCAAGCTGGCCAAGAAACATGAATCGCGCGCCTAGTGCTCACACTTGAGTACAGTTTGGTCGTTCTTTTCGAGGAGCGGACCGAGTACTAAACCTGGCGTCCTGACTTTGTGCCAGATTGAAATTTTATCCGCGAAGCGCCAAGGAAGCGTACTGAACGTACGGTGACTGCGACTCGTAAGGATAAAATATTCAAGCTGGCCAAGAAACATGAATCGCGCGCTTAGTGCTCACACTTGAGTACAGTTTGGTCGTTCTTTTCGAGGAGCGGACCGAGTACTAAACCTGGCGTACTGACTTTGTGCCAGATTGAAATTTTATCCGCGAAGCGCCAAGGAGGCGTATTAATATACGGTGACTGCGACTCGTAAGGATAAAATATTCAAGCTGGCCAAAGACAAACATCCAGTGGTATTTCTGGTTTTACCAGAAAACAGACTGGATGTTTGGGTCAGGACGCCAGGTGGGCTTTAACGCGTTCTACCACGTCCGCAATAACCACCTGCGACTTCACCAAATAATCATCAACGCCCAAATCCTGGGCGCGTTGTTTGTCGCTGTCCTGGCTAAGCGCGGTTAACATTACCACCTTTACGTTGGAGGTTTCCGGCGTATTACGCAAAATGTCCAGCACGTCGAACCCGCTGACCTTGGGCATCATCACGTCCAGCAAAATGATATCCGGCTTGTATTCCATGGCCGAGGAAAGCGCGTCTTCCCCGTTGGGAACCCGTTTGGTATCAAACCCTTCGGCCTGGAAACGCGTGGTGTAGACACTTGCCAGCGCGTCGTCATCTTCAACCAGCAGTATTTTCTTGGCCTTTGGCTGCGGATCATTGGACGGATTGGCTTGCGTTTGCTGATTTTCTTGCGGCGCTTGGCCTTGATTTTCTTGGTTTTCGTCGTTCATTGAAAGTTCCTTGTTACTACTAGTGTTTATGATGACGCATTCTAATAATTTAAGCAAGCCCCGTGGCGGACTCTTTCACGATATTTCGGCAAGTGGCGCTATCTGCGAGAGTTCACCTTAAAACAGGCTTCGATAAACCCGTTGAACATGGGGTGTGGCCGATTGGGGCGAGATTTGAACTCCGGGTGAAACTGGCTGGCCAAAAAGAACGGATGATCCACGCCTTCAATGACCTCCACCAGTTTTTCGTCCGGGCTGGTGCCGCTGGCCGCGATTCCCCACTGCTCGTATTTATCGCGGTACTCGTTGCTGCACTCGTAACGGTGGCGGTGCCGTTCGGTAATCGCGCCGGTTCCGTATACTTTACGTGCCACGCTACCCTTGGTGAGTTCGCACGGATAGTCGCCGAGCCGCATGGTGCCGCCAGTGTTTTCCAAGCCTTTTTGCCCGGCCATGGTGCTAATTACTACGTGCTCGCTTTCGGGATCAATTTCCTGGCTGCTGGCATCTTTGACCCCCGCATTGCGGGCGGCGGCCACTACCGCCATTTGTAAGCCCAAACATAATCCCAAGTACGGAAGTTTGTGCTTGAGCGCGTACTGAGCGGCAATGATTTTACCCTCCAGCGCCCGGGTACCGAAACCGCCTGGCACCACGATGCCGTCCACGTTTTCCACGAAATGTGACAACGAACCCTCGGCCTCCACTTTTTCGGCATCAATCCATTTTATATGTAACTTGACATCTTGCCACCAAGCCGCGGCGTAGAGCGCCTCGAACACCGACATGTAGGTGTCTTCGTTATCCATATATTTGGCCACCACACCCACGGTGAGCTTCTTTTTATGATTGCCCTTGGCCTTTTTGACCATCTTCTCCCAGTCCTTGAGTTTCGGCCGACCGGCTTTTATTCCCAAACGTTTGATAATTACCTCGCTAATACCGGCTTTTTCCAGCGTCAGCGGTACTTGGTAGATTGACGGCGCGTTCGGAAGCAAAGCAATCGCTTCCGGCGGTACGCCGCTAAACATACTCAGCTTATTAATCACGGCCTTGGGAGCGGAAGATTCGCTGCGAGCGACCAGTACGTCGGGAACGATTCCCAAACCGCGCAAATCCTTTACGGCGTTTTGCGCCGGCTTGGTTTTGATTTCCTTACTGGCGCCCAGATACGGCAGATACACCACGTGCACGAACGCGTAGTTTTCGCGCCCCACGCTTTGGGCCAGTTCACGAATGGCCTCCAAAAAGCTCAAGCCTTCATAATCACCCACCGTGCCGCCAATTTCCACGATGTGCACGTCATAGCCTTCGCCGGCTTTCATGATCTCTTTTTGAATGGCTTTGGTAACGTGCGGGATAAATTGCACGGTTTTGCCGCCGTATTTTCCGTTGCGTTCGTCCTGGAGCACTTTTTCTAGGACGCGGCCGCTCATTAAGCTGCTGCTTTGGGTCAGCTCCTGATCCATAAAACGCTCGTAATGACCAAGATCCAGATCGGTTTCCGCGCCGTCTTTGGTCACGAAGCACTCACCGTGTTCCGCCGGGTTCAATAAGCCGGCGTCACGGTTTAAGTACGGATCGCATTTTTGAACGTTGACGCTCAAGCCGCGGGATTTTAGGAGACGGGCGATGGAGGCGGCGGTGATACCTTTGCCGAGTCCCGACAAAACGCCACCGGTAACAAACATAAACTTCGTCGGCTTTCGCATCACGTTGCCCTGCTTCCTGACAAAGTCAGAAACCTTGTCAACGTTTGTGGCGCGATACTGCGTTGACAGCTCCGTTGCTCATTCACCGTACCGTTAGTACGCCTCAGTCCGCTACTCACTGTCGCCTTGTCTCGCATCCACATGCAAAATCCTCCGGTCGGCTTCTTTGCCACGCTCGCTACTCCCTCTAAACTATTCTTTAAATACTAACCCAGACAGAAGAAATCATCAAGAAAGCATTCCAATTAGTTAGCTTTGTTCTGCAAGGGCTATATTGCCGATTTTTGGTGCAGACACGCCGAGTGATTCAAGCGCACTTGCACCACGTTTGATAAGCTCTAACACGGCTGCATGCTCACCAAGCTCGCGGTGGATTGTAGGTAATTGGATCCTTTCAAACTCCAATAATTTTGCCTGATACATTAAACGCTTTTCGATATCGGTACTTACTGGTTTTCTGTCAATGAATTGGAGCAAACCATTTACTTTTTCAAATGTCTTGTGCGTAAGTATTTTTGGAGGTTTTGGGTGAGTATCGTCGTTAGCTGGCCGCTCAATAACCTGCCAACCAAGCACTTTTACTTCTTTGACATAGTCTTTTTCACGAGTATTGTATTCCCTTTTCATGTAAGGTTGCACTAATATACTTGGATTTATTCTGCTTCGTTCGTCAACTACTGGCACTGGCTGTCCGTATACTTTATGATATTCAAGATACGACGCAGAACTCATCTCGCTATGTCTTCGTAGTCGCACAACAGCTGAATCGCGATCGTGATTAAAATGCGCCCAAGGGTTATCCTCAATATAACCTAGATACGTGTTGAAGAGTCTTTCGTGTTCAGCCCGCAACGGCTCAATATCACCTAGAATTCTCTCTCGAATAGCGTCAGTTTCGTAAAAAACAGGGCGGCTTGCGACTTCATACTGCCTTTCCCACGAAGATACAAGTCTTTCCGATATTGGTTGCGTTGACATAAAGAGCTCCTATTACTTCCCATCATTATGCACGCAAAAAGCAACGATGCGCAAGCATCAGCGTTTTCTAGTCTCTTGTTTACTTATGGGCGATTCCAGGCTCTGAAGCAACCTGGACGAGCGTTGTGAGAATCAGGCGCCCTTGGGTGCGAGGACTGTTTGAGTAAAAATGGTGCCTGTCGGCACTATTTCTGTGAGTTCCAAGATCGTGGCTTTTCTAAAATGTTCACTATAGCTTCTTCACTGAAAACTGACAACGAACAACCGACAACTGTTATATAACTAGTTATATAACACTCAAACGATAAACTGGGTCAGTTCTTGAGTTCTTTCAAAGCGGCGTCGAGTTGGGGGTCGCGGTCGGCTTCGAAATCTTCTATGGTGCGCTCTACTTTTTGATCGGGTTCTATGCCCTCTTCGTCGATATTACGGCCGTTCGGGGTAAACCAGCGAGCCACGGTGACTTTTAGTTCCGACCCGTCGCCAAACTCGATCAGGCGTTGCACGCTGCCTTTGCCGTAGGTCTTTTCGCCGATAAGCGTGGCTTTGCCGTGATCATGCAGGGCGCCGGCTAAAATCTCACTGGCACTGGCACTGCCCTCGTTGATGAGTACTACCGTTGGAATATCGCCAAAAACCGAGTTACCGGAGACCCGCTCGGTTTCCACGCTTTCGTCGGATCGGCGCTGGTCAACGATTACTTCGCCGCTATCCACCCACAAACTGGCCACGGCTACGGAGGCGTCCATTAACCCGCCGGGGTTACCGCGAACGTCCACGATTATGCTTTCTACGTCTTGGTTCATTAATTCCGTGGCCGCGTCGTTCACGAGACCGGTCGTATCCGTGCCGAACCGAGAGATTTTTATATACCCGATGTTGTCCTCGCGCACTTCATATTCCACGCTGGGAATGGTGATTTCATCCCGCGTGATTTCTACCTCAATGCGTTCGGTTTCGCCGCGAATAATGGTGAGTTCTACCGTGGTACCCTTTTCGCCGCGAATTTTATCCACGGCTTCGGATATGGAAATGTCGTAGGCGTTTTCGCCGTTAATTTCGGCAATCACGTCACGGGGTTGCAGCCCGGCTTTTTCCGCCGGGAAACCGCTCAGTGGCGCCACGATAACAATGGATTGTTCGTCCTTGCCCAGTTCCGCCCCGATACCGGTAAAGCTGCCGCTTAGCCCCTCCTCGAACGAGGTCGCTTCTTCTTCGTCAAGATATTCGGTGTATGGATCGCCGCTGGCTTTAACCAGTCCATTTTTTAGGCCTTCAAGGAGCTCGTCTTCGCTTAGCTCGCCGTCAAAGTTGGTACGCAAGCTGTCGTAGACGGTTTCTACTTCATCGTAAGACAGATCCTCCGGTAGCTCATCACGCTCTACGCTGCCTTGTTGGATGCTGCGCCGTAGCTCCTCCCGCCCCACAAAGCCGGCACCGATGCCCAGTACGAAAATGAGCAACCCGGCAACACCGAAAAGCGCTACTTTTTTTAAGCCTTTGGACTTTTGCCCGGACTCACTACCGACCCGTTTTTGAGTGTTCATTTCCTCATTCATGCCGCACCATTATGCCACAAAACCGCTCACGGTTCACACATGTTTTTTTACAAATCTTACTATGTCTTCTAAGGGGCTACATTATAGTCACAAGCACTTGGTCCACCGGACATATGTCCGTAGACACTAATATGACCACCCGGGTGTTCAACAATTGCTACGTATCCATAAGCGTTGTTTCTCGTATCCAATAAATCATTCGAGCAACCACGGTACATATACCCGCTATCGATAGCCCGCACTGCGCCGTCTCCACCAGCATAATCTATACCCGAGTGATAGCCGCTTGCGTACCACGTATTTGGCCAATTATAACCCTGTGAAACATAAGATCCGCGCACAGGAATGTGCTTTATGTACGGTGCAGGATTCCTGGTTGAGTTGTTTAGTCGCACCTCTAGGTGCAGGTGAGCTCCCGATGAAAATCCGGTATTCCCCACGTTGCCGATTATTTCACCACCAGAAACCGGGCCAACGGGTGCTGATTTATAAGTACCGTTTCTTACTGCAGCAGCTAAAGCAGCTTGTGCAGCATAAAGTTCTTCGAGACGTTCGTTATTTTCCTGGATTTCTTGGTTTACCTCGGCTCGCTCTGCTCGGTTCAAATTAAGCAATCGGTTCTTTTCCTCTTTTTGCTCGGCAATTTCGGAACGCAGTTGTTCGTCTTCCTTAATGAGTCGCTGCACTTCTTCACGTTGCCCCTGTAACTTCAGGCGAAGTTCGGTAATTTTATCGACTTTGTCTTTAATTTTGTCTTTCACGACATCACGGTACTGCTGCTTATCCACGAACTGGCTCAGGTCTTTACTGGTGGCCAGCATTTCCAGGGTACTAATGTCACCCTCTATGTACATGGCTTTGATGTTTTGGCCGAGCACATCTTTTTGGTATTCAAGCTCTTTTTCGGCTTTCTTTATATCCTTTTTAAGCTGTGCACTTTTAGCTTTATTGTCCTGTATTCGCGCCTGCAATTTGTCAATATGGTCTTGTAGGCCATCTATCTTTTCCTGGATGTTTTCGGCTTTAATAAGTAGTTCGTGAGTATGCTCCTCGGCCTGGGCATTTTCTTCTTGTAGCTCTTCAATCTCATTGGAGTAGCGATCGGCGTGCACGAACGGCACCATGGCCACGGAAAAAACGAATAGGCCAATAACCAGCAGTAGCCTTTTACGCGCGAACAGATGTTTTACGTTGTTTTTCATTTTGGAATTTTGTTTTGTTTTTTCGTTTTTAAATCTAAGCAGTAGCATAATACCACACCCTCCTTGTTATGACAAGCGATATTTGTTTGTTTATACTACTGTTTGTTGTGGACTTGAATGAGTCGTATTTAGCTTAACTTACTTTGAAGATTTGAACTTCAAGTAGCGCCGCGTGGCAATGTAGGACGATACGGCTCCAATGAGTATACCGATAGCCAATTGCGAAGTCAAAATAAGCACAAAGTTTTCGTTAAAGTAGGAATAAGCGTAGCTTATGTCCAAAAGTCCCAAACTATTGGCGGCGAAGGCGTTGGAAGCAATGGAAAACAGCGAAGCCCCGATGGAAACGGAAACGATAGCGGACACAATTCCGTAAATAATCGTCTCCACGATGAATGGCCCACGAATATAACTGGTATTAGCACCGAGCAGTCGCATAATGCGGAGTTCTTCGCGGCGGTTAAATATGGCCATTTGAATGGTGTTAAAGATAATTAACATGGATATCACGGTGAAAATCACCACGGCGGCAACCCCCACCTGCCGTAAAAAGCTGGTCGCGCTGGTAATGCTGTCAATCGCCTCTTTTCGATCGGCGGAATAAGAGGTTTCGTCGGATTGCAGTTGCTTGATATCCGGCTGCTCCACGAAACTTCTGATCTCCTCTATGCGGTTAACGTCCTTGGGTTTAATGCGCAAGCTCGCCGGGAGCGGATTGTCGGTTTGGGAAATCGCCAACAGTAAATCGATATTGTTTTCGTTGGCAGCGCGGTATTCCTCCAGGGCTTGTTCCTTGGACACGAACTCCACGGATTCCACGTTGTCCAGCCCGCGCACCTGCTGTAATAGTCCGGAGCGCGTTTCTTCATCGACTTCATCTTTTAAATACACCGAGATATCAATTTTGTCGGTGATTTGCGTAATGGTGTTGTTAAACGTGGCGCTGGCCACTACGGAAAACAAAATAATCCCCAGCGTAATGACCATCACCGCCATGGCGGCAATGCTTAACCAGGCGTTGCGCACGAAGTTTTGCAAACCGGTTTTTAAAATACGCAAAAACGTAATGAGCCGGTGGCTGTTTGGCGGTTTGACCGGGCGGCTCATATCTTACCCTCTTTGTATTTTCCACCGGCGCGGTCACTGATAATTTTACCGTCTTCCAACACCACGACCCGCCGCTTGAGCTTATTAACGATGTCTTGGTTGTGCGTAGTCAAAAGCACGGTGGTGCCGTAGTGGTTGATTTTTTCCAATACTTTAATGACTTCCCAGGCGTGCTTGGGGTCAAGATTACCGGTAGGCTCGTCGGCTATTAAAATCTTTGGCTGGCGAACCACGGATCTGGCAATGGCCACCCGCTGTATCTCGCCGCCGGAAAGTTCATGCGGATAACGCTTGTCTTTGCCCCGTAGGCCGACGATTTCCAAAACTTTGGGAACGGTGTGCTGGATTTCCTTGTTGCCGTAGCCGACAATCTCCAGCGCGAAAGCCACGTTTTCGTGCACCGTTTTATTGGGCAGCAGTTTAAAATCCTGGAAGACCACGCCGATTTTGCGACGCAGCAGCGGAATGTCCCTGTCTTTCAGTTTGTCGTAGTCGATACCGCCGACCACGATCTTCCCGGAAGTTGGCCGTTCCTCTTTGGTGAGCAGCTTTAGAACGGTTGATTTGCCCGCCCCGCTGGCGCCGACCAATACCACGAATTCACGCGGTTCTACGTGTAGACTTACGCGTTCCAGGGCGCCGTGGCTGCGGCCGTATACTTTGGTGACCCGATCCAGTAGAATCATTAGCGTTATTATACACTCGTGACACATGCACCACAACGGGCAAAAAGGCAAACAAAGTTCGCTTTATTGCCGTTGCTCTTGGCTCAATAAGTAATTTTCCTTTGTGAGTACTCCCTCACCGTATCTCGATACGCCTCAGTCCGTTCCTCAAGGAGAAATTACTTCTTGAGCTCAAGTGCATGCCTCACGAAACCCGTATATCCATATCCAATTTTCTTCTGCGGTTCTCCTTCACCGTACGGACAAGTACGGCTCAGTCTGCGTCCTCAAAGATAAATTGAATCTGGGATCACAAATGTGAGAGTGGTTTATCGTGACACATGCACCACAACGGGCAAAAAGGCAAACAAAGTTCGCTTTATTGCCGTTGCTCTTGGCTCAATAAGTAATTTTCGTTTGCGGTGTTCACTCACCGTACCGAAAGTACGCCTCGCTGAAACTCCTCACGAGAAATACCAAATGAGCCTCAAGTGTGTGGCTCTGATTGCAAATCGATTATTTAAGGAGAAATTGCTTCTTGAGCTCAAGTGCAAGTCTTAGGTTACACGAATTTTTATAGCAATTATAACGGTTTTGGAAGAGCCGGATTTTTAATTTATTTTCGGGGTGCCCCTTCCGCGGTGCGGGCTTGAAAAATCGGATCGATTATTTCCGATTCAATTTCCGAAAGTACGGCAACTTTATGAGAGTCAACGCGTTCGTCGCCTTTTGGATGTGTGGGTATAAAATTCATATAGAATGGCTCCAGCCCCAACTCCGGATGAACGCGTACCGAACGCGGATCGTAGGTGCGTTCGTTGGGCGTCTCGGATTTATCATGGTAATCGAGTGAAAGCAAAGGCTGCGGCTCTAGTGACGCGCTGTTGTCATCGTAGCTAAAACGAGTCACGATTCTGTCCTGGAAACGACGCCCGCCAGCCCCTGGAGGGGATAGCAGCATGCGCTCAACTCTTGCTTTTAAAACCACATGTGGCCTCGTATCGGCTAGCGTTCGCAATGTCACCCAGCCCTCCTCGTCTTTAGTAGACCCGTCTGAATCTGTGGTATTTACCGCCACGCCGCTATAAAGCATCTTGTCCGTAAAGCTCCTTACTCTTTTAAGTAGCTCTTTGTTTTCGGCAACGCTTTGTTCTTCGGCATTTTGGCGCTCGCGGGCTTCACGCCTTTGGCGTAAGGCCTCGTTATCTTCCGGTGACATGCGCAACTTTAAAAACTCCGGTGATTTTCTCATAAAATAACTCCCCGTTATTAACGGGTATTATTATCTATGAACCACTTCTAAACCGCAAGCGTGAGCGGTTTAGTCTTTGCCAAGGGTGGCTTCTAAATATGCTTGGATGAATTCGTCTATTTGTCCGTCCAGGACTTTGTCGGGATCGGACGACTCGTGCTTGGTGCGCACGTCTTTGACCTGCTTGTACGGGTGCAGTACGTAATTACGGATTTGGTTCCCCCACTCCGCGGCTTCGTTCGGCCCTTTCAATTCACTGATTTTTTCGGCGTGTTGCTGAATTTGCAGTTGTGCGAGCCGGGAACGCAAGATATTCATGGCCGTTTCCTTATTTTGCAGTTGGCTGCGTTCGTTTTGAATGGCCACCACGATACCAGTAGGTTCGTGCGTGACGCGCACCGCGGAATCAGTGGTGTTAACGCTTTGTCCGCCTTTACCACCGCTGCGGTAGACATCGATTTTCAGGTCTTTTTCGTCTACCTCGACTTCCTCGGGCTCATCGATAACCGGCATGACTTCCACTTTGGCGAAGCTGGTTTGGCGCAAGTTATCGGAATTGAACGGGCTCAAGCGTACCAACCGGTGCACGCCGTGTTCACTCTTTAATTTTCCGTAAATATTGGCTCCGGAAACTTCCAACAGCGCGCTTTTGATTCCCGCTTCGTCCCCCGCGGATTGTTCTAATAAATGAACGTCCAGGTTTTGTGATTCCGCCCAGCGGGTATACATCCGCAGCAACATTTCCGCCCAGTCCTGCGCGTCCGTCCCGCCCGCGCCGGCATAAATACTCAGGTAAGCGTCGTGGTCATCGTACGGCCCGCTTAAAAGTAGCTCGCCCTTTAATGATTCGTAGGTTTTTTGGTTAACGGCCAGTTGGGCTTGGATGTCATCTTGCAGCGCCGGATCGTCCAGTTCGGCAAGTTCTAACAAATCCGCGGTGTTTTTTCGTAGCTGCGCCCACGGTGTCACCCGTTTTTCCAGCTTGGCGATTTTTTTCATGGCCGCTTGGGCCGCCAAGTTATCCTGCCAAAAATCCGGCGCTTGGGACTCCACGCGCAACTTCTCCAGCTCTTGGCTTGACCGCTCAATTCGTAGTTGTTCGCAGGCGTCGTTTACGACCGAATACAAAGCCCGCACTTCATCTAAAACTGTCGACATGCCTTACATTATACGCAAGATGAACCCGCGAACTAATTTTTGATTTGAAAGGAGTCAATAATCTTTTGGGCGTTGGCGGAAATTTCGGGATCGTCAACATGACCGGCCACCGCTAACATAATAAAATCGTTATCGGTTAAGCGGGATATAAGCACGAAATCTCCCAGTTTACTCCCGTCGCGGAACAGATCGCCTTTGATTCGCTCCGCTGGCTCACCGATCAATTCGGTATCCGACTCATCGACGTTTCTCAGTTCGCCTTCGTTATCACTGGCAACGGTGTCTTTGAACGTTTGACTCAAGTTCTCGTAACTACTCCTAAAAAGGTCACGTTGCTCCTGGGGAAGATTTTGCGGAATATCATAATAGTAAACGATTACTTGTGATTGGGTGTCCTCGTCCTGGCCTTCTTCCAGTGGTTCGCTGAATACCACGGACTGGTCATCTTCTTCTTGTTCGTACCCCTCCGGATAACTTATGCTGAACTTTTCGCCTTCGTAGTCCGCCAAAGTCAGGCTATTGCCGAAGACCTGCAGTCCCAGAAATACGCCGGCCGCGGTAAGCGCCACTAATACGGGTATGGCAATGAAAAGCAGTAGTTTCTTTTTACTTTTGGATTTTTGCGGCGCGGCTTGTTGTGGCGGTTGTGTACCACCCATACCGGAGGTTTGCGGTTGCGCGGTTGGTTGTTGGCCTCCACTCGGCGGCGTTGGTGATTGTTGCGGTGGGGTTGGTTGTTGTGGCGGTTGTGGCGGAGTTGGCTGTTGTGGTGGTTGTGGTGGCGTGGGTTGTTTGCCGGACGTCGTGTCGCCGGTCGGTGGTGTCCCCACAGGGGCGGCCGGCGAAGCTGCGGGCGCTTGGCTTGGTTGCTGTGGAGCGGTTTGCTGTTGGCCGGGAGACACGGGAGCCGGCTCACCGGCCGCGCCACCGGCTTGTTCCGGTTGCGGAGATTGCGGCTGCCCGGCCGAAGCCGGCGCGGGCTCGCTTTGGGTTTCATTATTTTGGGGCGTAGCGTTAGACGGCGGTGTCTCCGAGGGCTTCGGTTCGCCGGATTGTGGCGCGTTTTTCGGCTGTTCTTCGGGCGGTGGTGACTGCGGCGTTATGACTTGTGGCCGCGGAGAAGCCGGTGGCTGGGACTCCGGCGCGGGGGGTTCATTATTCTTTTGTGCATCCGGCTGAGGTTGGGGTTGCTGCGGCTGCGGGGTTTGTTGGGGCGCGGCATTATTGGCCTGGTCTTCTTGTTTGGGATCCATATATTTCCTTTATGCTAACTGACCGCCAGTATAAAGCCGTTTCCGGTTAAGCTCAAGCGTTTTGGGAACTAAAAGAGTTTGCCGACTTTTTTATGCAGATCGGCGGCGGTTCGTTCACTGGCATTGCCCAGTAAACCCATACCCCAGACATTATCGGCGAACATGGCTTCGGTAATGGCCACGATGCGGTTTTTGGACACCGCCCGGATACGATCCGGCACGCTATAAAAATCCTCGATCTCGCCGTCGAAAAAGTAACGGCCGCTGTAGCTACCGGCTATACCGGCCACCGTTTGCCCGCTGCGCTGGTATCTTCCAAGAGCGTACTGTTTGGCCGCGGTAACGTCGTCATCGTGCAGATCGCCCCTGAAAACTTTTCTCAGTTCCCGGGCAATGATGTCGTACAGCGCTTCGGCATTTTGCGGCATAATCTGCGCGCCGATCCACCAGTTGCTACTATCACGGGTTTGGCCGTAACCGGAACTCACGTGGTAGGCCAGGCCGCGTTCCCGCGCGTTACCCAAAATTCGCGAATACAGGGTTTCGGTGAACATCATATTAATAAGACTCAGCGCGTCTTGCTCCGGATCGCGCATCCGGCGATTCATGAAAGTATCGATGTAAAAATACAGATTTTCCACGGTTTTGTTTTTAATCACCAGTGGCTTAGTGAGCGTACGGGGCACTTCATGGGGTAGCTCCAAGCGGGTGTCGCCGGGGGCAAGTTCCAGATTTTCAAGATACTGCTTAATGAACTTGCGCCGTTTCGGGGTGATTTTTCCGGCAATCACGAAACGCAAATTTTGCAGCGTATGCGTGGATTTGTAGTGGGCTTTTATGTCGGGCAAATTGACGTTTTCAATTAGTCTGAGCCGCTCATGATCGGTCATGGCGTAAAACCCGAAGGCCTCGCGCAGCGCCAGGCTCAAATGCCGGAAATGCCCGTTGCTGCGGGCCATAAGTTCCTCGCGGACGTTGCCGTACTCGGCTTTGAATTCCTCCTCCAAAAATAGCGGCCGGCTCATGGCGGTACCGATTAAGTCCAGAATGCGATCCCACTCAAAGTCGGCGCACTCCGCTTCGTAGGTAATGTCGTACGCGCCGGTGCTAGCGTTACAATAGGCGCCGTTTTTTTCGAACTCCTCCTGAAACGTGCGGGCTTTGCGGTGCGACTCGTTGGCGCCCATCATCAGGTGCTCCATTAAATGCGGGGTTTCCCATTTGTCGCGATCCACTAAATACTCCCCCGCCCGAAAATTGAATTCAAAATTCATCACGCTGGCATCGGGAACATGAATCAATAACCCGGCCGCGCCGCTGGGGAGGGTTACTTCGCTGACTTTGTGCTTCACTGCGTCAACTCCTTTCGGAGTTGAAGTATGAAGTATTTCGTATGAAGTATAAAGGTTAATGAACTCCCGGCTTGGTCCTCACTTGAGATAAAATGCATATGTCTTACTTCTTAATCCGTGCTTCTTTTTACGTATTACTTTTTGCTTTACTCGCTATTTTCGGTTTTTCTTTTTGCGTTGGCGTTCGGCCTTGCGCGATTTTTTACGCGTGGCCTTGCTTTGTTTCTTGACCGTGGCGGCCTTTTTGGCGGGCACGAAATCAACTTCTTCATAGCCTTCGGCTTGGGTGATCCGATCGGCGTTGTCCACGGAAGATCGGGCGGCCCGGGTAAGTTCGGTGTCAGTGGATTGCTCCAGCTGGCTTTCATCAATCGGCTGGGCGTGGAACAGTGTACGCAACACGTCATGGCGCAACTGTTGTTGCATCTCCTCGAACATGCGCTTGGCTTCGCGCCGGTACTCTACCAACGGGTCACGCTGCCCAACGCTGATCCAGTGAATGCCCTGGCGCATGTGATCCATGTTTTCCAGGTGTTGCATCCATAAGTTATCCAGGACTTGCAAGAACACGTCGCGTTCAATTTTGCGCATGACGTCCTCGCCGAACGCCGTTTCGCGAGATTCATACAATTCCAATGCTTCGGTTCGTAGGGTTTTGGGAAACGTATCGGCGGGACTGTCGAACAAGCGATCCAGGGTAGGATCATCGAACGGGAAAATCTCGGTAACGATGTCTTCGAACTGGTCGGTGGTAAGTAGTGGTGAGTTGCCGAGTGCCTGTGACTCTTCGTCGATAAACGCCCGAATACGTTTTTTAACGTCGGTTTGTTTGAGGATTTCACGGCGCATGGAGTAAATGGCTTTTCGGTGGCGGTTCATGACGTCGTCGTATTTCACGACGTTTTTACGCATGTCGAAGTTAAAGCCTTCCACCTTCTTTTGCGCGCCCTCCAAACTCTTGGAAATGGTGCGGTTTTGAATCGGCGTTTCGTCATCCACACCCAAGCGCTGCATAATACCGCTAATTTTTTCGCCCCCGAAGATACGCATCAGGTCGTCCTCGGTACTTACGAAAAATTGACTGGCACCCGGATCGCCCTGGCGTCCGGCACGGCCACGTAGCTGGTTATCCACCCGGCGGGATTCGTTGCGTTCGGTACCGAGCACCATAAGCCCGCCCAATTCTTTGACGCCGTCGCCCAGCACGATGTCCGTACCACGGCCGGCAATGTTGGTGGCCAGTGTTACTGACCCTTTTTGGCCGGCTCCGGACACGATTTTCGCTTCGCGCAGGTTATTTTTGGCATTCAAAATCTCATGTTTGATTTTTTCTTTCTTCAAAAGACCGCTCAGAAGCTCGTTCTTTTCAATGGAGGCCGTACCGATAAGCACCGGCTGCCCTTTTTCGTTGAGTTCCTTGACTTGCTTGGAGATCGCCTTGAATTTACCGATTTCGGTTTTGTAAATACGATCCGCGCGGTCGTCACGAATTACCGGTTTGTTGGGCGGGATCTCCACCACGTCCAGTTCGTACACCTGGTGAAATTCCTCTTGTTCGGTAGCGGCCGTTCCCGTCATGCCGGACAGTTTTTCGTACAAGCGGAAATAGTTCTGGAAGGAGATGGTCGCCAAGGTCATGGATTCTTCTTGGACTTCCACGCCCTCTTTGGCCTCGATGGCTTGGTGCAAGCCTTCGTTGTAGCGGCGTCCTTTCAGTAAACGGCCGGTAAATTCATCCACGATCACCACTTCGCCTTCGCTGGTGACTACATAATCTTTATCGCGCTTAAAAAGGCCCTGGGCTTTTAGGGATTGTTCCAAATGGAAGATGGTGCGAATGTTTTCCGTGCCGTACAAATTTTGAATACCCAGAATTTTTTCGACCTTTTCCACGCCCTTGTCGGTAAGTATCACGGATTTGCGCTTTTCGTCCACCTCGTAGTGTTCGTCACGTTTGAGGTTACGCACTACCTTGGAAAACTGGGCGTAAGAGGCGCCGCTGGTCGTGGAGGGCGCCGAAATAATCAGCGGCGTTCGGGCTTCGTCAATTAAGATGGAGTCGACTTCGTCCACGATAGCGTAATGCAGTTCGCGCTGGCGGAGCTGATCGACTTCGCGCACCATGTTGTCGCGCAAGTAATCAAAGCCGAACTCGTTGTTGGTTCCGTAAGTAATGTCCGCGTTGTAGGCTTCCTGGCGGGTGCACGGTTTTAAGTGCCGGAACCGTTCGTCCTCCTGGCTGTCATCCACGAATTTCGTGTCATAAATAAACGAGGCGTCAGGCATGATAACGCTGACCGTTAGTCCCAAAAAGTCGTACACCGGTGCCATCCAGCCCGCGCCGATACGCGCCAGGTAATCGTTCACGGTAACCAAGTGCGCGCCTTTGCCCGTCAGGCCGTTTAGGTACATGGGCAAGGTGGCGACCAGGGTTTTTCCTTCACCGGTTTTCATCTCGGCCACACTGCCTTCGTGCAGCACCATGCCGCCGATCAACTGGACATCAAAGTGCCGCTGCCCCAGTGTGCGGTCGGCCACTTCACGAACAGTAGCGAACGCCTCTGGCAGCAAGGCGTCCAACGACTCTTTTTTCAGTCGTTTTTTAAACTTTCCCGTCTGCGCCTTGAGCTCTTTATCGCTCATCTTTTTGTAGGTGTCCGCGAGCTTATTGATCTCTTTGACACGCTTGCGCATCCGCTTGAGCGTCTTGGCCTGCGGATCCCCCAAAATTTTTTTAAAAACTCTCTTCATATTTTCGTACTAACCCCTCTCCACGGTCTGTCATATGTCGATTACGTCAGCGTACATTCTACCTTAAATTATGGACAGATGTAAGAGTGTTTATGCGTTCGAGTAGTGAGTTATGAGTGCTGAGTAGTGAGTTCTGTGTAAATGATAATAAAGACTTTTTGTGTTCCTTCGCGGAATTATCGCCTTCCTCTCTTTTTAAAACCGTGAATTACTAAAAACCAAAACTACACCCCTAAAAATTTAATTTAAATTTAATTTAAATTAAATTTCCTACCTCTGTTTTAACGCCTATTCTTTGCACATAATTATGCAAAAACTTAAACTTTACCCCTGTTTAGCACACTAATCGGTGTTGTTGCGGTTTTGACTAGACGCTGGATCGGTTATTCCGCTTCATGCGGGCGAGCACTTTGTGGTGAAACTTTTTGTGAGTGTGCTTGTCTTTGTACTTTCGCATTTGGTTTTTTAGTTTTGCCTCCACGATATCCACCGCGGCAAAAGGATTCACGGTAGTTTCCTTAGCGGTAAGCGTTTCTTGTTTAAGCTTTAAAACGACTTCGGCAGTGTGCTGCGGTTTGCCCTTGTTTTTGGATTCTTTAATAAACACTTCCCCGTGCGCCGATTCGCGGGCGTGCTTGGGTAAAAAGCGATCCAGTTTACCAATCTTTTTATTAATGTACTTTTTTAGATCGTCCGAAACTTGCGTGTGTACACCGGTTAGCTCCAGCTTGATCATGTTTGCCCTCCTAAACTTTTTTAGATTATTTCCGCACCGTTCATGTACGGGCGCAGCACCTCCGGCACCACGAGCTTCCCGTCATCGGTTTGGTTATTCTCAATAATCGCCACCATAATTCTCCCCAGCGCAAATGCGGTGGCGTCGTTGGTATGCGCGAATTCTAGTTCGCCGTCTTCGCGTTTAAAGCGCGTTTTTAATCTTCGAGCCTGGTAGTCCGTCATGTAATCCGCGGTGTGTGTTTCGCGGTATTTGCCCTGACCTGGCATCCACGTATCAATGTCAACACCACGTGCGTTGGGTTTACCGATATCCGCAGTACATTTTTGAACAAGTTGATACGGCAGCCCTAATCGTTGCACTAAATATTCCTGTATGGCTATGAAGAATTTGTGCTCATTCAAGCCATGAGCCGCGAGCGTAAAGCTTTCCATTTCCAATTTATCAAACTGGTGCATGCGAATAATGCCTTCGGTGTCTTTTCCGTAGGTTCCAGCTTCTTTGCGAAAGCTGGTCGCAAACCCAAGGTAACGACGCACCGGGCCGTCTTCTTCGCGTAGAATTTCATCCGCGAACATAGAACCGATAGTGTGCTCGGCACTCCCTTGTAACCACAGTTCCTCGCCTTCAATTTTGTAGCGATCATCACGCGGCTCCAAGCGATCCATCGCGTCATACATATCGGTATTAATCAGGTACGGCGGTAAAATCGGGGTGAAAGGCGTTGGTTGAACGGCAAGTTCGTTATCGGCAATGATCTTTTCCAGTACTTCTTTATCCGTCAATTGCGATAACACGAACTGAATGATCGCGAATTCCAGTAAAACGAGATCACCGGCCAAGTAAGCAAAGCGGGAACCGGCTACCTTGGCAGCCCGCTCTTTATCGATCCAACCCCTTTGCTCTCCAAGCTCCCAATGCGACTTTGGTTGAAAATCAAATTCCGGTTTATCGCCCCATGTTTTCACTACTTGGTTTTGTTCTTCGCTCTCCCCCACTGGGACGTCGTCCAGTGGCATGTTGGGGACTTGTTTGAGCAGCTCGTGATATTCTTTGTCGATGCTGGCGAGCTTGTGCTCCAAATCAGCGGACTTTTCTTTGAGCGTTTTGCCGGCGGCGATTTGCTCGTCACTGGGCTTTTGCCCTTTGGTGTTTTCCGCCAGTTCGTTACGTTGGCGGCGGACTTCCTCTACCTCTTGAATCAAATCCCGGCGCTTTTCGTCGAACCCCAGAAGCTGCTTGACGTCGACCGGATAGCCCTTTTGCGCGGACTTTTCTTGGACGAGATCAGGATTCTCCCGAATAAACTGTACGTCGATCATATGCCCCAGTATAACGCATTTGAGGATTGAAATTGAGTCTTACTTTTTGGATTTAATAGCGTCGATGGCCAACTGCGTGCAGACCCAAGCTTTTTTTGAAAGCTACCAAAAAAGCAATACTTGCAAGTGTTTGCAAGGAGCCTCCTTGCAAACAAAGAAAATGTGGTGTGGTAGGTTTTACGGCTTTCGTTGTTTCATCCTTACCGAGATTTAATGGCGTCGATGGCCAGTTTGGTGCGAGTTTTGGCGTATTCGCAGTGTTCGCAGGGGCCGCCCATGGCCGCGGTACCGACCTCCGGCATGTCGCCGTCCATGGCTTCTTTCATTTTCACTAATGTATCATCCACCCAGTCGGAGCTTCCGTGGTGCGGGAACACGTGCGTTTCGAACTCTACCCGGTCGTTAAACCCGTCGCGGTCCTGCATGCCGGTGGCGTACACGAAATACCCGGTGTCGCTTACTTGGAACCCGTTTTGCTTGAGCAGCCACTGATAAATTTCCATTTGCCTACGGTACATATCATGCCACGTGCCTTCCGGACGCAGGGCTTTGACCGGCTCGGCTTTGGACGTCGCCTTATAATCCACCACGATTAGCTCGCCGGCGGGATTGATCCATACATCGTCAACCGCGCCGAAGATATGCAAGTTGGTCGGCTCGTGCCGGGTTGCCACGCCGGTAAAATTGGCGCGCCAGGTGTCCATGTCCTTGTGTTTGTACGGAATGGCGTCCACTTCGAACTTTTTCATGAGCGGGTGCGGCGTACCGGCTTCGCGGTGAATGTCGAACTCTTTTTTGAATAACTCGTCGATTGCTTTATTGATATTAAACGGCGGACTGCTGGGGCGTCTGATTTTTAGCCGTACGTCCAACCAAAAACAGCGCGGGCACTGCATGAACAGCTCGATCTTGCTGCGCGATACTTTGAACGGCTCTTTTTGCCCGGGCTGATACGGCTGATTGCGTTGCTTCCAATAATTCCCCATAGATAACTATTGTACCAGTTTTGCGCTAGCGGTGATGGCCGCGGTTTCTCCGCGGAGCGTGAAGTCTCCCAAGTGCAAATAAGCCAAGCCGTAATCTTGGAACGACTGTTTTTCCGCGTCCGACCAGCCGCCTTCCGGGCCGATGAGCGCTCCGGCCGGCGAGCTCATGATATCTTGATTGTCTTCGCCCTGATTGCACACCAACAGCCGGACTTTGTCTTTATAATCCTCCACCGCGGTTTTTAAAAGCATCGGCTCGCGGATCGAAGGAATGTCACTGCGCCCGCACTGCTCCGCGGCTTCAATGACGATTCTTTGTGCCCGCTCCATGTTGAATCCCTTCTTTTCGGAGCGATCCGCTAAAATCGGCACGAAATGGCCGATGCCCAGCTCGGTGCATTTTTGCAAAATCAGTTCGTTGTTGTCCTTTTTTAATAACGAGAAAAACATGTACGCGTCCCGCATTGGCACGTGGCGCTGAAAGTCGGTTACCCGCTCCAAATGAGCGGCCGACTTTTCCATTTTGGTAATTTTATATAAGCGCTCGTGCGCCACGCCATCAAACAACACCACTTCGTTGCCTTCACTTAGCCGTAAAACCTTTTGCCACTGATGCAACAAGGCGGCGTCACGCATCCAGAAACTTTCGCTGAGCTCTAATTGATCACCAACGTAAAATCTGTGCAGCCGCACTTTTTCAAATCCTCCCTACCTATCCAAGACTTAACTAGTTGCCATATTGATAGACGCCGTCTTCACATTTATCTTCGTAGAGATCATGATATTCATATGACTCGTCGCAAACTTGGTTTATGTTCGACTGGTTCGACCGCGTAGAATTATATCGTGAGCTTGAGGATCCGTAGTAGATATTCGGTTCCACTTCGTAGCACTTCTCCCCTTGGCTCCAGCTATATTCTGATACGTAAAGACTGCTCGGTGTGTAGTTTGATTGATAATCACCGTATCCGTATTGGCTTGCGAAACTCCCCGTAAAGCCTCGTAGAACAATGTCCCCGGCACTTAAATTCGGACCGGAAGCGCTGGAGTAGTTTACGCAAAATCTATATTGGCTGGAAGACTGTCTTTCGAAACTTATTTCTTCGGGTATATCACCGCTGTACGCCTCGGATAATTCGGAAGGAATTGTCCGTTGCTGACGAACATATTCGTTCAGATCATCCGCAATTTCAACCGCGGTTTCATTGACTTCTTTGTCCCGCTTATATTCAGCCCCCTTAGTGGCAACGTATGCGAATAAAACCAGTGTCAAGATAGCAACTAAGCCGAGCCCGACGTAGTATTTTTTGATACCGCCCATATTATCGACTCATCCGGTGTTCATCAAACCAATAATAAGTGAACATGCCACCCCACACGAGGACAAACATGAATGCGCTGGCAATGGTTTTGCCTAAGTCATCGCTTTCACCGCCAATTGCCGCGAGTAAGCTGGCGACGATTCCCAACAACGCGAAGAAAATAACCGCGAACGAAATGATTTGGGTGATTTGCGTAAAACGCCGCTTGGATGATTCCGCCCGTAGTGACGGATCCGCTAATTCCGCCTTTTTTAATCTTATAAAAAACAAAGCGAACACGGGAAGACTTACTATCAAAAGTGCCAACGGAGCGGATAGTGCTACAAAACCGGTAGAACCGTTTACCAAAGCGACTAACACCCAGTTCACCGCAACGGCGATGGCCCAAAGCATAAAGGTCATAATAGCGTATTCGACACCGCGAATACTCCACACCTTCACGACCGGAACCGATTCTTTATTATTACTATTGGCCGATTTGCTGAGTTCACTCCTCATACTACCCTGCATCGGAGCACTCACTGATTGAGGCCGTACGGATGGCGCCGCTGCCACCTGCCCATCATTGCTGGGTGGGACTTGATTTTGATCATGCATCTGCTTTCCTTTCATAAGTAAAGCTATTATTATGCCGGAGATTATAGACAAAGGATAAGCATGAAGCAACTGCTAACGGGTATGCCAGGTTCCGCTCGTCCTCTAGCCGGCTTTGTGTGGTTGTGGAAACGTTGCGTGCGTCGCCTTCCCTTGCCGGCTAAGTTTGTACCTTTGATGATGTCCGTGGTGGCGGACCATTAATACGACACCCGCGCCCAAGCCGATCAGCGCCGCGCCGCCCCCGATATATGCCAAAAGCGGCGTATCGCCGGCATCGCGCCCTTCGGCAATGGCTTGTTCGGCGTTAGCGATATAGGTGTCCGCCAGGCGGTGCGCCGGGAAGGCTTCATCCACCTTTTTGAACTCTACCAGCGCGTCGGAAAATTGGTTTTGGGCGTATAAATCCAACCCCTTTTCCCAGTCAATTTGCACCGATCCGTCATGGGTGAAATTAACGTCGTTGTCCGACGCTACGGCCCGGAGATCCTCGATGGCGCGAATGTAGCTTTTGGCCGCGTCCTGGCGGGTTTCACTTTTAAACCGATAAGTCAGCAACCCGAAAGCCTGCCCGTCCGGCGTAAGTGCCGGCCCGCCGCTATTGCCGCTGGAGGCGTCGGCATCGGACTGATACAGCGTGTAGCGCCCACCCGCGGATTGGCGGATCGCACTAATGGAACCGTTGGTGACGGTGGTGTTGAGCGCCGTATTGTCGGTCAATAAATTGTCGGCGTCCCCCGGAAAGCCAAGCAGCGCCACGGCCATATTTTGCGTGACCGTGCCGTTGAACAATTCTATGAACGGCGTGTCGCTGACCGGCGCTTTTAGGAGCGCCACGTCGCTGGAGCTGAATCCGGCTTCGTCCCCGGAACTCACCACGTACAAATCCTTGCTGGAATAATCGGAACCTATCATTTGCGCTTTCACCAGACTGTCGCTATTGAGGCGGTTTTGCAGCCGTGAAATTTCCGCGCGGCCATTGATTTCCAGCGGCTCATCGCCAAGGGCAACGAAGTAGGTATGGGATTCGTTTTGCAGCTGTATGGCGTTTTTGGGCAGCTCGTAAATCTCCGCGATGAGCGAAGCCAAAAGCGTAGGCCGGTCCCGCAAAGAACTCACCTGTTGTTCGCTCATGCCCACGACTTGCGTCAAAAAACTACTCAGGGTTTGCGGATTACTCAGCAAGACGCTCACGAAGGCGTCCTCCGCGGAATATTCCACCACGTGTCCATTGGTGGCAACGTGCCCGCGGGAAGACACCAAAAACCCGCTCCCGGTATTAAAGTTACAGTTTTGCCCACCGACTTTCTGATCAAAAGCCACCAGCGTGCCGCAGGTCGCATGGTAGATTTTCACGACCGCGGGCGAGACGCGCTCAATTCCGTACTGATCGGTGGTTTGCGCCGCGGCTTTATTGTTCCAGAGTCCGCTTGCCACGGTATCCACGCCCAGAACGCTTCCCTGGACGTTCGCCGAGCCAATACGGAGCGTGTTGAATACGTCGTCGAACGCCGCGGGAACGGTGGCACTCCCTATCAGCCCGCGCAAATGCACGTTAAAAGCCCGGTCACCCTGAACACCGATCCACTGCACGGAGTAAGTGGGCGCTAATCGGCTTTGGTTCACTGGAACGTAGCGATACGTCCGTTTTATAACTTCCGCTCCGCCCAGTGTGGTTTCGGATTCGTCGGTAAGCTCGGTTTGAAAGCCCTCTTCTTCGGCCAGTGGATACAACTGCACGGCGACCCGCGAATCGGACACGCTATCCGGTGCGGCTTGGCGAGCCGACGTAAACTCCTTCTGGTCTTCGTTAACGTCCACGGAAAGCCGGGCGGCGCCGTCACGCAAAAAGCTTCCCTTAAAATGCGGCCGTAGGGTAATCGAACTGATCGGCTCAACGCCTTCCGTTTCGGATGCGTGATCCTCCACGGTTTCCCGGTAAACCTCTAGTAATTCTTTATCGTAGGCGAACGAAAACCCGTAAGACGAGCGCACGGCGGCGACTCGTGACTCCGCTTTGTCGGTACCGTGCGCACCGGTCGTCGATGAACTACGTGGCTGCGTTTTACCAAAATACACCCCCAACTGAAACATCGACAGAGCCCCAAAAAATATTGCCAGCAGCAATAAACCGACGTGCCGCACCCGGAACGGTTTGTGGTGTTTCTTGCGCTGGGCATAGTCGCGCCGATGCCGTGCGTGCCGGGGCTTTTGTTCGTGATGATAACTTTTTTTGCTTTTTCTCACATCCGGGAGTCCGCTTTATCAGTTGCTACTCCTTAAATAATAGCAACCCGCGCTTATGCTTGCAAAAACGCTTTTCGCGTACCGATTATCGAGTCAGACGAAAAAGATGAGCGACAAGACGACCAGCAACGTCGCCTGCAAGACAACGATCACCTTTTCAGCGGCTATAAAGTCCTTACCCAGCGAGCCGGATTTAGTAATTTGCTGCCGATGCACTTGCCCGAGCGCCAGGTAAGCCAAAAATCCGGCGGCCAACAAGGCATAGACGGAGGCGCTCAAAGTAACGAACCCGTACAGGTAAGTGTGTAAAATGCTGATACCGATGATAACCCATGGCAAAAGCAGTGCTTCGATGGCGATTTTTTGTTTCAGCCTCGTACTGCGACCGATCAAGTTATAACGATCGGTCAAATACCCCAAGACGGCGGTAAATGCCGGAATGCTCGCCAAAAGAAGCAGCGTCATAACGTCGCGCACGCCGACCGCCGCGGCGATCACCGCGATAACCAACGGGCCGAAAACCGCGTGTTCTACCCAGTTCAAACTGGTAAATTTATTCTTTACTTGCGCGCTATAACGAGCGAATAACCTTGTCGATAAAGCGGCGTGCCATAAAGCTCCGGCAATCAACACGCCCGCTGCCACGTACAACAGGTTAACCGCGAACAATTCGGTGGCCGCCGGCAAAAGCGATCCGGTTTCGGTCAAAGTATTCTCCGCCAGGTAGCTGGAGTTAATTCCCACCACCGCGTCATTGCCGTAGCTAAATAAGAATCCGGCCAACACGGCCATTAATAATCCTAAGAACACGTGCAGTTTTTTAAGCTGCATGAACGCGTCTTTTACGGGCGCGGTTTTTTTGCCCTTGGCCGTAGCCGCTGATTTTTTAGCGGTCGTTTTGGCCGTAGTTTTCTTGGCCGCCGTTTTCTTGGCGGGTTTTTTAGTGGATTTACGAGCCGTGCTCGCCCTGGAAGTCTTGGTCTTCGTTTTGGTCGTTGTTTTCGCTTTACTCGGTTGTTTCTTACTTGTAGCCATAATGAATGAACTATAGCATATTCCAGCTGATATAATAATAGTATGGTGCAAAGAGCTGAATGGAGGGATGCCGTGAACTACGCACGTGAGCATAGTTTGGCAGTTCTTCGCGAGCATCGTAAAAGAGGCGTACTTAACGGTACGGTGACTGCGAAGCGCAGAGAAAACTGGCAAAATATGCCACGAACAGCAACAGCACCACATGCTTGGCATGTGGGCAGGATGCTGTGATGCGTAGTTCACAGGTCGCTACTTTGGCCGGTGGTTGTTTTTGGTGCTTGGACGCGATTTTCCGCCAAACCAAAGGGGTAAAATCCGTTCAAAGCGGTTTTAGCGGCGGCCATGTTGAAAACCCTAGCTACATGCAAACGCATGATGAAGACACCGGCCACGCCGAAGCCGTACAAATCGAGTTTAACCCTGACGTCATTAGCTACGAAACGATCTTACGAATATTTTGGACGAGCCATAACCCCACCACGCTCAACCGTGATGGCGCCAACGTCGGGCCGGAGTACCGAAGCGAGGTGTTCTATCACGACGAAACCCAGCGCAAAACCGCGGAGAACGTACTACGTGACTACGCCGAAAAACTGTGGGACGATCCCATCGTCACCAAAATTACCAAGTACAAAAACTTCTACCCCGCCGAAGAACATCACCAGGATTATTTTAATAAAAACCCACAGGCCGGCTACTGCCAAGTCATCATCAACCCCAAAATCACTAAGTTCAAGGAAAAATTCAAGGACTATTTAATCTAGCTTCACTTCGGGATAGATTGATTTGGTGACTTCGTCGGTTTCGCGGCGTAAGTTAGGAAATGGCACGCCTTCGCGGGCGCTGACGCCTTCGAACTGCCAAAACACCCGTTCCGAAAACCCAAGACCACAGGATGGCGGCATACCGTATTCCAGCATTTCCACGTAGTCAATATCTAACATTTGCGCTTCGTCATCACCGGCATCGCGCATAGTTTGCTGTTCTTGAAAGCGCTGCAATTGATCAATTGGGTCGTTTAATTCGCTCCACCCGTTACATAATTCACTTCCCATAATCACCGCTTGAAAACGCTGTACATAATCCGTACTTTCGTCGCTCATTTTGCTCAGCGGTGAAATAAACGTCGGCGTATTGATCAACCACACCGGGCCGACCACGTCTTTGCGGATATTCTTCCAGAGCTTGTCTATTCCACGGGGAATGTTGTCGGTTTTTTCGACTTCTAGTTTATTTTCTTTTAATTTGGCGGCAACTTGCTCAATCGTACAATTAAACACGTCGATGCCGTACTCTTTTTTAATCACTTCCGCGTAGTCCCACTGCTCCCATTTTTGAGACATGTCAACAGTCTGTCCTTTAAACTCAAAAGTCAGCCTGCCAAAAGCGGCCTGCAATACGTCCTTGAACATACGTTCCATCATGCCCATGCCGTCTTCCCAGTCAGCGTAAGCCCAATACCACTCCATAGCGATGTGTTCTGGGAGGTGTTCTTCGCTGTAGTTTTCGTTCCGAAACCGCGGACCGATGTCATATACTTTTTCGTACCCCGCGCCGATTAAACGTTTGAGCGGTAATTCGTGGGAAATTCGCAAATAGAAATCCTCGCCCAAAGCGTCCATGTGCGTCACGAACGGGGTGGCATCGGCGCCGCCAGTAGTGTGTTCCAGCACCGGCGTGTTGATTTCGATAAAACCATCGTTGTTTAAGAAGTCACGCGTAGCTTGCCAAAATTTGCTGCGACGGATGAACCGTTCGCGCACTTCGTCGTTGACGTTCATGTCCACGTAACGGCGGCGCAAGCGTTGTTCTTTATCGGTAAATCCGTCCTGCTCGGTAGGGAGTGGCCGCAAACTTTTGGCCAAAAGCCGCAATTTTTTGCAATTTACGGATATTTCCCCGGTTTGGGTTTTAATGATTTCCCCACTGCACTGCACGAAATCACCACTATCTAGCAGCGTAATTTCATCCGGCATTATTAGTTCGGAGTTACTCCGGTCGGCTTCAGTAGAGGGTTCGCCTTTACGAATGAATAACTGCAACTCGCCTTGGTCGTCCTTAATAACAATGAAAGCCAGTTTGCCGAACTTACGAATGGATTTAATACGGCCGACCACCGTCGCGGACTGCCCTTCCAGCTCACTAAAGTTATCCGTGATTTCTCGTAGCTTATGCGTGCGTGTGGAACCGGCCGGATACGGATTAACACCCAAATTCCGAATATCTTCCAGTTTGCGCAGTCGTTCGTCTCTAAGTTCTTTTAGTGTCGCCATACCTGCAAGTGTACCCCAAGAACGTCTTCTTAGCTAATATCGTCGATTTTGTAGGTAACCGTTTCAGCGGGCGTTTTAATCTCTACGTCATCACCCAGTTTTTTGCCCATAAGCGCTTGCCCGATTGGCGATTCGTCGGAAATCCGGCCGTTCATGGGGTCGGCTTCCACCGTGCCCACGACTTCGAACTCTTTGGTCTTGCCATTGGATTTAAGTTTTACCTTGGAGCCAAGCTGTACTTTTTTGGCGCCGTCCTTGGGCTTTTCGATCACTTCCATATTTTGTAGGATTTGCTCGATTTCTGCGATGCGCGCTTCGTTCTTACCCTGTTCTTCGCGAGCGGCGGCGTACTCGGCATTTTCGCTTAAATCCCCGAATTCACGGGCGGTTTTAATGCGATCGGCAATTTCGCCGCGCTTCGCGGTAAGTTCGTCCAATTCTTTTTTGAGCTCTTCCACACCTTCTGCGGTCAGATGAAACTGTTTATTCATCGGTCATCTCCTTCGCCTTGGTTGGTTATGTGTTTTACTTACACGCCCCCATTGTATCAAAAAATGTTCGCACGGACGGGTTAGGCAAGCTTTTGGTTCAGTCCGTCGCCGTTTATGAACTCGGCGTCTTTTGAAGTTCGATATTTATACTCTATATGAGATTTTTCCAAAGTTTTTTGGCTGATTACTACGCGATGCGGGATGCCCATTAAGTCGGCATCGGCAAACTTTTGCCCGGGCCGTACGTCGCGGTCGTCATACAGTACCGAAATTCCTTGGTTTTGCAAAGTTTCGTATAACTCGTTTGCCGCTTTTACTACGTTTTCGTCGGTCCCCAGCGACGCGAGATACACGCGAAACGGCGCGATATTGTCGGGCCATACCAACCCGTTATCGTCGGAGAACTTTTCGGCAATGACTCCCATAACCCGGGTCACACCGATTCCGTAAGACCCCAAGTGAACGAACTGTTTTTCACCACTCGGATTCGTAAAGGCGAAGTCCATTTGCTCGCTCTTTTGCGTCCCGAAGTTGAAGATATTCCCCACTTCCGCGGCGGTCACTTCTTCCAGCTCATCCCGCGTGACACCCAGTTTTTGCATGGTTTCGTCATTTAACACCTCTTCGTTGATGGCGATGTTTTTCTTGCGGTTTACGTAAATAGTGTCTTCCCCCGCATCGCACAACGTCTGGAATTCGTGGCTGAACTGAGTAAAGGCGCCGCCGCTGGCGAACGTCACGTAGGTATCCTCGCCTATTCCTAAGCGTTCGTACACTTTGTTATAGGCCTCGATAGTCGCTTGGTAAAACTTCTCGTGTTCATCTTCGTCCGTACTGCAAGAATACATGTCTTTCATGACGAATTCCCGGCCGCGCATAATACCGCTTTTGGCGCGCAGTTCATTGCGTAATTTAGTTTGGAACTGATACACGTTGGCGGGGACGTCTTTATAGCTGGCGATGTGATGTTTCATCATCTCCACGATAGGTTCCTCGTGACTCCAGCCGAACCCGACTTCGCTTTCGTCCTGCAGCTTGGATTTGAACCAGACGTCGACCTTTTCATCATCCCAGCGATCCGTCGACTCCCACACTTCCTTGGGTTGCAGCGAGGTCATGAGCAGCTCCTGCCCGCCCACGGCGTTCATTTCTTCGCGTACGATTTGCTTGATATTTTCCACCACGCGCAGACCCAGCGGCAAAAAAGCGTACACGCCGGCCATTTCC
Source organism: Candidatus Saccharimonadota bacterium (assembly GCA_034520885.1). Lineage (GTDB taxonomy): Bacteria > Patescibacteriota > Saccharimonadia > Saccharimonadales > JAXHNE01 > JAXHNE01. Next base: position 54,126 of record JAXHNE010000002.1, read on the forward strand.
TTGTTGATATACCCGGCCTGAATCAGCAGCTGAGCGTTCCGCGCGGTTTCGTCCGCGGGATGATCCTTACGGGTTTTGGTAAATAATTGTGTTCGTCTTATGGATTGCATTGTCATCTCTTTCTTGTGCGAGTAAATTTTATAAAAAAACGGTTAAAGAATATTTAAACTGCACCGCTACGCGGCATGAGTCCTCGCACGACTTTGTTGACCCGACCGTAATTCATACCCGTATTTTAAACTCAGGCCACTTTGAATACAAATACCAAAGTAAAGGCCACCAAGTTTTTAATGCCGTGTAAGAAAATGGCCGGCCATAAGCTTTTGCTTTGTTCACGCAAATACACCAACACGCCGGAGAGCGCGAAGGTATCTATGGCCGCCGCCCAATTCAAAGGATTCTCCCCGCCCCACTCCAGGTGCGCCGCCGCAAACACTAACGACACGATCAACATGGTCATGGGGAGTTTCAACTTTTTACGAAGCCCGGTAAACAGGACGCCGCGCATCAGCACTTCTTCGTAAAAGGCCGGTAAAATGACCAGACAGAACCCGATAATCCATAGTGAAGCGCCGGTGGCCATGCGGTCGAACCCCAACTGCTGTGGCTGATCCAAGTCCACCTGGGGAACGAACAATCCCACGATAAAAGTCACCGACAAAAACAATAAAAAGTACCAACCGTACCCAATGAGCGCCTGCCCGAAATAACCCGGCCGCGGTTTGTTCAGCCCGATTTGCCGCCAGGACGTAGCGGTAATTTTCAACAACCCCCACACCATCAGGAACACCAAAGCGACGATCAGGGTAATCAAAACGCTTTGGGCGAGCAAACTGTCCTGAAAAGCTTCGAATGCTTGGCGGGAGCTACTGCCACCCACGACTTTCGCGGCAATGTAAATATTAATGGCCACTACCTGAGCGGCAAAATAAATGAATAGTACGCTGAGCACGGAAGTAATCGGCGTTAATCCGAATACGGGAGTGCGCGGTTTTTTTGCCGGATTTTTTTCCGGCTTTTTTATGTCCCGTTCGTTTCCGGTGTTTTTTAGTTCACTCATTGCGATTCGCCCCTAAAAGAATCGGCGCACATCAACGATAGTAATTAACACGATCACGCCCATCAAAAACAGAAAGCCGGTGCCATGAATCAGCTCTTCGGTTTTTTGCGTCAGCGGCTTTTTCACGGCGCGGAATGCGAGCGTCACGAACGCGCGGCCACCGTCCAATGCCGGAATGGGCAAAATATTAACCACCGCCAAACTGACGGATATCAGGCCGATGATGTGAAAAACCCGTATTAAGCCCATGGAGGAAGAATCACTCAATATTTTAAACACCGCCACCGGACCGCCAACGTTATCGGTCGCTCGGTCGGTTTGCCCCGCGAACAAGCTTTGCACCACGTAGCCCAGACCACGCAAAGTCACGTCGGCGAACTGGAAGGTCGTTCCGGCTCCTACGACCGGTGCCGACCACCCATAACGCAGAATCGTAGAATTTACCGGCGCCACGCCCAAATACGCCTGGTCTTCTTGGCGCTCTTGGTTTAACTCGGCGCGGACGACACCGCTTTCTCCGCTGCGCTCGTAAGCCACGTCAATCGTTTGGCCGCTATATTTTTCGGTAAGATTCGGCAGCTGCTCCGCGTCGGAGACATTGTCGGTGCCGATCCGGGTAATTTCATCGCCCGACTGAAGCCCCGCCTCGGCGGCGGGCGACCCGTCGACTACCGAAACCAATACGTTATTCGCTACCTGCGTTTCATCGGATGCCACGGTGAATTGTTCTTGCTCGTAAAATGGCAGAGCTTCCAGGTTGGCCCGGGGCATACCGAATAACGCGACAATAGTGAACAGCACCCAAGCCGCCAGCAAGTTCATCACCACGCCGGCCACCATAATTTTCATTTTGGTCTTTAGGCCGGCCGCGCCGTAGCTGCCGGGGCGCGTGTCGCTATCGTGTTCGCCCTTTAGTTTGACGAACCCGCCGAGCGGCAACCAATTCAAGGTGTATTCCGTGCCATTTTTGCGCGTAAGGGTTTTGGCTTTTGGCGGGAACCCGATACCGAACTCCTCGACCTCCACGCCGTTACGGCGCGCGGCGATAAAGTGGCCGAACTCGTGCACTACCACCAAACCGATGAATAAAATCAGGCCGATAATCAAAAAAGGTATTGCCATTTATAAATCTCCACCCATTATTTAAGTTCCGAAACGTCTCTTTCTCGTACCGTACCAGTCTAGCGCATCCTGGAAATCTTGTAACGTAAAATCCGGCCATAGTTTTTGCGCGAAATACAGTTCGCTATACGCCGCGCGTAAAAGCATGAACCCGCTGGTGCGTTGTTCCCCGGAGGTGCGAATCACTAAATCCACCGGTGGAATCATGTCGCCTTCATACAAAAGCGAGTGCAAAACGTCCTTGCTCATGTCCTCCGGAGCGATTCTCTTTTCCAAGGCTTTTTTGTAAACGTCAATCAACTCGTCTTCCCCGCCGTAGTTAAAACACAGCGCCAACGTGCCTTTGGTATTATCTTTGGTTTTTTCTTCCGTTCGGGCAATGGCCCGGGCCACGTTTTTGGGGATGTCGGTTTTACGCCCCAAAATTACGATTTTGATTCCCGCTTTATGAAAAGTGTCCAGGTAGTTTTCCACCGCTTTGGTGACCAACTTCATTAAATACCCGACTTCTTCTTCGGTGCGTGACCAGTTTTCGCTGGAAAACACGAACGCCGAAAGGTACTTTACGCCGCGATCAAACGCCCCGAGCGCAATCTCCTTAAAAACTTCCGCGCCTTCCCGGTGCCCTTCCATTGTCGGCAAGCCCTTGGCTTTCGCCCACCGCCGATTACCGTCTAGAATTATTCCAACGTGAGTGGGCACGGATTGGGGATTGAGGATTGGGGATTGAGGAGATTCAGTTGGCATTTTTACTCCGTAAAGAACCGTTGAGTGCATGAAGCATACGGGATATTATCGCACATTCTTTCAGTATTTCATCGGCCGGTAGTCGGTATACTTTTTGTGCAGTGATCACCTGTGTTTCGAGTTCGGCCAGCGAACCAAGAGCAATATCATTAAATCGGATCGTGTCTTTGTTCCCGAACCTTTTTTGACCTTCAGCGATATTTGACGCTACCGAGACTGCCGCCCTTTTCATCTGATCGGCAAGAGCAAATTGTTCCGTCTTTGGTAGCTGTGTAATGAGTTCATAGTTTGTCACCGCGAGCTCGACCGCTCGCTGCCACACTTCCAGCTTTTGATATTCATGAGCACCCATACTCAACCTTCCTCAATCTTCAGTCTTCCATCCCCTATCCGAAATAATGACGTCTAAACGGTCATTATTTCTGACTCTTTAACCTTGGCCGTCTCTTCGATTTCTTTTTTGACCTCGTTCATGGCTTGATCAACTTGGTCGCTTAAGCGCTTGGCGTCATCTTCGCTGACGTCGCCGTCTTTTTTGGCTTTGTTGATAGTGTCCATGGCGTCATGACGCGCGTTACGCAAGCTGATCATGGCATCTTCGGTTTTACCGCCCACGATTTTTACGTATTCGCGGCGGCGTTCCTCGGTCAGCGGCGGCACCGGAATACGCACTACTTTGCCGTCATCCATGGGGTTCATACCCAGGCCTTGGTCTTCGCGGATGGCTTTGCTGATAGCTTCCAGGTTGTTGGGGTCGTACGGCGTGATTTGCAAAAGCTGTGGTTCGGGCGCACTTACGCCACCGACCTGAATCAGCGGCATGGGCTGCCCGTAAGCTTCCACCGTAATGTTGTCCAGCATACTGGGATGCGCTCGCCCCGTACGCACCTTTTTGAGCTCTTCCATGAAGTGCTCCTGCGCCTGCTTAAATCCTTTTTTCGCGTCGTTAACCACTTGTTCCGGCGTCATTTATCCTCCAATAATTTACTGGTATCAGTATACAGGATGTAGAGTTTGGACGGTAGAGGCGAGGAGTTGGTAGGTAGTAGATAGGAGATCGGGGATTGAGGATTGAGGATTGAGGAAAGAGTTCTGGGTTCATAGTTCATGGATAGGGTTTAGGGGCTAGGAGTTGGAAGATGGAAGTTGGAATTTGGTAGATAGAAGATGGTAGTTGGGAGTTAGTATTTCGTAGACAGTTGTCAGTTGTCCGTCTTCAGTAGTTGCGTTGTTCCAGGCTCTGGCTGAACTGATTGGACGATACGGGCAAAACCAGCAAACAAGCCTCAAGCTTGTTTTTTATGTAGTTACAACTGCCCTCGGCAGTTGTTCACTTGGGCTCCAGGCTTCGAAAGCCTCCCCGGTAGTAGAACCAGTTCACTACGGGGCACGCCTGAGGAGCGAGTGTCAAAAGCACAATTTCTGCCGAGGACTTGTTTGAGGGGTTGCCGGCTGAAGTATTTTGGCATACCCCGAGTTGTCCGAGCATTGTGCTTTTTGATAATGAGATCATAAAGAGGTTTTCGCGCCTGTGGCCTTTTTGGGGCACTTTTTGGCTACGCAAAAAGTGTCTGGGGGTGAAGCTGACCAGTCAGCTTCAATAATGACAGAACAAGATAGTGGGTCGGGAAAGCAAAAGCGAAGCTTTGCGCCGAAAAAACATACTTTGGGGCACTTTTTGGCCATGCAAAAAGTGCCTGACGGGAAGCTGACCAGACAGCTTCATATAATTCGTTACTGCCTACGATATTGATCGTATAGTTACAGTTGTCTAGCCCCTGTTGCAGAGCAATAATACTAGAATTAATACTAGTATTAATTCTAGTATTATTGAAGTTCCCCGCGAATGTTCTTACGCCCGGTCTCTCCCCCTGTCGCTAATGGCGGCACCGACCAAAAGCCCGAACCCGCCGGCTACCTCACCGTTGATACTCTGTCCCGCGGCTTCGAAAAGTTCGGTTGAAACGCCGAAGACTCGCTCCGCAACAACCGCTACGCCCAACAACCCCAATCCGACCGCACCAGCCCATCTACCAATGCGCTCCATCCTATTTACCGACCGGGGCGATTCAAAGTCTTCGAATTCCATTACCTATGAGTCCAGTACTGATTTAACCGCGCCCACCGTGGCGACCAGCGCGCCCGCAAGTGCCGCCGGGACCGAGTCAATATAAACGCCACCCATCAGTAAAGCGGCGCCTCCAAAAGCCATAAAGCGATCCATGGCCAGTTTTCGTTCTTGTGACTCCGCGTCTCGTTCCAAGTGATTCATCGGTTCGTTCCTTGCTTTAAATAAAAAGTCTATTCGCCAGTTTCGCCCAGCTCAAAGCGTGAAAAACGCCGTACCACGATGTTTTCACCCAAGCGGGCAATGTGTTCTTTGACGAACTTACCGACCGTTTTGTCCGGATCCTTGACGAACGATTGCTCCATCAGGCAGCGCTCGGCAAAGTGCTTTTTTAACATTCCGTCGGTAATTTTATCAATCATGTCCTCCGTCCGCTGGCCAGTGGATGCCTCGCTCTTGGCTTTTTCGGCGAATTCTTGTTTTTTCTCTTCTTTTACGTCTTCGGGAATGGCTTCCATGTCCAGAAATTCCGGAGCGCTGGCGGCGATATGCATACACAAATCTTTCACCAAATCGGTAAAAATTTCGTTGCGGGCCACGAAGTCGGTTTCGCAGTTGACTTCCACGAGCACCCCGATACGACCGTCGTGGTCATAGGTGCTAATCAGGCCGCTGCGGGCTTCGCGTTCACCGCGTTTTTCGGCTTTGGTCATACCTTTTTTGCGCATGGCTTCCAGCGCTTGGTCGTAGTCGCCACCCGCGTCTTCCAGCGCGGCTTTGGCGTCGGTTAATCCTACGCCGGTCAAGGCTTTCAATCGTTTTACGTCCTCAATATTTACTGCCATCATTCTTCTCCTTCATTGCTTGTTAGTTTGATGATCATCTTCGTTAATTCAGCTGCCGTTTGCGACAACTCTTCATCGCTCATTTTATCTTCTTCACCGAGAATTGAGCTCGCAAGGTTATCGTGCCTAACCGTAATGTCCGCTAACTCATCCGGAGAGATAGTAGTTCCCTCTTCCTGGGCAAAGCGACTCAAATCCAGACCTTTACTTACTAACCGTTCGCTTAACATGATTATTCCTTCGTGTTGATTAATCGGTTTTGGCTTGCGCGGGCTTCTTGGCCGCTGATGCGCTCGCCCCGTTTGATCCGCCGGTTGGCGGATTCTTTCCGGCGTCCTCTTTTTTGGCGGGCGCTGCTTTGGCTTTGGCCTTCCCTTTTTCAATCGCCGCCACCATGTAATCGGTTACCAGCTTAATGGCTTTAATGGCGTCATCGTTGCACGGAATCGGGTGATCAATGTCAGTCGGATCGGTGTTGGTGTCCACCAAGGCGACCACTGGAATATTCAGCCGGCGAGCTTCGCGTACGGCGTTGGCATCTTCGTTGATATCAATCACGAACATTGCGCCCGGCTTAGCGGTCATGTCTTTGATACCGCCGTAATTGTGGTTCATTTCGTCAATGTCTTCCTGGAACCGCTGCACCTCCAGCTTGTTGTACTTGGCCTCCAGCTGGCCGTTTTCCATGCGCTTTTCCAAATCTTTCAAGTGTTTGATGCGCGCGCCGATGGTGCTTTTATTGGTCAGCATGCCGCCGATCCAACGCTCTACCACGTAGGGCATGGCGGTTTGCTTGGCCGCGTCCTTAATAACGTCATAAGCTTGGCGCTTGGTGCCGACCATCAGTACCTGCTTGCCGTGAGCCGCGGTATTTTCCATGAACTTCATGGCGTCCTCAATCGCTTCCACCGTTTCGGTCAAGTCAATAATGTGCGTACCGCCACGTTTGCTGTGGATGTAGGGCGCCATTTTGGGGTGCCAGCGGCTGGTTTTATGGCCGAAATGCGCACCGGACTCCATTAATTTTTTAATATCTACCCCGTCAGAAACGTTATTTGTCGGGGCTGATTTTTTGTTTTTAGTAGAAACGCTTTCACTGCGTGCGTTTCCTTCGGGGTCCACCCCGTCAGAAACGGTTGGTTTCTTCTGGGTAGCTTTTTTAGTTGCCCCGTTTTCTACGGGGTCGACGTCTGTCGTCGCCATGATGTATATCCTTTCAACTTCGTCTTGGCGTTTGCCATAAAAGTTCCAAGCGGAAATCAATTATGGAGGATGTGCGTCCGGTGGTGATTTTTGTGCTTTTTATATCTTTGTTATGCAAAGACCACGAAAATCTACTACCGGGCCAAAACTGCTTAATTTATGACCACCGAATAGTAACAGGTTTGTTCACTTCGAGCAAGTAGTGGTATACTGCTGCTTTAAGAGGAGTAGCTATGCGTAAAGGCAGAGAGGATATGGGTGGAGTAAGTTCTAACGAGGACTACACGCCTCCAGTTGGTCCAGACTCAAGCTCTCTACCTCCCGCAGGGAATTTTCGAGATATAGACCCAGGGCTCGTGCCGCGAGTTACAGAGGATAGAGCACGTGACGTTGGAAGAATCGCCAACAAAAAGGACTAACGCGGTCTTGAATATTCCTTAACAGAGGTGTATACTTGCCCGAGTTACAAAAAACGTACGCTGACTGCAGCCAGGCTCACTGCTAACCAGCGCCAATCATTAACGAGCTAGGATTTTGTTTTATGAAAAAGGATATTCATCCCCAGAACTACCGCCCCGTGGTGTTTCAGGACTTAAACAACGACTGGGCAATTTTGACCCGCTCCACCGCCGCGAGCGAGGAAACCATTAAGTGGGAGGACGGCAACGAATACCCGCTGGTAAAAGTACACATCTCCAGCAGTTCGCACCCCTTCTTCACCGGCCAGGAAAAACTGGTCGACATTGAAGGCCGAGTTGATAAGTTCAAGGCACGCCAAGATGCCGCCAAGTCCAAAGCCGACGCCATGAAAAAAGCCGCCGGCAAACAGCGCAAAAAACAACCCAAAGCCGACGAAACCCAGAAGATGGGTACGCTCAAGCGCAATAAGTAGTTGACAGTAATCAGTTGACAGTAGACAGTTGTTGATATGAGTTCGTACCGTGACCTAAAAGTCTGGAAAGATTCATTTGAGCTAACAAAATTAGTTTATAAAGCTACTGTCAAGTTACCTTCAAATGAAAAGTTCGGTCTCGCTTCACAAATACAGCGTTGCGCAGTCTCGATTCCGTCAAATATTGCAGAAGGCCAACAACGAAAAGGTGCAAACGAATTTAAACAGTTTCTTGGGATAGCCCGCGGTTCTGCGGCCGAACTTTCAACGCAACTTCTGCTTGCCCAGGACATCTATTCTATCGAACTGGAAATACTTGTAGAAAAAACTGAAGAAATTCAAAAAATGCTCTATAGCTTGCAGCAAAAACTGTAAACTGTAACCTGTAACCTGTAAACTAACCATTGTTACCTGTAAACTAGCCATATGGATAAAAAGGAACAAGACCTACGCGACGAGCTCGCCGACATTATGAAACAGCTGGAAGATCCGGCTATTTTCAGCACGCCCGAGTATCCCAAAATGCCGCCAAAAAAAGATAGAAGACATACTCGCGCTTTACGATGAACTGGCAAAGAGCAAAGAGCAAAGAGCAAAGAGCAAAGAGCTTCTGGACTCTGACGATGAAGAATTGGCCGAACTCGCCAAAAGCGAGATAGAAGATCTGGATTTGAAAATTGAAACCCTCGAACTTAAACTAACGGAGGCTTTGACTCCAAAGGATCCCAACGACGAAAAAGATGCCATTATAGAAATTCGCGCCGCGGCCGGTGGCGATGAAGCCGCCCTGTTCGCCGGCGAGCTATACCGCATGTACGCCCGTTGGTGCGAAACGCACGGCTACAAAATAGAACTTATCAACGAAAGTCCCGCGGAAGTCGGCGGGTTCAAAGAAATCAGCTTTTTGGTGCGCGGCGAAGACACCTATAAATTCTTTAAGTTCGAAGGCGGCGTACACCGCGTTCAGCGCGTGCCGGAAACCGAAAGCCAAGGCCGCGTGCACACCAGCACCGTGACCGTGGCGGTCATGCCCGAAGCCGAAGAAACCGACATTGAAATCGACCAAAACGACCTTCGCGTAGATGTCTACCGAGCCGGCGGCCACGGCGGGCAATCCGTAAATACTACGGACTCCGCCGTACGCATCACCCACGTGCCAACGGGGGTCGTTGTTACCAACCAGGACGAAAAATCGCAAATCAAAAACAAGCTCAAAGCCATGAACGTATTACGTTCCCGCCTGCTCCAGCACAAAATTGACGAAGAAAACGCCAAGCTATCAGCTGAACGCAAAAAGCTGGTCGGCAGCGGCGACCGCAGCGAGAAAATCCGCACCTACAACTTCCCGCAGGACCGCATTACCGATCACCGTATTGGCTACTCCCGCAGCAACATCCCCGGAGCTTTGGACGGCCAAATAGACGACCTCATAGAAGAACTCCACAAAGCCGAACACGAACTAATGAGTAACGAGTAAACTAGCTAAGGCGTAAGTTTATAGCCAATTTTATCGGCCACACCATGCACCCATTTGTCCAGACGCTCTAGTTGACGCCCCTCACCAGTCGCTCGTCGTCATCGAGCTCTAACTTCTTTTCGATGCTATCCAAACGATTTAATATCTTGCCTATGTCGTCTTTTGTCGCCATATTTTCCGTTTGCGCGTCGAGTTTTTCTTCCACGCGCGTCATGTATTTAAACAACTTAGTGAATTCATCTTGGCTCATGGCTATAGTGTAGCATGAGCTATGTTCGCCTTAGGCGCAGTCAAATAACGATTTAATTAAGAACCCCACGAAGCCGAACACCAATTAATGTCAGACGATAAACAAGTTCTTTAACTTCTACTGGATAGGCTGAACTTCAATCTCACCCATACTAGAAAGCTCACCCATTAACGAAGCCAGATTCTGCAGACTATCACTATCTTCAAATGAATCTTCAGCATCTTGCTGGTTAGGCCCTCCTGGAAGCGGATAAGGATCTTCACCTTCTGAACCGACCCATAAGCCACGCTTCAATAACGCGTTTAGCTCTTCGTTCTGATCATCAGTATCGACATGCCCTAAAATGCAAAAATTACCATGGATATCATTATTTATCTTAATAAATGATTGATTCTCAGGGTCTAGAAACTTAACGTGCGTAGAGAGTCCTTCGCTTTTTCTGTCCTGGACTAGAGAAGTTCCAGCGGCTGTCGAATGCATATCCTCCGCTAGGCCGTGAACCTCTCGAAGGTTTGTTTTGAGCTGTTCTGATCTACCCATAAACATTCCTTTCACATTTAATACTATGTTAATTTAGTATATTTGTACATAATTGTCAAGCATTTTTATGGGTTTTGTGGTATACTCACCTCTGATGATTACCATTTCTAGGTGGATGGCTAAAAAAACTAAAGCGCTAGAGAGCGCCGGGATTTCCACCGCTCGACTGGATTGTTTGGTGCTTTTAGAGGACGCGACCGGTAAAGATCGTTCATGGTTGCTGGCGCATCCGGAGCACGAGTTAGAAAGTTCAAAAGTTAAAAAGCTGAAAGAGCAAGTTCAGCGGCGGGCTAAGCATGAGCCGCTGGCCTATATTCGTGGGCGGAGTGCTTTTTATGGCCGGGAGTTTTTGGTGAACGAACATACTTTGCAGCCCCGGCCGGAAACGGAAACGATGATCGACCACTTAAAATCACTGTACAAGGTTGAACCTTGTACAGAAGCTAAAAGCTCTGAGCGAAAAGCTCTGAGCATAGTAGATGTAGGGACTGGATCTGGTTGTATTGGGATTACCGCCAAGCTGGAGCTGCCGGATGCGGAAGTGTATGCCACGGACATTTCCGAAGAATGCTTAAAAATAGCCCGAAAAAACGCCCGAAAACTAAAAGCCAATGTGGAGTTCCACAAAGCTAATCTCCTCCTCTCCCAAAAAAATAATTCTCACTTTTTGAACGATCGTTCAAAAAGTGAGAATATTGTTTTGCTGGCTAATTTACCTTATGTTCCGGAAGGTTTCACTATAAACCAAGCCGCGATGTTCGAGCCGGACGTTGCCATATTCGGCGGTAAGGACGGATTGGATTACTACCGCGAGTTATTCGCCCAGATTGAAACGCTAAAAACTAAACCACATTTCATTTTTACCGAAAGCCTACCAACGCAGCACAAAGACCTGACTGCAATCGCAGAAAAACACGGGTTTCGGCTTCATGAATGCCAGGATTTTATTCAAGTATTTATTAGGCGTTAGATGCTAGACGTTAGAGGGTAGAGGGTAGAAGTTGGAAGTTGGAATTTGGAAGGTGGAAGATGGTAGGCGACTTCTTCGCAAAAGGTGAGAGTTAATAGATAAGGGTTAATAGATGATAGATGAAGGGTGGTAGATGGAAGATGGAAGATAGAAGATGGAAGATGGGGAAAATAATAAGTAAAACATAAATAGTAAGTTTCCGGGCTCTGCCTGAAACGATTGGACGGCGCCTCGGGTAAAAACCGACAAACAAGCTTCAAGCTTGTTTTTTATGTAGTTACAACTGCTCCGGAGCAGTTGTTCACTTGGCCTCCAGGCTCTGGAACAACCTGGACGGACGTTGTGGGAATCAGGCGCCCTTGGGTACGAGGACTGTCTGAGCAGAAATGGTGCCTGGCGGCACCATTTCTGTGAGTTTCACAGTAAGCCTGATTGTGACAACGGCCGTAGCTGTTGTTTCAGCCGCCTGTCGGCTTTTGTTGCAATCTTTTGCCGACTCAAAAGATTGCTGACGGGGAGCTGGTCAGTCAGCTTCGCTATTGGCGGAACAAGATAGTGGGTCGGGAAAGCAAAAGCGAAGCTTTGCGCCGAAAAAACATACTTTGGGGCACTTTTTGGCCATGCAAAAAGTGCCTGGTGGTGAAGCTGACCAGACAGCTTCTATTAGTAGTTACCTACTACTTTGATTGTATAGTTATGGCCGTATCGCCCTTGTTAAAACGTAATAATACTAGTATTAACTCTAGTATTAATACTAGTATTATTTTTACTAACTATGAGGTGCTATCTTCCATATCCTAAATTCCATCTTCCAAGCACTATCTTCTAGCCCCTGTCTTCAATCTTCAATCCCCAATCTTCATTCCGTAACAACTATGAACTAACTACTGGGTGCAGCTTCCAAAGTGGCGGTCAGATCGATTTCCTCGCCGCCGCGAATTACTTTCATAGTGATTTCGTCGCCTACTTGATTGCGTCCGACCAACGTTACCAATGAGTTTTCTTCGTTCACCGGCTCCCCGTTGACTTCCACGATAATGTCTTCTTCTTGTAGTCCCGCCTGCTCGGCCGGGCTGTCCGCGGCAATGCCCGGTTGGCCGGTGGAGCCGGTAGTGATATACGCCCCGGACTCTTGTTCTATATCAAGCTCCCGGGCGATTTCCGCGTTCAGTTGAATATAGCGAACGCCGAGATATGCCCGCTGAAACTCGCCCGTTTCCAGCACACTGTTTATTAATCCTTTTATGTCGTCGATCGGGATGGCAAAGCCGATGTTTTCCGCCCCGCCACTGGCCACCGCGGTGTTCACGCCGATGACCTTGCCTTCGCCGTTAACAAGCGGGCCGCCGGAATTTCCCTGATTAATCGCCGCGTCCGTTTGAAACAGGTTTTGCAGCGTGTCCGACCCCGATTGGTCGCGCGCGGTAATACTGCGGCCGAAGCCGGAAATAATCCCGCTGGTCACGGTGTTTTGGAATTGCCCGAGCGCGTTGCCGATAGCTATCACGCGCTCCCCGACCTTCGTATCACTGGAATTTCCCAGAGTAACCGGGGTGAGATCATTTCCTTCGTCATCATTGATCTTCAAAAAGGCAATGTCCAAAGGATCACTGCTGGCCGTCCGCCCTAAGACTTCCACGTTCTCCAGTTCCGTACCGTCGGAGAGCGTGACGCTCACTTCACTCGCCCCTTCGGGCACCACGTGCCGGTTGGTCAGCACGATACCGTCCCGGCTCAAGATAAAGCCGGTGCCCGCACTCTCCTGGGTGAACGGCTCTGACGGTCCGAAAAAGGAACGCGCGCTGGCTTCACTTTCCACGTTCACCGACACCACCGAAGCGCCGACGTCTTCGGCGATTCCGATGATGAGTTCGCTTTGCGCATCAATAGTTCGCTGCTGAGCTATATTGATATCCTCCTGGTGTTGTTGGCTCTGCGCACCGAACCAACCCCCCAGAAAACCGGCCGATATGCTGGCCAACGCGCACAGCACCACGAGCGCCAGCTTGCTTCGTTTCGGTGAATTATTGGATTTGGCCGTCTGCTTGGCCATGCATGCCCCCTTTTTTTGCGCGCTAAATTGCTTGGTCTCCCCAATCGGAAAACACGATCACCACCACGGTAACTGCGATCATCAAAAACAGAATTTGCCGTTGAATGAGCGTGGAAAGTTTGTCTTTACGCTCCAGATAATACAGCGCGGCCAAGGAAAACCCTATACAAGTTAACAGTACCGCGATTTGGGCCACGACTTCCACGTAATACAGCGTCCAATGCCCGAGTACCCAGGTAAGGGCCGCGCAAAAATAGCCCCAGGAGTGCGCGTACAACGGTGCGTGGGCTTCGTCAAAGTTGGCCAAAAAATGCCGGGCGGAAAGATAGCCGATGGCGCCGGCGGCCAGCACCAAAAGCGCGAGTGGAATCCCGTCGCCCAACAGAAACAGCACGATAAGCGAACTCGTCTGCGCCAGCAAAGCTTGCAGTGACACGTAAATCGGCGTGGAACGCGGCTTGAGGAGCAACAACCACAGGCCGTAAAGCACCGCGAGCAAAGCCTGCATACCCCCACTGGAAGTCTCCACCATGGCGCCGAGCGTCGACAGTCCCACCATCATGTCCACCGCGTTGGCCCGCAAATACGGCCACCAGTGGCGCGGGCGCACGGCAAAAACCCGCCACTTACCGAGCAACACGATCAGCAAGGCCACGGGAATTAAATCTATGCGCACCGTGATATACATCATCGTGGGCACGAAGGCCACGAAAAACAGGTGGACAAAGTAGGAAAACCCGCTTTTGGGCTTAATTTTGAAGGCGACGTTCTTCATTGGTACCAAGTATTATAACAAAGTCGGCGTTGCCGGGATCGATGTCGTTACCGGGCAAATTATTCACCGCACTCACCCCGAAACGATTTTCCAGGTACTTTTTGGTGTATTCTTTTTTGCCGCCCGTCATATCGACCACGATAGTGTTTTGCATGCCTTTGGTCGGGGCGTCGGCCACGGTACCGACGTTATAGCCGAAGGACTTAAGATGTTCGGCGGTTCTGCCGGCCAAACCGGTAACCAACGTTCCATTATAGACGTCCACGCTGGCGTTTTCTTTTTCCAGGAAGCCATCACGCAGCGTGTTGCGTACGAAGTACCTAATGTCATCGAACTGAAGATTGCCGGCGGTCGGTATCACTACCGATTCACCGCCAAAGTTTGCCGTGGTAACGAGCCGCTGTGGTTCGTCCGCCAACCCCACGGAGGCAATTTGGTCGCTGGGGACTTCCTGCATGATTTCATACACCCGCATAATTTCCTCGGTCGTAAAATTAGTGGTTACGCTGTTGCCGAGATCACCCAACAATTCGTTGACTTTTACCGGATTACCGTACGTTCCCAAGCTAAAAACCCTGTCCTTAAGAGCAATCATCATAAGCCGCTGGCGCTTGGACCGTTCAAAATCAGAACCAATCGCACGGGTACGCGAATACATGAGCGCTCGAAGGCCGTCAAATTTTTGTTTGCCGGGATCAACGTCAAGCGTGTAGGGCGTACCGAAATAGTGCATGTAGTCAAACACGGCAAGGTCTTCGGGTACGTCGACGGTAACCCCTCCAACGGTGTCCACTGCTTGCTTAAAGCCTTCGAAATCTATCGTTGCATTATAATGAATGGGGATTCCCAGGCTATCCTGCAAGGTCTTCTCCAGTAAACGCAGGCCGGCATCGTTGGGGTCTTCCCCTTCGCGTACATTGTAATTTTTCCCAGTGGAGTACACTGCATTTACTTTCATTGCCCCATAGCCCTCCGGCTGGACGTACAAATCACGTGGAATACCCAAAAGTGCCGCCTTATTATTCACCGGGTCGATACTGGCCACAATAATGGTGTCCGTCAAATCGGCGCCATTGTGCCCATCTCCTCCGCGGCCAAGCAAAAGCACGTTCACCCGTCCATCACCTTCGCCTCTAAGGCGCGATGGATGGACGTTTTCATCCAACGCCAGAGCGTTTCCCCCGCCGCGAAACACGTTTAAGATATTCAGGTACCCTTTACCGAACGCGTACCCGCCACCGACCAAAAATACTATTAACAAAGTGGACATCATTTTGCGCATTACCTGGCGTTTGGATCGCTTATCTCTTTGGCGGGTGCGCCGTTCCGTCTTTGGCGTATCCAATTTCTTGGAATCATCGGCGTTGCCGGCTGCCCTTCCTTGCCCGCTACCGCGGGAATCCATTCGCTTTCCGGGCATATGAAACCCGTCGGGGCGCCGAAAGTCACCGATCGGACGATTGCCTTCATCTCCCATTCGGGATTGCCCCGGACGGCGCCGTCCGGTGGCCGGTCCGTTTTGCCGGCGTGGCGGCACGCCTCCGCCGATCAGTCCGTCAATCGATCCGCGCGGCTTGCGATGGTGTCGTTTAAAATTATCCATGGGTGTAGGTTATTGTAGCTGGTTATGCTTATTCTTTGCCAGTCATTATTCCATTTAAGTTGTGCATATTTAAGGGAAGTCCTATATAGTGACGTAAGAATTATGCAACAAGATCCTACTATACCACAGTCCAATTACGGGTACACGCCCCCGTCGTATCCTCCTTCCCCGCGGCAGGCGCCCGTTTCCTCGCCGTCACCCGAACCTCCCCGTCCGCCACGCAAAAAACGCCACCCCATTCGTAGCTTTTTGGCCAATTTCGGCATCTTGCTCGCCGCGCCGGCCATTGCCTTGCTACTTATCGTGTTCGTGTTCCAATCCTACGAAGTCGACGGCCCCAGCATGGAGGAAACACTGCAAGACGGCGACAGATTAGTGGTGTTAAAATTCGAGAAAACCCTTGCGGACATACGCGGCAATGAGTACATCCCCGAGCGGGACAGTATTATTATCTTTAATAAAATGGATTCCCGTAACAGTTTGGGCGGTGAACGGCAATTGGTAAAACGAGTCATTGCCTTGCCGGGCGAACGCGTACGCGTCAATAGCGGGAACGTCACCGTTTATAATTCGGAGAGTCCCGATGGCTTTCAACCTGACAGCGCGTCCGAGTATCACGACAGTATCGACGATCTCACCCCTGGGAATATTGATTTAACGGTAAATAGGGGCGAGGTCTTCGTACTCGGCGATAACCGGGACAATTCCTCCGACTCCCGGACGTTCGGCACCGTGCCGAGCGAGCAAATTGTCGGTGAGCTGGCTTTGCGAATCTACCCGTTTAGCTCGCTCGAGGCCTTTTAATCCAGCTTTTTTAGTAGTTTTTCCAGCTGCTTATCGTCACTAAAAGTAATCTCCAGGCGCCCGCCTTTGGCCAGGCGGCGTAAACGTACGTCGGTCTTAAGCCGTTTTTCCAAACGTTTGGTGCCGTCGGTTTTTACGACCAAGCGGCTTTTCTTTTTGGCTGCCGGAGATTGCCGCTTACCTCGGTTGTTCTTACTATCAATGGCGTACTGTTCCGCCTGGCGCACGGTAAGCGGTTTTTGCACGATCATATCCAAGAGTTTGAGCTGCTGCTCTGGGAATTCCTTAATTGCCAGTAAAGCACGGGCGTGGCCTTCGCTTATCAGGCCGGTTTTTAGAGCGTCCTTGGCTTTATCCGGCAATTGCAATAAGCGAACGATGTTGTTAACCGTGGCCGGGGCTTTGCCCAATCGGGAGGCAATGGTTTTATACGGCACGTTAAACTGCTGATGCAACCGCTCAATGGAGGTAGCTTGTTCCAACGGCGACAAATCGACCCGCTGGACGTTTTCGATTAAGGCGATCTCCAAACGCTCAATATTTTCCGGCGAACGCACAATGCACGGCAGTTTGTCCAGACCGGCCATTTTGGCCGCTCGCCAGCGACGCTCACCCGCCACAATTGTATACATTTTTTGTTCACTAGCGGTCACGATCAGTGGCTGCAGTATTCCGTACTGCTTTACGGAGGCGGCGAGCTCCTCTAACTTGGTTTCGTCAAAGTGTGTGCGCGGCTGGTTTTTATCCGGCCGAATCTCGGAAGTGGGAATGTTTTGTATGCGTTCGTTCTTTTCGAGAAGCGAAGGCGTATCAATGGTTTTGGGGATAAGCGAATCAAGTCCCCGCCCCAACCCGGTCGCTTTTGCTGATGGTTTATTCGGCACGTTGCATTACCTCCTTGGCCAAAGCTTTGTACGCTCGGGCGCCTTTGGACCACTTATCATGCTCGGTGATCGGCTTTCCGTAACTCGGTGCCTCCGCCAAACGGACGTTTCGTGGAATCACCGTTTTTAAAAGCGAGTCACCGAAATGTTTGTGCAGTTCGTCGCGCACGTGTCCGGACAAGCTGGTGCGCGTATCGTACATGGTCAGCACTACGCCCAAAATGGAAAGGCTACTGTTTAGCCCGGCGCGAACGTCCTGGACGACGGATAAGAGTTGGCTTAAGCCTTCCAGCGCGTAGTATTCCGCCTGGACCGGCATAAGAATACTGTCCGCCGCGGTCAAAGCGTTCACCGTTAACAGCCCCAGTGACGGCGGGCAATCAATCAACACGAAATCGTGCGAACTACCGCTCAAAGCCCGTTTAAGCAAAAACTCACGGTGTTGTTCGTTTACCATGTCTACCTCCGCGGAGGCCAAGTTGGCATTACTGGGCACCAAAAATACGCCCTCGGTGGCAGTGGTTACAATGGCTTGGTCAAGGTCGGCGTGGCGAAACAACACGTCGTAAAGCGCCGTATTCAGCTTGCTTTTGTCCACGCCCAAGCCGCTGGTGGCGTTCCCTTGCGGGTCGGCGTCGACCACCAACACGGACTTCCCTTGCTTGGCCAGATAAGCCGCCAAGTTAATTACCGTGGTGGTTTTGCCAACGCCGCCCTTTTGATTGATAACCGCAATGCGGTGATTCATGTACTACCCCTGTCTTGTCTTATATACAACTCCGCTCACCTTGGTGAGTAAACGGTTCCGTAGCAACTCGCCCCCATGACAGTACGGTCGCCTCGGGTCTAGTCTTATATTCGGCGCGCCAACTAACATGTTTTAAAAAATATAAACATTAAAAAAACATCCCGGTTAATAAAAAACCTCACAAAAGTAGCTAGGAATGCGTTAGATACGAGCTATACCCCATGTCGCACAATAAAACACGAGGATCCGCATGGATGTCTCGATGGCGGTCTCTTTTTTACCAATGATTTTAGTGGGTAATGCATCCGCTATGGAGAGGCTCTTCACTTTATTGCGCTATACATTAAACGTCGCGTGTCATGCCATGGCCATCTTTAAGTTTTTAGTAACTTACGAGCGATTAATCTTTTACCGCCGGCAAAAACATTTATCTCACTACGGCTTTTTAGTACTAGCCGTTTAATACTAGTTGTTCTTTCGTTTTATTCGCACGCTACAACAAAGAATTTTTGGCTCAATTGCCGGCGCTGGTTTAAAGACAAAATTTTCTCGCCTTCTCGTGTTATTGTGCTACGAGCTTTTACTTTCCTTGGGAAGATTGATAGCCTACAAAAAACTTAAAGCAGCGGGAGGCCTGGCGTGGACTATTTACACCTCGAAGATAAAATCATCATTGGTGATAATATATGGTTCTTGCACGGCAAAACTAGGACTTGTCCTTTTTCTCCCGCTTTTAGATGCGGGCTTGATGTGCTTAAGCGAGTAACCGCTTAAGTTAGGCTCAGGGTCCATCGTGTTCCCTGTTGTACTGCCACTCGCATTCTTTCAAAATCAACTCGAAATGGGTTTTTTGCGCCCACCGTTGAACATGGTAAGCCGCCGTTTCGTAAACGAACGGGGGCCTCGATACCGTTAACATGACGGCCTTTTAAGTCGGAAAACTCGTCCTTGCTATGGTTCATCCGGCAACTGTTTGTCATAACCAACAGTTGCCGAAAGTGTCCGAGCTGATGGTGTCGATAAGTAACGGGACGGGGCGTCGTAGTCCCCGACCTTGTAGCCGCTCATCTTGCCGCATGGTATCCGTAATTTCATGCCTTCTGGCCAAGCTTACTGGTCAAGCTTAAAGTTTGTACCAGAACCCTATATACTACGAATCATAAGTGTTACGTTACCTTCAACGATATGAACATCATCTGGTGTGACTTTAACACCCTCACTACTGTTTTTTCAGGTGTTTTTGTATACTCTACGTCGAGGCGAAAAATCAACAATATAAGCTTAAGTTGATTTATTATACGAATGTCACCACGAGCATGAAAATATTTTCTTGCTCACTATGGCAGAATTTGGCTTATTTCGTGCGCGTCAAAAGCTAGCGAATGTTCGTTACTAGTGCGTCATATCAGTTGGCCGCCACTTCCTCCGCGCCAATTACTACGAAATCGAATTCATATGTTTCATCGGCTTCCAGCGTTTGGTCAACGTAGATGGTGAAGCCATTTTGGTCACGCTCTACGAATACCGGCATGTGGGCGCTCTTGCGGTTGTTGGCAGAGATTACTACTTTCGGTGAGGCGCCGCCTTTAAACGGCTCCGTAAAGGTCACACGGGCTACTTCTCCCCGCCTTGCAGCTCCTTGCTACCCGCGCTAAAGTTTTATCGTTCCCGCCGTATCCGTACCAGTGGCAGACACTTTCAGCGTCTTGTTGGTCAGCGAGGAGGATGCTAGCCTCGATTTCAGGTGCTTCGGACTTGGCAATCAGCTTGCCTTCCGTGAGTGATATGGCCCTCACGGCAATGATCGTAACGACCAATTTCGCCGTGGTTACCGTTTGATTCACGGTATTACTTCTACGGTAGCTAGCCCGTTCACCAGTAAGCTACTGGAGGTAATACTATCAATTTCGGCTGCGTCGACATTTTGCAACAGGTTCGTGGGATCAGAGCGTAAAATCCGGGTTTAATGAACACCGTTACCATTGCTGTCAGGGTGAGCGGTAGTGTGTGTCGTCAGCGCATACCCGATAATATCGCTTGGCTCAGTTGCTTTTACGCCAACGCCGGGCTTCGTCGCTGACAAGGTAATAGCGTCGCCGCGCTTAATAGCACCGTTTTCGGATGTCACCTTAAGCGGTACACATCCCTGACAGTGCTACGAGGCTTATGTGGCGCGCCTGTGAGTTCCTGATTATTTTCCCAGCCAAGCGTGAGACCCGGATTGGTAGATACCACACCGAGAATTGGTGTCCCCGAATGAGCCCGCTTAACGAACTTGTCATTGGTATTATCAGCGGTAACGATAGTACCGGGCGTAATATTTCGATGACCCATAGCGCTCGGCAAGGTCAAACGCGTTAGCGGTGATTGATCCGTCGGCCTGGATATTACCGGTGGCGGTCGAACAGTCGTCACCAGTGGCATCGGACACACATAAGCCGCCTGTCACCTCTAAATCCGTATCCGGTGAAGCATTGCCGATACCTACGTTCTGCGAGCTATCGATACTTAGGATATCGCCATCGGCCGCATCGCTTACTGCCAAGTAACCATCGGGTCCGGATCCCTGGACTTCCAGTTTGTAGTTGGAACCGTTGTCGCCAATGCCGACGTTATCACCGGCGGCGTTAATAAATAAGGTGTTGTTCGTTGAGTTGAAGCGGACGTTGCCGTTTCCCATCGTAAACGCGAATCCTGTACCGCCGAGCCTCCGGCCGTAGCGTCGTAGAGTATAAAGTCACTTTGATATGAGTTGGCACCGGTTCCGCCTTGACCGAGATTCCACTGTTGACCGCCATCATTAATGAACTCCAGTTGTGTAAAGGCACTGTCGCCACCGCTGGTGTTTTCAAGCCGTAGCGCGGTTTGGCTGTTTTCCCCAGAAACGATATGGAGGTTTTGATCCGGTGTATCGGTGCCTATAAACCGTTCATTCGTGGTGGCGTAGATAGAAGCACCCCCATCAGCATCTGGATGCGGAAGGCACTGGTCGAATTGGTTCTGTTACGGAACGTCATCACCCCTTTCATCCGGCAACTGTTCGATCAG
>JAXHNE010000003.1:0-88743 GCA_034520885.1 Candidatus Saccharimonadota bacterium
AAAACAGCGGCCGCAACAACCAGGGGCGAATCACCACCCGTCATCGCGGCGGCGGCGTAAAACGCTTTTACCGCGTGGTTAACTTTAACCTTGCTCCGGGCACGACCGCGACGGTGGAACACATTGAATACGACCCCAACCGCAGCGCCCGCATTGCCCGCTTGAAAGACCAGGACAATCAGTATCATTACGTATTGGCCGCCAACAAAATGAAGGTCGGCGATAAAATCCATTCCGGCGAAGAAGTGCCAATTGAAACCGGGAACCGTCTAATGCTAAAGAATATTCCCGTGGGAAGTATCGTTCACGCCGTGGAAATGCAGCCCGGATCCGGTGGGAAGTTGGTTCGTTCGGCCGGTGCCGGCGCCCAATTGGTCGCCAAAGAAGGCAACTACGCCCAGATTAAGCTACCGAGCAGCGAGGTGCGCGATGGTGCACATCAACTGCGGCGCGACACTCGGTGTGGTCGGCAATGAACAGCACCAGAACATGAAGGTCGGAAAGGCCGGACGCGTCCGAGCCAAAGGCCGCCGCCCGCAAGTACGCGGCATTGTCATGAACGCGTGCCGATCACCCGCACGGTGGTGGAGATGGTGGCTCGCACGGTGTTGGCCGCGACCCACGCACACCATGGGGCCAGAAAACACTGGGATACAAGACCCGCAAGCGATCCAAGCAAAGTAATAAGTTTATCGTGCGCAGCAGACACGTAAGAAAGAGGAAGTAACTATGGCTGTAAAAGAAAGATTAGCCGAAACTATGGATGTTGCCAAAAATCTACTCGATCATTTGGCGGATGAATCCCCACATTTTGAAGGTGGGTTAACCGGCGGAAGACAAGCAGCTCGAGAAATCAGAAGCGTTTCGCCAGCTGAAGCAATGGACGCATATTTGACATCTGATGATCCGTCAGATTTAGACTGGGGTTTGCATTGGGGTTTTATGTGGAAAAGTATGAGACAGGTACATTATGAGTAGGTTATTCGAAATAGACCAAATTGCTTTCGAAAAAGGATATGCAGATGTGCACCAAGCCGTTAGTGAGGGTGTCCATATTTCTGAGGTCGAGAACTCACTAGGCCTGGTTGGTTGTGGAATCAGTGGATTTGCCTGTGTATGCAATCAATCGCGTGTGGGCGAAGAGATCGATATCTATGATTACGTTGATGGAATAAGAGAGGCTAAAGCACAAGTGATAGATGGAGTTTTGTTATGAGTAGATCACTGAAAAAGGGACCGTTTATTGATCCGAAGTTGGAGAAGAAAGTTCAGGCTTTGGGTAAAGAAGACCGCACCATCATTAAGACATGGGCGCGCAGTAGTACGATTTCCCCGGATTTCGTTGGCCGCACCATTGCCGTGCATAACGGTAAAGTACATGTTCCCGTCCACGTGACGGAAAACATGGTCGGCCACAAGCTGGGTGAGTTCGCCCCGACCCGTAAGTTCCGTAAACACGGTGGAAAGTTAGCGAAGGCGTAAAGTATGGCAGTTAAAGCAATCGCAAAATCAGTTCGTATGAGCCCCCGCAAAGTCGGTGTAGTGGCCAGCTTGGTGCGTGGCCGCAGCGTGGCCGACGCGGATTACCATTCTGGAGCACACGCCGCGCCGCAGCGCTTTGCCGGTTAAAAAAGTCATTGAATCCGCTCGCGCCAACGCCGATTATGACCACGGCTATAAACCCGAAACCTTGAAAATTACCGAAATTACCGTCAATGGCGGTCCGAGCTACAAGCGCTTTAAGCCGATTGCCCGCGGTGGAGCCCACCCCTACCAACTGCGTACCTCACACATTTCCGTTACCGTGGACGGCGAAAAGCGAGCAGCTAAGAGCAATAAACCGAAAGCCGAAAGCTCAAAGCTAAAAGCTGGGAGTCAAAAGACGCCAGCAAAGGAGAAGAAGTAATGGAAACTAAGAACTGGGAGCAGGCAGGAGACAGATATTTCGATACGTCGAAACTATTACGTGACGTGCAGCCAGGCGCCTCCCGCTTGGAGTGCAGTACGCGGAGACAGCGAAGCACGGACCGAGCCGTATGAATCATACGGTGAAGGGAGTACTGGAGATGACGACAAAGTAATGCGCCAAGAGACTTGGCGAGGTTCTGAGCTTGGCTCAGAAACTGGCCAAGGCGGCGGAGGAGACTGGTAATGGGACAGAAAGTTAATCCAATCAGCATGCGCCTACAAGTCAATAAGGATTGGCGCAGCAAATGGTTCGCCAACAAGCGTGACTACGCGGAATACCTGACGCAAGATCTCAAAGTGCGCCGTTATATCAAGAATAAACTCGGATCACGAGCCGCGATTAACAATATTGATATTGAGCGCTCACCGAACTTGGTCAACGTAACCATATCTACCGCGAAAGCCGGTGTGGTCATTGGCCGTGGTGGCGCGGGCGTACAAGAGCTGAAAGACGCCATTGAAAAAATTTACGGCGTGCAAGTGCGCGTAAATATCGAGGAAGTCAAAAAGCCCGAACTGTACGCACAGTTAGTCGCCGAAAACATCGCTCATCAAATTGAGCGGCGTATCTCTTGGCGCCGAGCCATTAAATCGACCGCGGCCGCGACCATGCGAGCCGGGGCGAAAGGTATTCGTATTGAAGTATCCGGCCGATTGGGCGGCGCGGAGATGTCCGACGTGAAAAAGAAGCCCAAGGAAGCGTGCCGCTCCATACGGTACGCGCCAATATGCTGGATTACCGACGCGCAGCCGAGCGCAATATCCCGGAGCCGGTGTTGTCGGCGTAAAAGTGTGGATTTATGAAGGGAGAATCAATGATGTTTCGTTTCACTCAGCATCAGAGCACGGAGCACGGAGCAAGGAGCAAGGAATTTTTCACTGCTCATCAAGCGTTATCACTGCTCAGTAATCAGTGTTCAGTACACGGATTACAGACAACAGACAACGGATCACGACAACTGGAGGTTGTACTATGTTGATGCCGAAGAAAACCAAGTACCGAAAAGTCCGCAAAGGCGTTATCAAGGGCAAGGCGACCAAAGGCCATTACATTGCTCACGGTGACTATGCTTTGCAGAGCCTGGAAATGGATCGCGTGACGTCACGGCAAATTGAGTCGGCGCGTCAGGCCATGACCCGCTACATTAAGCGTGGCGGTAAAATTTGGATTCGTATCTTTCCGCACACACCGGTAAGCAAGAAGCCCCAGGACGTAAAAATGGGGAGCGGTAAAGGCAACCCCGAGTATTTCGTGGCCAAGGTTCGTCCCGGCACCATTTTGTTCGAGATGCAAGGTGTTCCGGAGGCGACGGCACGCGAGGCCATGCGACTCGCCGGGAACAAGTTACCGGTAAAGACCCGCTTTATCGTGAAGGAGAATGCATGATGTTTCGTTACGTTCAACATCGGAATATGGAATATGAAATATGGAATATATCCGTATTTTATAAGACGTTACTTTCCATTTTCCGCTTTTCACCTTCCGTAACGACGAAAGGAGTTGCTTGATGAAAGTCGTAGAAATTCGAAAACTATCAACCGATGGGCTTACCAAACAAAGCACCGCTTTGCGCGAAGAAATTGCAGAGCTAAAACGTCGCCTGCACTCCGGTGAGGTGCAAAACGTACGCGCTATTCGAGCCAAGCGCAAAGATCTGGCACGCGTACTTACCGTACTTGGCGAACAACTCAGAGAGGAGGCAGTATGATGTTTCGTTACACGCAACATTGGAGCAAGGAGCAAGGAGCAAGGAGCAAAGAATTTTTCACCGCTCACTACTCAGGACTCACTGCTCAGCGACTGAAAGGAGCATATCATGGGTAAAACATTACGAGGTGTCGTCGTATCGGAAAAAGGTGATAAGACCATTGTGGTTCGTATCCAAAACAGCAAGACACATCCCATTTATCACAAACAGTTTTTCGTGTCCCGCAATATCATGGCGCATGATGAAAAAAATGAAGCGCACGAAGGCGACACGGTGACTATCACGGAAACCAAGCCGGTGAGCGCCCGCAAACGTTTCGCCCTGAAAAAAGTGGTAACAACCGCGGGAATTGAACACGTTGAACCAGAACCTGCCGTTACGGTCGAAGAGGAGACGAAGGATGAGTAACAAGCAACAAGCAATAAGCGGTACGGCTGTGAATCAACTCGTTCTCGAGCCAGATTCTTTCCGCTTGGATGCAGCGCAAGGAAGCGACAAAGCGCGGAATGGTAAGGCTCAGCACTTTTCTGAGCTTGTGAGTGCAAGGCGCCCGCGAAAGGCACAACGAGCCGTACTTCAACGTACGGTGAAGCGAGCATTGCAGTTGGCAACGCAGCAGTCGCGGCTACGAACTGCGGATTTGTGTGCTTTGCTCACAAACAGGCAGTTCGGACAGAAAGGGGCTGAAGTATGATTCAGCAAGAATCACGCTTAACCGTCTGCGACAACAGTGGCGCCCGCGAAATACTATGTATTCGCGTGTTGGGCGGAACTCGCCGCCGGTACGCTAAAGTCGGTGACGTTATTACGGCGACCGTAAAAGAAGCTACTCCCGGCGGTACCGTCAAGAAGAAGAGCGTCGTAAAAGCCGTGGTCGTTCGCTCCCGCGATGGCATTCGCCGCAAAGACGGATCGACCATCAAGTTTGACGACAACGCCGCGGTAATCATTGCTGATGATAAAAACCCCAAGGCGACTCGTATTTTCGGTCCCGTTCCGCGCGAATTGCGCGATATGGGATACGCGAAAATTATTAGCCTTGCACCGGAGGTTTTGTAATGAGTGTTGGAGAAGGACTGGAGCGGACACCAATGATGCGAGAACCCAGAGCTGTTAAATCTAAAATTAATTCCATTCAACACAACAGTGCATTGAACTCACTACATGACTGGTTAAGAATGCAAGGCCTAGAAGGTGACGATATAAAGGTGGCATTTCATGGTTTTAGACGAGGACTTCGATACTATGACGGGCAAGAAGCTGAGGTTGATGAAACTTTTCGAGGGTCTCTCGTTCTAGACACGGAAAAAACTGAAGACTTTTGGAAATACAATGGAGTCGGTGAGTTAGTTTCAAGGATACTTCGTGATACACACCAAGGAGCTGAAGATGAGTAAAATATTTAAGATCAAGCTGAAGAAGGGCGACAATGTGATGGTGCGCGCCGGAAAGCACAAAGGCAAGACCGGTAAGGTCGCTGAAGTTCATCCAAAGTTGAATGCCGTGACCGTTGAAGGTATTAATATTGTTAAGAAGCATCAAAAGCCGAACCGCGCACATCCCCAAGGTGGGATTTTAGAGATCACCAAACCAATTGCGGTAAGCAAAGTAGCAATTGTTGAGCCAACCAGCAAAAAGCCGAGCAAAATTGGTTTTAAGGTTGATGAAGAAGGTAATAAAGTTCGTATTTATAAGCGAACCGGAAAGGAGATCAGATGATGTTTCGTTTCACTCAACATCAGAGCAAAGCGCAAAGAGCAATGAGCAATGAAGCCGCTCAGAACTTCTCTGCCCCCCGATCTCCGATCTTTAAACTTCGACTGAAAGGAGTTCTGTAATGGCGACGAAAGCGGAAAGCCCAAAGCCGAAAGCCGAAAGCAAGACAGCCCAAAGCTCAAAGCCGAAAGCTGAAAGCAAAGTGGCAAAGAAACCAGCGAATAAAGCCGGTGCTTATTCTCCACGCTTAAAACGGTTGTACGAGAGCACTTACAAATCCGAGCTTCGCAAAGAACTTGAATTGAAGAACACTAACCAAGTACCCAAACTGGAGAAGGTCGTTCTTAACGTTGGCCTCGGGAAATCCAAGGACGACAAGCGTATGATGGAAGTCGCCGAAAATACCCTGACCAAAATCACCGGCCAAAAACCGGTGGATACCATGGCCAAGAAATCCATTGCCGGCTTTAAGCTGCGCGAAGGCAATAAGATCGGCTTGAAGGTAACGTTGCGTGATCAACGCATGTACGAATTCATGGATCGATTGATCAACATTGTGCTCCCGCGCCTGCGTGACTTTCACGGCGTGAGTAGTAAGTCATTCGACGCCAACGGGAATTACAGCATTGGGCTGGTTGATCAGTCCGTGTTTCCGGAACTCAGCTTTGACGAAACCACGCACGCGCACGGTATGCAAGCCGTATTCGTGGTGAAGAGTGAAGACAAAGCCCACGCTCGTGCTTTGCTGGAAAAGTTCGGCATGCCGTTCGAAAAGGAAGAAGCATGAAATACGAAGTACGAAATAAGAAACAAGCACGAAGCATGAAACCGAGAAGTTTCGGTCTTCAAATTTCAAATTTGTTTCAGTTTTCAAATTTCAGTCTTCAAAATTTAATTAATAAGAAGGAGTCGTAAGATGGCAAGAAAAGCAAATATTGCCCGAGACGCTAAGCGACGCCGAATGCATGAGAAGTATGCCGCGAAGCGTGCAGAGCTCAAGAAACTCGGTGATCGCGAGGGTCTGCACAAGCTACCACGCAATAGCAGCCCTACAAGATTAAAAAACCGGTGCAGTGAAACCGGGCGACCGCACGCCTACATGCGTCAGTTTGGCCTAAGTCGTATAAGTTTTCGTGAACATGCCAGCAAGGGTGAGATTCCCGGCGTAACGAAGTCGAGTTGGTAAGGAGTATGAAGATGTTTTACTACGTTCAACACCGGAGCAAGGAGCAAGAAACAAGAAACAAGGACTTCACTGCTCACTGCTCACTGCTCACTGCTCAGCGACTGAAAGGAGCGCAATAATGTCGAAAGTTTCTACGGACCCCATCGCTGATATGCTGACTCGTATTCGCAATGCCATTTTGGTAAGAAAAACCGAAGTATCTTTGCCGCATTCCAACGTCAAGGAGTCGATTGCTACGCTTTTAAAGGACAACGGCTACGTTGATGACGTAAAGGTCGGGAAGGCCGAGGTCGGCAAACAGCTGACGATTACTATTAACGACGAAGACAGCAATGCCCGTATTACCGAAATCGCCCGTGTCAGCAAACCCGGTCGCCGCAACTATAGCAAAGCGACCAAGTTGCCCGTGGCCAAACGCGGACGCGGTATTTACGTAATCAGTACCAGCCAAGGTTTAATGACCGACGCCAAAGCCCGTGAACTGGGCGTGGGCGGCGAAGTTATTTGTAAGGTATATTAAAGGAGTTAAAGGTTGAAAGTATAAAGTTCATAAAGTAGAGGAAAAGCAAAACCTTTTCACTTTCTACATTGCAAGCTTTAAACTATCTGACCGAAAGGAAGATTTATGAGTCGAATAGGAAAACTACCGATCAAAGTTCCATCCGGTGTGACAATCACTGTCGACGATGATCACATTACCGTCAGCGGGACGAAAGGAACGCTCACGCAATTTACGATGCCGGGCGTGAACGTTAAGCACGAAGGCGACGAAGTGGTCGTGACGCGGGTGAACGACGAACCCAAAAACCGGTCGAAACACGGGTTGATGCGCACGCTCATTAATAATATGGTCGTGGGTGTCAGCGAAGGATTCAGTAAAAAACTGATACTCAGTGGCGTCGGTTACCGCGTAGCGTTGGCCGGGAACGACCTGAAAATGCAACTCGGGTTGAGTCACGAGGTGGTGTATCCATTGCCACAAGGCGTTAGTGCCAGTGTTGATCAGAACGAGATTACCATCAGTGGACACGATAAGCAGCAAGTCGGACAAGTCGCCGCGGAAATTCGTAAACTTAAAAAGCCCGAACCGTACAAAGGCAAAGGAATTGCTTACGAGGGCGAACGGATTCTGCGCAAGTCCGGTAAGTCAGGAAAGGAAGCGTAAATCATGAGTAGACTACAACACACCGCCCGCAACTTGGCCCGCCGCAAGAATCGTATCCGAAAGACCGTTTCCGGTACTTCCCAGCGACCACGTTTGGTGGTATTCGTCAGCAATCAACACGTTGAAGCGCAAATTATCGATGACACCAAAGGGACTACGTTGGCGCACAGTACGACGGTCGGCCAAAAGGCCGCAAGCGGTACTATGACGGACAAAGCCGCATGGGTCGGCAATGAAATCGCTAAGCACGCGAAGCAGAAGAAAATTAAACGAGTCGTATTGGACCGCAATGGTCGGCTGTATCACGGTCGAATCAAAGCGCTGGCCGATGCCGCTCGGGAAGGAGGTCTGGAGCTATAATGGCGACGACAAATCCACAATCCAAAGAGCGCCCGGCCGCTGAAGAAAAGCAGTTCGAAGAGCGCGTATTAAATATCGACCGCGTAGCTCGTGTCGTCAAAGGCGGACGGCGTTTCCGTTTCCGTGCCCTCGTAGTAGTCGGTGATCGCAAAGGAAAAGTCGGCGTGGGTATCGCGAAAGGCGCGGACGTTACTTCGGCTATTAGTAAAGCTACCGATGTTGCCAAGAAAAGCATGATAACCGTTGCGTTGGCCAAGAATACCATTCCGCATGAAACGGAGACCAAGCTTAGCGGTGCGCGCATTCGCCTGATGCCCGCCAGCCCGGGTACCGGTTTGATCGCCGGCGGTGCGGTGCGTACCATTTTGGAAGTTGCCGGTGTAAAAAACGCGCTTTCTAAGTCACTCGGTTCGAGCAACAAGGCGAACATTGCCTACGCTACAATCAAAGGCCTGGAGAGTATCCAAAGTGAAGACCAGTGGTTAACCACTAAGGTAGCCGGAAGCTCAAAGCTCAAAGCCGAAAGCAAGACGACCGGAAGCTCAAAACCGAAGGCCGAAGGCAAGACGGCTCAAAGCCCAAAGCCGAAGGCTGAGAAGAAAACCACCGCTAAGAAGTCCGAGAAGAAGACGGAGAA
The DNA here is from genome assembly GCA_034520885.1 of Candidatus Saccharimonadota bacterium. GTDB lineage: Bacteria > Patescibacteriota > Saccharimonadia > Saccharimonadales > JAXHNE01 > JAXHNE01. The sequence goes on from JAXHNE010000003.1 coordinate 8,742, forward strand.
AAAGAATGCGTAGCATTTCAAGTAACAAGCAATACGTAACAAGTAATATGGGAAATGTATTAAACCGAAACCCACATAGCCTTTTACTTTCTACATTTTACCTTTTGCTGAAACCGGAGGTTTCTTAAATGAAGTTTCACGAATTACAGACTAAACGACAAAGATCCGCCAAGCGGGCTGGCCGCGGTATTGCCGCGGGGCGTGGCAAGACCGCCGGACGCGGAACGAAAGGCCAAAACGCTCGAACCGGCGGCGGCACCCGTCCCGGTTTTGAGGGCGGACAAAACCCGCTCGTCAAACGATTGCCGAAACTGCCCGGTTTCCGTTCCATTCGTCCAAAGGCCGAGAACGTCTACACCGGCCAACTTGCTGACGTAAAAGGCGTGGTTGACAACTTTAGCTTGTTTAATGCCGGTATTACGTCCAGCCCGTACGTTCGGGTCAAATTAGTGGTAAAAGGCGACGTTTCCAAAAGCCGTGACGTCAAACTGCAGGCCGCTAGCGAAAAAGCGGTGGAAATGTTGCAAAAAGCCGGCGGGAGTTTCACGAAAGTCGAACAAGTAAAACGCCAAGCCAAAGAAAAAACCCACAAAAAGTAAAAATCGTCCAAAATTCGGCGTGGCGGAAAGCAAATCGTTACGCTATACTGACTGAAGTTAAATGACGAGGGTGTTCATAGGTTTTATGGAGCTGAAAATCGGTTTCGCAAGTTATCAGCGTAAATGCTAAACTGAAGTTCGATATATGATTGAGAGGGAAATCAAACAAATGGCAAAAAGTAATTCCTTGAGGTTTACTACCGAATGAGCTGGAAAGTAATTTGGAAATCGCTGAAAAGTTCCGACATGCGCAACCGCATTTTGGCGGTCTTGGGCATGTTATTCATTTTCCGCGTCTTGGCCCATGTCCCTATTCCGCTGGAAGATCCCGAAACGCTCAAACAGGTACTTGACAACTTATTTACCGCTGATTCGCCGCAACTGCTGAGCTTCTTAAACACAATTTCCGGGGGCGCGTTAGCCAACTTTTCCATTATGATCGTCGGTCTCGGGCCGTACATTAACGCTTCGATTATCATGCAGCTTTTGACCAAAGCGATTCCCAAACTGGAATCTTTGAACGAAGACGGCGAGTTCGGCCGGAGAAAAATCAACCAATACACCCGTATCCTGACATTTCCCTTGGCAATTATTCAATCCGTGGGTGCCATTTACTTGGTGCGCCAAGCCGCGGTGCAGGTCGGAGGAATCGGAGACATTACCGCCGGCGTTGGCATTGGCCAGTGGGCATTGATGATAACCGCCTTGACCACCGGCGCGATGATGTTGATGTGGCTGGGTGAGTTGATAACCGAGCAAGGGATCGGGAACGGTATATCGCTCCTTATTACCGTCGGTATCATTAGCCAACTACCCACGACGATGGAAACTATTTTTGGCGCTATTTTTGATTCGTCGGGGGATGTCAGCTTATTAGGCGGCAAAATTATATTCGATAGCGGCCAGATGATATTCGGGCTCATAATGCTGGTAGCTACCTTACTTATCACCATTTCCATCGTGAAGTTGAATGAAGCGGCGCGGAACCTGACGGTAAATTACGCCAAACGCGTTCAGGGAAACCGGGCTTATGGTGGCGTTACCACCACGCTGCCCGTGAAATTGATCACCGCGGGCGTGATTCCCATTATTTTTGCCGTGGCCTTTTTGAGCGTTCCCAGTTTCGCCGGCCAGATAATGACCGGCATGGAAAGCGCTCGCCTACAGGAAATCGGGCAAACCCTTACCGCGTGGTTCGCCAACCCCGGTCCGCAGACTTTCGCGGCCGGTGGCTGGGAGCCATTCATTTATCCGGTAACTTACTTCTTGCTGGTGTTTATGTTTACCTTCTTCTACACGGGTATTACGTTCGACGCCAAACAAATTGCCGAAAACTTGCAAAAACAGGGCGGGTTTTTAGAAGGAGTGCGTTCTGGAAACCATACGCAGGAGTATTTGCGCAAAGTCGTAAGCCGGCTCACGCTGTTCGGCGCAACGGCACTGGGCTTTATTGCCATCGTACCGATTATCGGCCAGGCGTTCATGAGCAGTAACATCGCCCTCGGCGGTACCAGTATTCTGATTTTGGTCGCCGTGGCCTTACAGACCTTGCGTTCGGTGGAATCGCGGGCGTTGATGGTTACCTACGACCAATATGAAGAACCGGGATTTTTATCCTACCAAGATGACGAATCGGAAGCGGACGACGAAAAGCCCAAGCGAAAATTCGGCCCTAAACGAAAAAAGAAATAACCCGATCTCCCCCGCTAATAGGTTTTCGGCCGGCTCGTAAGGGATAAACTAACCAACGGAAATCATGGTTTAAAGCGTTTACTTTCGGCCTTGCCACGAAATTATTGGAAAAAACCCTTTACAAACAGGGATAGCATTGTTACACTTTATTGACGTTATATTTTATGGCAAAAAATAAGGAAGTTATAGAGCTTACGGGAACAGTAGTTGAAGCCCTACCGGGCACTCAGTTTCGCGTTGAACTCGAAAACGGTCATGAAATCATAGCTCACGTCGCTGGTAAAATGCGAAAATACTACATTCGCCTGGTACCGGGAGACAGCGTAACGGTTGAGTTGACCCCTTACGATCTTACGAAGGGCAGAATCACGTTCCGCAAGTAATTATCAATCAAAGCAGTGTGTCCTTCTTCGCCTGAAGCTTCGAAGGATCCGCAGAAATCCAAGAAAGGGATAGAATGCGTGCAAAGAATTTAGACAACATGGCGAGCATGTCCCGCGAAGCCTGGAGAGCGAAGTAGGATGAAAGTGCGTGCAAGTGTAAAAAAAATCAGTCCCGACGACAAAATTGTCCGGCGAAAAGGCCGGCTATACGTTATTAATAAGTTCAAACCCAAGCACAAACAGAGGCAAGGATAAAATTATGAGTAATTTTATCGGGTTCAAAGTTCAAAGTTCAAAGTTCAAAGTAACCCCGTTTTCCGCTTTCCACTTTTCGAATGGTGTAAATGTGGAGACTCAGCTCCTTTCTGAGCTGATGATTGCAAGGCGACAGCGAAACGCGCAACGAGCCGTACTTCAACGTACGGTGAAGCGAGTATTACAGCTGGCAACACAGCAAGCGCAGCTACGAATTGCGGAGTTGTCCGCTGGTTTGCGGACAAGCAGGCAATTCGGACAGAAAGGAGCTGAGTAATGGCGAGGATTTCCGGTGTTACCATTCCTGATAACAAGCAAGTGCACGCCGCGCTTACCTACGTACACGGGATCGGCCCGAAAACCAGTGAGGACATTATCAAAGCAACGAAAGTTGATCGTACGGTACGCGTGAAGAGTTTGACGGATGCCGAGATCGGCCGGATTCAAGATTATATTAACGACAAGCTTACCGTGGAAGGCGAACTGCAGCGCGTGGTTACTACCAACATTAAACGCCTGAAAGATATCAACGCATATCGTGGCCTGCGACATGGCAAATCATTGCCTTCTCGTGGCCAGCGCACGCGAACCAACGCCCGAACCCGCCGCGGTAAGAAGGTCGCCGTCGGCGGAGCGCAGAAGAAAGCGGCAACCAAAACCTAAGGGATGAATAATGGCAGAAGATAATACAACAACGACTACTCCGGAATCGAAAGAAGACGTCAAGGCAAAGCCCACGACGCGGCGCAAAAAGAATAAACGACCCGTTCCTTACGGCCACTTTCATGTGCTGGCGACGTTTAATAATACAATCGTGACCTTCACCGATAAGAATGGCGGCGTACTGGTGCGTTCCAGCGCGGGATCATGCGGTTTCCGCGGATCCAAAAAAGGAACGGCTTATGCCGCGCAAATTGCCGCCGAAAAAGCCGCTGACCAAGTCAAGCAACTTCACGGCACTACCAAAGTTGACGTTTTCGTGAAAGGTATCGGATTGGGCAGGGACGCCGCGGTTCGCAGTCTCGGTCCGGCCGGGATCGCAGTAGAGTCAATTACTGACGTAACAGGGGTACCACACGGTGGCGTACGACCCAAGAAAGCACGGAGAGTATAAAATGCGGAGCATTTTGATGGAAGATCCAAGAACGAAGATTGAAGAGAACAGAGCTTTAATCCACAATCTCCTATCCCCAGTCTCCAATCTGCGACTGAAAGGAGTAATCTAATGGCGCGAGACACACGGTCAATCGTAAAAATGAGCCGCCGCGAAGGCTACGCTTTGCACCCCAAGGCACACAAAGCGCTCGTAAAGAAACCCAATCCACCCGGACAAGGCGGAGGCCGCGGATTCCGTTCCAAGCCCAGCCAATACGCAATTCAATTACGTGAAAAACAAAAGGTGAAACGACTGTACGGATTACTGGAGCGGCAATTCCGTAAACTCATGGTCGAAGCCGGGAAAACCCAGGGTCGTTCCGGTGAGCGTTTACTGCAACTTCTGGAGTTAAGAGCCGACAATGCCGTGTACCGAGCCGGTTTCGCGCCGAGCCGCCGCGCGGCCCGCCAACTGGTGACACATGGTCACTTTTTGATCAACGGCCGTCGTTTCGATATTCCGTCGTTGCGTGTCGGCCAAGGGGATAAGCTGGAGCTTCGACCCAAGAGCCACAAAAGTGAGTATTTCAAAAAGTTAGAAGATACCAGTCCGGCGCCATCCGACCATCCTTCCTGGATGAAGGTTGATCGCAAAAAGGTCAGTTTTGAAATCACCGGTGTTCCCGCTCGCGACGAAGCGGAACCCGACATCAATGAACAATTAATCGTCGAATACTATTCACGCTAAGGGAGGCAAGAAAGAATTATGTCAAAACACATTCACACACCAGGACTCGTCAACATTGATGACCACAGCGACAACAGCGCGACGTTTACGGTAGAGCCTTTGCATAGCGGTTACGGAATGACCCTGGGCAATAGTATGCGGCGCGTGTTGCTCTCCAGTATTGCCGGAGCGGCCATTACGTCATTCAAAATCGAGGGCGCGAGCCACGAGTTCACGACCGTTGACGGCGTGAAAGAGGACGTCATCGACATTATGCTGAACCTAAAGAACATTCGTTTCCGTGTATTCGGCGACGAAGAACAGACCCTGCGCATCAATAAAAAAGGTAAGGGGACGGTCACCGCCAAAGATATCGAGCTCAATGCCGACGTCGAGGTGGTAAACCCGGAGCAAGTCATTGCAACGGTTGACAATAGTAAAACGGCGTTCGTCATGGACTTAACGGTGGATACTGGTCGAGGATACCGCACCATTGACGAAAGTGCCGAGCACAAAGCCAGCGACATGATTGCTTTGGATGCCGTGTTCAGCCCGGTTCGCCGCGTACGTTACAAAGTGGAAAACACCCGTGTCGGGCAAATCACCGATCTGGACAAACTACTTTTAACGGTGGACACCGACGGTACTATCACTCCGCGTGATGCCTTTGAAGAAGCCGCCGCCATTTTGGTGAATCAGTATTCGGCACTCGCCGGATCGACCAAAGTTGAAGCCGCCGCTCCATTGACTTCCGCGGCCTTCGATGAGGACGAGAATGCTTCCGAAGAGCCACAAGAGCTCATGACTTCCATCGAAGATTTGAACCTTTCGGCACGCACCACCAACGCGCTTATCAATAACGACATCTACACGCTTAAGGACTTGTTTTCACTCGGCGATTCCGAGCTGCGGGAACTAAAAGGATTCGGTAGCAAAGCATTGGACGAAGTAAAAGAAAAAATGGCAGAACTAGAGTTGTAGAAATATGAAATACGAAGCACGAAACATTAAACAAGCACGAAGCACGAAATCCGAAAGATTTCTGTTTTCTGGTTTCTGTTTTCTGGTTTCTCGTGAACGGAGTGAACGGTAATGCATCGGCACGGATACCAAGGCAGAAAATTCGGGCGGGAGCGCGATCAGCGCCGGGCTCTTTTGAGGAGTTTGGCCGATTCGTTAGTACTGCATGAATCCATTGAAACGACCCTATCAAAAGCCAAGGAAATTATTCCTTACGTTGAAAAGTTGGTGACCAAGGCCAAAAAAGGTGACGTGCATAGCCGCAGGCAAGTTATTGACAAGCTTCAAACCAAAGAAGCGGCCCATAAGTTGTTTGATGAACTCGCCGTTAAATTACAGTCAAGAAGTAGTGGTCATCTCCGTATCGAGCGAACACGTATTCGTCGTGGCGACAACACGCAAATGGCACGGGTAAGTTTTATTTTTGATGAAGCAAAACCGGCTAAGCAGGCTACGACAAAGCCAACCACAACTTCAGCGCGGAAGACTAGAACGGCCGTGACGAAGAATGCATCCGCGAAAACGACGAAGAAGAAGGAGGCGGTCAAATGAAAACTTACAGCGCTAAACCGGCCGATGTGACTCGTGATTGGTACGTAATTGATGCTTCGGAAGCCCCACTGGGTCGTGTGGCTACTCGCGTAGCGAAGTTGCTCACGGGTAAGGGTAAGCCGCAGTTTACCCATCACGTGGATTGTGGTGACTACGTGGTTATAGTGAACGCTCAAAACATTATGGCTACCGGCAAAAAGAGTGACCAAAAAGTTTACTACCGCCACAGTGGTTATCCCGGCAATCTTAAAGAACGGACTCTTTCGCAGAAGATGGACAAAGATCCGGCGACCGTAATCACGCAAGCGGTGCGGGGTATGATTCCTGCCAATAAGCTGCGAGATGGCCGATTAGCCCGGCTTAAAGTGTATAGCGGTGAAACGCATGAGCACGAAGCGCAGAAGCCCAAGAAAATAAGCATTAAGGACGTAAAATAATGTTTCGTTTCACTCAACATCAGGTTTTAGGTTTAAGGTTTCAGTGTCTAGGGAGCAGTTCTCTATCACCTATCACCTACCACCTATCACCTTTAATCGACCGAAGGGAGATAAACAATGGCTGATAAAAAACACTACACCTATGCACTGGGACGCCGCAAATCCGCGACCGCTCGCGTTCGCTTAATGAACGGCAGCGGAAAGTTCACGGTGAATGGTAAGCCATTAAACGAATTTTTGGATGGTAGCAAGTACCTGGAAAACGATATCGTTCGTCCGTTTACAGTATTGGAGCTCGACCGTAAGAAATATGATGTCAGCGTTGTGGTTGCCGGAGGCGGTCAACACGGCCAAGTGGAGTCCATCCGCCTGGGAATTTCCAAGGCTTTGGCGATCCAAAACGAAGACCTGAAAGGTAGTTTGCGACGTGCCGACCTGCTAGGTCGCGATCCGCGGGAGAAAGAGCGCAAGAAGTTTGGTCTTAAGGGTGCGAGAAAGCAAAGGCAGTTTACGAAACGTTAGTTTCGATAAAAACACCCTTGAGGGTGTTTTTATCTTCCTTGTTGGTATTTAAGTGTTATATAACTAGTTATATAACAAAGTGTAGACTTGTATAATTTACGTATGACCGCTTACATTCGGGGTGCGTGTATTTGCATTATATTGAAAGTATGATTTACTGATTGTTATGCGAAAGCAAATACGAATTCAGGAGCAATATTGGTTTACCGGCTTTTATGGAGGCGGCAGCCAAGCTATGAATTTGTAAGAATAAGTAAATGAAAGTCCTGTAAACCGCCTTAAACAGAGGCGGTTTTTTCATGAAAGGAGATAATTATGAAAACTATAAACAGTGAAATTGATAGAGTACGAGCACAAGAAATCATGGGAGATATTGCTCTTAACGAACGGGTAGCCGGCCAACTGCTTATGGATCGCAAAGTAGAACGAAACATGGCTGATCCGAGGTCATGCCGCGAAATTGCCGTATCTATGGCGATGGTTGATATCGGGTTTGCTTTTGATGTTATCGAAAAAACCGGTATAGGTACGGTATAATGCATGTAATGAGCAAACCGGTCATTTTAACGGGGCTTCGGGCCAATAACAATTTACACCTGGGGAACTACCTTGGAGCCTTGCTCCCTATGGTCGACATGGCCAATCAAAAATCCGGTGAATATCAAATCAACCTGTTTATCCCGGACTTACACAGTTTTACCACGCCAATTGATCACGGAAAGCTGCAAGCGCAAATTATACAAAACGCTAGGTTGTTCGCCGCCGCCGGGCTTAATCTGGACGACGAGTCAATTTACGTCTACCGGCAAAGCTATATTCCGGCGCACAGTGAGCTAACGGTAATTCTTAACGGCTTTACCGGCATGGGCGAAATGAGCCGCATGACGCAGTTCAAGGAAAAGTCCGATAACGTCAACGAAGACCGTATCAGCGTGGGGTTGTTCGATTACCCGGTGTTGATGGCGGCGGATATTTTACTCTACGGCGCTACATATGTGCCCGTGGGTGACGATCAAACCCAACACCTGGAGTTTACGCGTGATATTGCGGAACGCATGAATAGCAAGTTTGGTAAAGAGTTGTTCGTCGTACCCAAGCCCGTTAAAAAGCAGCATAAGTTCTTTAATAAAGACCAAGGCTTGCGAGTCCGTGACCTACAAGATCCAACTAAAAAAATGAGTAAATCCGGTGAATCGGACAAAGGCGTTATCTTTTTGAATGACAGCCCGGAAGACGCCCGGAAAAAAATCATGTCCGCGGCTACGGACAACGAGGGCGACATACGCCGTGATTACGATAAACAACCGGGTATCTCCAATTTGCTGGACATTTATGAGCACTTGGGAGGCAATGCCGAGCAATTTATCGGTAGTTCTCAGTACGGAGAGTTCAAGCGATCGGTCGCCGGTAAAGTCGTGGAGTTTTTGAGTGACTTCCAGGAGCGGTTAAAAAACGTGGACGAGCAAAAACTGCTGGATAAAATGATGAGTAGCGAAATAGAAATGAATCACCAAGCCATCGCTACGCTGGTGCGGGTACAGCAGGCGGTCGGTTTACGTCCCAAAGTATGAAAAAGTTTCTCGTTGACGCCGAAGACAACCGCGAGCGGGCCGATATCTTTGCCGGCAAGCGGTTTCCCGAGCTGAGCCGGGCGTATATTAAGCGGCTATTCAATGAGGGAGGGTTGACGGTAAACGACAAACCGACCAAACCCGGAACACGCTTACACCAAGGCGACGTTTTACGATTGCATGTAAATTTGGACGAAATGCGGCAAATTGAAGATATTGATTTGCCGATACTATATCAAGATGACGATATCGTGGTGATCGACAAGCCGGCCGGGGTGATCAGCCATTCGCGGGGCAAGTTTTGGTACGAACCATCCGTAGCGTCATTTATGCGGCAAATTACCGAGCAAACGGGTGAACGTCCGGGTATCGTGCACCGATTGGATAGAGCAACCTCGGGAGTAATGATTTGTGCCAAACATCAAGAGGCAATGGCGGTTTTACAAAAACAGTTTTCCGACCGCAGCGTACAAAAAACGTACGTGGCCGTGGTGAGCGGTACATTGAAAAACGAAGAGGCCATTATTGATGTCCCCATTGAACGGAATCCCAAAAAACCGCAAACCTTCCGCGCGGGAACGCAGGGCAAACCCGCGCAAACCGCATTCAAAGTGCTTAAAACGTCATCTCACTACGTTTTAGTGGAGCTGAAGCCGCGAACGGGGCGCACCCATCAGCTACGGGTGCATTTGGCATATATCGGCCACCCGATTGTCGGGGATGAGCTCTACGGTGGTGAGTCGGCGGAGCGCTTGATGTTGCATGCCCGGGCACTCCGCTTAAGGTTACCGAACGGGCAAGAACGAACCTTTACTTCCGAAGTGCCAAAAGAGTTCACCACGTTATTAAAGGACGGTCAATAGTGAAGGCATTACTCGGGAACCAAAATCAAAAACGTTTGAGTGATTTTTTCGGGTCACGCCAGCACGCCGCCATTTGCGCAGGAGAGCAACTGGAACAATTAACGCCTGTGATTAGTGAATATTTAAAACAAGAGTACCCGGGGAGCGTTATCACTCGACTGGAACCGGAAAAGTCGGCAATCACCATTGACCAAATACGCGCGTTAAAGCAAAGCTTGGTATTAAAGCGTCGCGACGCCCAGTTGGTGCAAATTATTGAGCATGCCGACAAAATGACCCTGGAAGCCCAGAATTCATTTTTAAAACTACTGGAAGAGCCGCCGGAGAACGTTCGCTTTTTACTGTTTACGGGGGCAAAGAGCGCGTTGCTTTCCACTATTGTGTCCCGAGCCCGAATAGTTCGCATCAATCGGCTGGACGAGCAAGAGGCGACGGAATTTTACGCCGAACAAGGGGTTGACCCCGATGAGTTACGCCGAGCGCTCATGATTTCCCGCGCGTCTCCGGGCCGCTTGTTCGCGCTTCTGGCGGGCGATAGCGAATACGGCCACACCATTCAACGAGCCAAAGATTTGTTACGTGCCCCTTTATGGGAGCGATTGGCGCAAATCGATTCGCTGGTTAAAGACAAGGACGGGCTGTATGACCTGTTTTTGGCGCTGGATGACGTATTACGTGCGGCTACTCGTAGCGCGCAGGTGTCCGCGCCGAAGTTGCGGGCGATTGCCGCTACCCGTGAAAAAATTTACGAGGCACAACGCGCGTTGCGAAGCAACGCCAACGCCAAGTTGGTAACGCTTGATGTATTTTTGAGTTTGTAATGGTATACTGGGTCTCGATGTTGGAGTTGTTGTTGTTGGCCGGATTCGGAGCGATTACCGTGCGAAATGTCGCGGCTCGCCAGGAAGAGTCACCCGTGACGCGGGGCGTCAGTGAAAAGCTTGGAAAATTATGGGATATTGCCCACCAAGGTATGCGCGAGAGCCGTTTTTTGCGAGCCGAAAAAGCGCTGCTTACCATTTTAAAACTGGATCAGACCAACGCCGCTGCGTACAATCGCCTGGGGATTTTGTACGCCAAGCAAAAGGAATATAAAGACGCCATTGATTGTTTTGAAATCGCCAGCAGTATTGACCCCAGCGCTTCCAGCTTGCACAACCTGGGGTTGATTTACTACGAAACGGAAAACTACGAAAAGGCCGCCAACGCCTTTGAGCACGCGCTTAAACTGGAGGACACCATGGCCGCCCGGCACATCGCCTATGCCAAAGTCCAGGAAAAACTCGGCAACCCTAAACTCATGATAGCCGAACTTAAAAAAGCCGCGGAGATCGAGCCGACCCAAGAAAGCCTGACGTTACTTAAAAAGGCTTATGAGAATCTGGGCATGCTATCGGACGCGGATGAGGTCGACCAAAAGCTACAAAAAATGATCAAGCCCACCGGACGCAAAAAACGCGTCAAACGACCCGGCAAACGCGTCGTAGTCTAGAGATTGCCTCACGACCCCTTATTTGCTACACTTTTTGGGTACTTTAACCGGGAATATGCCGCGTTAGCTCAGCTGGTTAGAGCGTCAGTTTTGTAAACTGAATGTCGTCGGTTCGAATCCGACACGCGGCTCCACGAAAAACTCACTTTGTTCGTCTCGTGGCGCAGCCACTAGAACAAATGAGTTTGAGTGTCGGGCTAACTTGTTATTGCAAGTTGTTTGCGCGACAATTAACAATATGTACTATGTTTACGTACTAAGAGAGAAGGTATCTGGAAAACTGTATATTGGATACTCACAAAACTTACGTCAACGGATAAACGATCACAAAAGGAACAAAGTTAAATCTACAAAATATGCAGATTATCGACTTATCTATTATGAGGCGTATATCAATAAGTATGACGCACTAGGAAGAGAGAAGTTTCTGAAAGGTGGATCCGGGCGAAAGTATATACGTAAACAAATGAGTCACTTTTTTAGTGACATTGGGCAGGAGTAGTGAAGCGGTCAAACACGACAGACTGTAAATCTGTTGGCTTCGGCCTTCGGGGGTTCGAATCCCTCCTCCTGCACCATCCGTCGTCGCTCGGTCACCACCGAGCTATGACGGATCACTACGCCACCTTAGCTCAGTGGTAGAGCGCTTCCATGGTAAGGAAGAGGTCTCGAGTTCAAGTCTCGAAGGTGGCTCCACGATATTGAATTATAAAAAGTAATATGGTAAAGTCTTAATCTATGGCAAAAAAAGGTGAAAAGCGAAAGATTATCGGGCTCGTGAGCGAAGAAACCGGTCACCGGCATTACTACACGGTTAAAAATACCATGAATACTCCCGATAAACTGCAGCTCAAAAAATATGATCCCGTGGCTCGAAAACACGCGTTGTACGTGGAAACCAAGAAGAATCTTGGCCGCAACGAGGTTAAACCAAAGAAGTAACGTCTATTCGTATTTCGTAGCTGGTAGTTCGTATTTCGTATTTAAGTGAACTCGTTTCAGGCTTCGTTTGTATTGTGTTTTTCGGCGCCGGATTCGTCCAGCGATGACAGGGTCAGGGTGAATGTCGAACCTTTATCTTTAACGCTTTCCACGCCGACTTCGCCGCGCATGCGTTCCGCCAGCTTCTTGGACAGATACAAACCGATACCGGTACCACTGTGCTCACGAGTCGTGTAATCTTCCGAGCGCCAGAATTTTTCGAACAGGTGCTTTTGGTCGCTGGTCGTGATGCCCGGACCGGTGTCAGTCACGAAAAACTGATAGCGCTGATCGGGTAACTGGGTAACACCTATGGTAATTTTTCCTTCGTCGGTGTATTTTATGGCGTTAGTGATAAAGTTTTGCATAATTTCCTGGATTCGGTAGGCGTTGCTGGTGAACGAATTCACTTCACTTCCCGGTTCCAGCATAAAGTCCACGCCTTTGGCCTTGGCTTGCGGTGCGTAGGTGTCAACCAACCCGAGTAACAGTTTGCCCGGATCGACCGTTTCCGGTTTGGCGCCCAATTCACCGCTTTCGGCCTTGGCCAAGGTGGTGATATCGTTCACCATTTGCGAGAGGAAAATAATGTTCTTGTGGGCTTCGTTCATCAATTGGTCGGGATCGAGTTTGGCGTTTTCATTTTTCAACCCGGCGATAGCCGTCGATACGTTACCTTCGGCAATGGCCAAAGGGGTGCGCAGTTCGTGGCTGACCACGCTTATGAATTCGTCGCGTTGCTGTTCGATGCTTTTTTCTTTGGTGATGTCGCGTAGCAAGCAGGTATAGCCTTGCTTTTGGTTGGCAGCGTAGCCAAGATAAACCCGCGCGATACTAAACGACAGGTTGACCGTCTCGTCGTTATTGTTGGTAAACGTAAGGTCGTCACGTTTTATAATGTGTTTGGCCCGTTTTACTTCGTCGATAATGTCCACCGGTTGTTGGTTCGCGTCTTTCAATCGCATTAGATCATCTATAGTTTTGCCGTGCAGGCTATGGTTCGTGTTGAATAGTTCCAGGCACGCGGCGTTATACAATAAAACGGTACCGTCCTCGTCAATGGCCAATACCGCGTCAGCCATGCTATTAATCAGCGCCTCCAACCGTTCACGCTCGAACCTGGCCTGTTCGTTAAAAGTAATCAAGTCTTTGCGCTCACGCCGTTGGCTGGCCGTTAAACGTTCAATGATTGCGCCCACGGCTCCAAGCAATCCGATGGTCATCAGGGATTGATACAAAGAGCCCCCTTGAACGACTAATCTAATCATGAGTACCGCGTAAAAGTATGAAAAGCTGAGCGCGTAGCCCTTGAGCCCGAACCAAAACACCGCCTCCGTGACGGCGTATAACAGTATCAAATCGTACGGTGAGCCGGGCGGTATTACCAACGCGAATAAAAATCCCAGTAGCAAGTGGTTGCCGAGGAACTCGACCAAGTCATCACTCAGGAATCTTAAGGCTTTGCTGGATACCAGCGCGATCTGGAACAAAAAGGAACCGGCCATTATTACGTAAAACCAGTTACCGATGGAGCTATTAAGATTGTCGAAAAACGCGTAATCAGCAATCATGGCGACAATCATGCCGATCAATAACACTAGCGACCAATAGTTGTCGTAGAACTTCTTAAACAGACTTTTATGCGTAACGAGGGGTATATCTTGTTTGCGTGCCATAAGCGGTTTCCTCGTTACGTAGTATGCCACGATACGGAAGTAATTAATAGTTTAGGCGGGTTATTCGTAAAAAAGACCGACACGACTTTGTCGTATTTCACGGTAGGCCAAGTAGTGAGCCTTCGAGACATTCACTTCGTGAATGAGAAGGAAGATCTCGAAGATCTACTACTTGCCCGTGGGTACCAGGATTCGTCCAGCCCATTAAATCCATTCAGGTGGCAGGGGCGGAGGGACTCGTCCAGCCCTTGTGGCAGGGGTACCAGGATTCGAACCCGGCCTTTGGGTTTTGGAGACCCACGTGCTAGCCGCTAACACTATACCCCTATCACAAGGGCTGGGTTGGAGACCCGTGCTCTACATCCGCTATACAGCGGAGAGCTATACCCCTATAAAATGGTTTTAACGTCCGTGCCGAACGTTGACGAATTATAGCGTATTTTACCGGCCGACGACACCCGCTTACGGGTAAATCGTCTTTATTAATGGAGGCAAATCTGTTATACAATAGACTGACATGAGTCTCGCTAGAAATACAATTCATTGGAGTACGGAACTTTTTGGTGACGTATTGTTTGATGTGAGAGGAGTTCTAGCGGGATGAGCAAGATCCAATTACATAAACCGACACTCATAATGTTGTACGGTTACCCGGGCGCCGGCAAAACCTATTTTGCGCGGCAGTTCTGCGAAGAAGTAGCCGCCGCTCACGTGCACGATGATAAAATTCGCCACGAAATTTTTGAACGGCCACGTTTCGACAAACGAGAAAACCAGATATTGCAACAGCTTATGCAGTACATGACCGAGGAGTTTCTGAAAGCCAACGTGAGCGTGGTGTTCGATACCAACGCCATGCGCCTTGGCCATAGGCGACTGTTGCGGGACTTGGCCCGGAAATTTAATGCCAAACCGGAGCTGATATGGCTGCAAATTGATGCCGAGTCGGCGTACCAACGTTCCAGCAAGCGGGATCGGCGCAAAGCCGACGACAAGTACGGGGTGGAGATAAACAAGGACATGTTCGCCAAAGTCGCTAACTTTATGCAAAACCCTTCCCTTACCGAAGAATATATCGTGTTAAGTGGCAAACATACCTACGATACGCAATCCAAAATGCTTTTAAAGAAATTCTATGACGGCGGTTTATTGGACGCCCAAAACGCTTCCAGTAAGCTGGCAAGACCGGAGTTAATGAATCGTATCCCGAACCCGCTGGCCGGACGAGTGGATAACTCGCGCCGCAACATTCGCATCCGTTAAGCATGCCTTATAAAAACATAAACATTGAAAACATCGGAACCGTAAAAATCTATAAACGGCGCGGCGTACGCAGTATTCGCCTGAGTATTGTCGGTGACGGTTCGGTGCGCGTCACGCAACCCAAGTGGCTTCCCTATAAAGCCGGTATTGAATTCGCCCAAAGCCGGAAACAATGGATTTCTAAAAACCAAAAACCCAGGGAAGAGCTGATTAATAACCAGCGCGTGGGTAAATCCTATAAATTGGCGTTCGGGCGTGGCCAGGGGCTTACGGCTCCCAAGACACGCGTGCAAAACGGATACGTTACCGTCACTCTCCCTCCTCGTATGTATCCTGGCGATCATCTCTCCCAACAGGCCGCCACCAAAGCCGTGGAACGGGCACTCAAAAAAGACGCCGAAAAGTTATTAGTTCCCCGGGCGAAGTTGCTCGCCACGCGTCACGGATTCCAATTTAAAAGCGTGCGGGTCAAAAAGCTCAAAAGCCGGTGGGGTAGCTGCTCGCAAAACAAAGACATCGTGCTAAGTAGTTACTTGATACAGTTGCCGTGGCATCTTATTGATTACGTGATCTTGCATGAGCTACAACACACGACCATGTTGGCGCACGGAAAAGACTTTTGGCTCTCCCTGGAGCGCCACGTGGAAGGGCTGGCGGATATTCGAAAAGATATGAAGAAGTTCCAGGCCAGAGTGATCTGATACGTAAACAAAAGCGTTTTATTTTGCCGGTCTCGTGTGCATAATATTGGTATGCAGGAATCTCCCAAGCCGCCGCGTAAGACGGTGCAAAGTGCAGAGCTGGAGCGCGAACGCCTTACCAGCCTGGTTAACAGCATGGCCGACGGCGTGATTGCGATTGACGACCAACTGGATATCGTGGTGAGCAACGGCGCCGCGCTGAATATTCTGGACGTCAATGCCACCGTTAACGGCAAATCCATTGCCGACTTTCTGCGCCTGGTGGATAAAAACGGCGAAAAAGTGGATATTAAAAAGTTCATTCAAGACGTGAAAACTCCCTACAGTACGCGTGACTGGCGCGTCGTGTACGGGGAGAACGACGAAATAAACGTCTACGTGAGTATCGCGCCGGTGCGCTTGGGCTTCGGTCAAGAAGGAATGCACGGGTACGTAATTTTGCTTCGCGACATAACCCGGGAAAAATCGCTGGAAGAAGAGCGTGACGAGTTCATAAGCGTCGTCAGCCACGAGCTGCGTACTCCGGTTACTATCGCCGAAGGCAACATAGGTAATATGGAGTTTTTACTGGAAAAGAACGGTATCGAGGACAAAATGCTCAACGAAGCCGTCTCGCAAGCCCATACCCAAATTACGTTTTTGGCCGGGCTGATTAACGACTTGGCAACGCTTTCACGAGCGGAACGCGGCAAACTACACGTAGAGGTGGAGTCCATAAACGTACACGAACTTATAGACGATCTGGTCGGCAGTTATAAGGCCGATGCCGAGAAAAAGGGTCTGCAGCTAAAAAATGAACAAGACCCCAACCTGGAGTTGTTGCGGTCCAGCAGGCTGTACGTCCGCGAAATCCTGCAAAACTTCATTACCAATTCCATAAAATACACCCAAGAAGGAAGCGTACTGATCGGAGCCAGCCAAAAAGCCGGGGGCGTTGAGTTTTATGTGACTGATACCGGGATCGGTATGAGCAAAGCCGATAAAGAAAAGGTGTTTGATAAGTTTTTCCGCAGCGAGGATTTTCGCACCCGCGCCAATAGCGGAACCGGCCTGGGCTTATACGTCACCATGAAATTGTCTCGTCTGGTGCGGGCCGATATTAGCGTGGAGAGCGAACTCAACAAAGGCTCGACATTTTCGATTTACTTTCCCAACCTCCAACCGGAGAACACGCCCCAATCCGGGAAGACCGACTCTACGCCTTCGGCAAGCGCTTGATAACGTGCATGGCCGGTATACAAATATTGCGGCCTTTCCACTGCACCTTGCCGAACTCGTACTTGACCATCGAAGTCAGCGTTAAACCGATTTCGGTTAAAATGGCCACCGGAAGATTAAACAACGCCACGGTGCTGTGTAAGGGGTGACTGGCGGACATGATCGCGTAATGGGTAGCCACCAGTAATATGGTAGCCAAAGCGGCCAGAATGGTCGCGGTGGTCGGTCCGCTCCATAGCCAACTTACGGTAAGCACCAAAGGTCCGAGTAACAGCAGTGTTTCGATAAATAGTAAAAATAGTACGTTTTCTGGGCGTTTGCGTAGCGAGGGGTACTTTATTCTCACGGCGGTTTTGAGTTGCTCTTCAATGGGCTTGACGGTGTTCACCTCTAACTGCTCATCGGCTCGGATGAAAGCGTAGCCGTCGGATTTAACCATTACGCGGGCAAAAAACCTCTCAGGCAAAATGTTATGGCTGACTCCTTTGAAACGCCCGGCTTCGTTAAGTTCTTTCCGGGATATGAGCCAACAGGTACTTAAAACCGGCGGTCGATTAAACGTGCGGCGCGGTAAGGCCAATTCCCACCAGTAGCGCAACGGCTGCACCAGGGACGTGTCCACACCACCACCGATACGAAAAGGCAATACGCTCATCATGTCGCGTTTTTTGTCTTTCATGGTGGTGACCAGGGCACGAATGGCACGCGGGCCGAAGCGGACGTCCACGCCGCAAAACAGCACGATTTCGCCGCTGGCATGCGAGGCAAGCGTTTCGTAGGCCTGATTTTTGGCCAACCAACGGTCAGCCGGCGGGTCGCCCTGAATGAAACGTACGCCGTCGTGCGCGAAATCGCGGATAACTTCCGCGGTTCGATCTTGCGAACAGTCGTCCAGCACCAATACCTCCAACTTGGGGTAATCATTGGCCAGTACGCTGCGGATACAAGAAGCCAGGTCGTTGGTTTCATTACGCGCGGGGATAGCTACCGTCACGGTGGGCAATTCTTTGTCGGTAAAATGATGATTCGTGGCGTGGTGTTTGGTTTTTTGCAAGTTTTTGGCGGTAAACGCCAGCAGAAGAAGCGCGGCGATCACTTGCGCGGCGGCCAAGGCGGTAAGTAGCGTCGTGCCGGCGACGTTCATCACGGCTTCATGGGCACCGACCACCAGAAGTGTCGCGAGCCCCAACACCAACGAAGTACGCCTCGCGGTTCGCCACTGATAATCGGGGTGGATATCCGGCTTATTCATTTTTAGCATGTTCAAAATTCGAAACAACGCGATCAGTCCGAGCAACCACCACAAGCCCACTTTTGGTTCGATAAGGGCAAATCCGAGCCAGACGCTTACCGCCACCAAAGGTACTACCACCAAAAAACGGCGGTAGTTCCATAAAATTCGGAGTCGTGTGAGCAAAATTTCGGCAATAATACCACCCACAAGCACAAGCATCATCATGACCTTACTATAGCAAACCGCCGTGCCTATTGACTATTGCCGATCGTTTGCGTACTATTGACAACAGCGACCTACCAATCTCATGGTAGGTTTTTTAAATGTCAAATGTTCGGGTTCATGGAGCTTGAATTCGGAAAAGGAGCATAAAGGGAGTGGCAGACAAAAAGAAACGGACGGTCAAAAGGAGCGAAACTTTACGCGAGCGCAGCCAAAAGGAAGCGTCCAAGTCCGACAAACCTACCAAACGGCGGCGAGTGGTCAAAACCGCTTCCAAGCCCATAAAGGGAGCTTCCAAAGCCGGACGCAAAGAGTACCACCCGTTCAAACTTCCCGATAATAAATTCGGACGTCGGTTGAATAAGCGAGCTCACATTATGCCGAAGTACTTCCGTGAAGCCTGGGAGGAAATCAAGCAAGTGGAGTGGCCGGACGCCCGGGAAACTACCAAACTGACTACCGCGGTGATCGTGTTCGCCTTGGTGCTCGGAGCGGTCGTGTACGTACTCGACTTCGGATTGAATAAAATATTCAGAGAGGTGTTATTAGGATAGTCCCCTTAGAAGTTTCGGGATTTTGGATAAAGGTATGAATGTATGAACAAATCAGAAGGAAAGGATTTTTAACGGGATGGCAAAACGATACGATTCACAAAAACAGTGGTACGCGATCCACACTTATAGCGGATACGAAGAAAAGGTCGCGGAAAGCATCCGCCAACGCGCGGAAAGCTTGGACATGAACGACAAGATCTTTCAGATTATCGTACCCAAGGAAAAGATGATCGAGGTCAAAAACGGCAAGCGCCGCGTGGTGGAGAAGAAAATCTTCCAAGGCTACGTCATCGTGGAAATGAAAATGAGCGAAGACGCCTGGTACATCGTGCGCAATACGCCGTCGGTCACCGGTTTCGTGGGCTCCGGCAGCGAACCGACGCCGATCGGGCAGGACGAAGTCGACAAAATCCTAAAACGCATGGGCCGCGAAGAACCCAAGCACAAGATCGACTTCAAAGAAGGCGAAGTGGTCAACATTACCGACGGGCCGTTCAAAGGTTTCGACGGCACCATTAACGAAGTCGACGAAGCCAAAGGTAAACTGAAAGTCCTAGTCAACATGTTCGGCCGCGAAACACCGGTAGAACTCGACAGCTTACAAGTAAAGCGAGTGTAAAATGAGCCAAGAAAAACCTACTAGTCTAAATGGTGCACTACATTTACGTTTTATGACACCTTCTAGCGAAGAGTTTGAGTATTGTGATACGGACTCTGTAATAATTGGAGCACTCCAGAAAGATCCTGAGCAAACTCTAGATACGATTACAGGTGTTCGCAACTGGGCTGAAGAACATGCCTGCACTACAGATGCAGGGATTCGTATAATTTCAAGGTTGATCGATGCCAGTATCGGTAACTATGAAGGCAGTAGAACTCGACAGCCTCCAAGTAAAACGAGTTTAGCATGAATATATTGAATAGAAATCTTGAAAGAGACCCACGCAGTGGTTTTTCGTGGCGTGAAGCCCGAATCGAGGCTGAGGTCGGAGCTATAGCAATCGCAATGTCGCCATTAGGGCTCGTTGAAGGAGGTGGTGGTCCTATCGCCACTGTTTTAATGGCAGGGGTGGGTGCGCTAGCTATTGGCCACGGTCTAAACCAGCTGCGGAATCTCGATGAATGGGATAGAAGACAGCGGGGGTAAAAATGGCAAATTCTGCTGATATTTTAGAAAAAGCCAAAGGTTATCTGATGAGCATGGAGTATGAAAACAGGGGTCGCCCGGGTGAAACTTATGAGCGCGCTATGGGTATCAGTGACATATGGCTTTGTGAGGAAATTGATGATGCATTCGAGAGAGGCGACTTAGATGCAATTAGGAACATCGGAGCGGCTGCATTCACCCGTCGATTTCAGACGGATTCTTCACCAAGTATTATCCGAACCGGTGCCGCGTTTAGTTTAGCAACTAAGAAGGCGGTAGAACTCGACAGCTTACAAGTAAAGCGAGTGTAAAATGCCGTACCCAGAAGGCCCTCCTATTCGTAAAGAGGTTCATCAAAATGATTTTGAGATTCCTGACTGGGTGAACCAAGGCAGCACTCTTGACTTTGAAGAGCTGGAGTTTGGAGATTTATGGAACGAACTTTCTACTAACCGTCAAAGAGCATTAAAGATATTTGGCAGTGCTGTTACCACATTTGCTGGCTTTACTATGATCTACTATGACGTCATGAATGATGGTGTGCTATCTGCCGTTTCTGGTTCAATAGGTAGTCCAACTGTGTTCGGGAGTACGGTGTATGGTATGTGGCACGGATGTATCTTACTGGCAGACAAGATGGCTGACTTCACTAGCCAAGATCGCAAACATGGATGAAGCGTATAGGAATACGCTCGAGAATGTAGAGGCATACTTTGCAGACGTTTTTCCAGGTGCATTTATAAATATCGAGGACATTCCAATGCCTGCCGCGCAATTAATTAACCTAACCCAAGCTGGGTTCGGTGCAGCTGAGGTTGTTCTTCCGAGTGGTGACGAAGTTATAGCAACATTCGTGATCGATGAAGAAACAATCGCCGCGAAGGCAATTTCAAGCATCTATGATGCTGAACAAGAAGGCTTGCTTGCTCCAGGTATTCACGACAAAGCTATGGATGACATCGCAAGAGGCACATTTCACTCACGCTGGGCTGACTTTATCTCCCACAAACAGTAAGTAACTAGAGTGAATATATGTGCACGAGGCTAGACAACGGGGGTGATTTGTAGTACAATTGTGCAGTTACGCACCAGCGACATAGATGTCGCCGTTGTCAGTTGTCTGTCGTCAGTTATCTGTGAACTAACTGAATACGGAGTACTGATTACTGACTACTAACTTACGGAGTAAATTTATGGCAAAAAAGATCACCGCCAATTTAAAGATGAAAATTCCCGCTGGGAAGGCCAATGCCGGTCCGCCCGTGGGTTCCACGCTCGGGCAATACGGCGTGAATATGATGGATTTCGTAAATCCGTTCAATGAACAAACCAAAGACATGGGGAACATCACCGTCACGGCACACATCACCGTGTACGAGGACCGCAGCATGGATTTCCGCATAGTCGGCGAACCGACGGACGATAAAATCCGTCGCGTATTAGGCGTGGACAAAGGCTCCGGTACGCCCAATACCGAGAAATTGGATAAAAAGCTTACCGACGCCCAAGTGACCGAAATCGCCGAAGAAAAGGCCGAGGACATGAACACCACCGATGTAGAAGCCGTAAAGAAAATGGTCGCCGGAACCGCCCGCAGCATGGGCGTGGTGATTGAGGGTAGATGACTCACGAAGTAAACTCACCAGAATTTTTTGGGCTTCACCCAGGAGACGAAGGTTATGATACTTTCGCGGACGATTTTCCAGTCGGAGAGAACGGTGTTGCCGACTACCGCACCTCTGATTTCGAGATGGGACATGACGTTGGAACGATGGTGTTACGCGATATAGTGCATCAGCACTGGAGTATTGCTAATGTCCACTTTGGTTACGCGGATATGGATACAAGCCAATACGAGTTCAATAATGGCACTGGTTTCCAGGTGCCACCACTTAGGCCAGAAACGAAGCAAGAGTTCGATAAAATTCGAAGGGAAATAGATCAACAAAGCCAGGAAATTCACGCACGTCGAAAAGGGCCGGGTTTCAGGTTTGTCCAAGAACGACCAACTCAACACGAAGCACTTTTGTTGAAAGCAAATAGGCTGCTTGAGAGAATTCAGGCTTTAGACGATCCCGAAGAACGGTCACCCGAGTTAACTGAGATCATTAAAAAAGAACTCAAGCAGCGAGGGGTGGATTATCTTGAGAAATTGTATGGTTGCGATGTAGCGCAACTTTCAGACGAAGACCGGGAAGTCTTGACAGCAACGAAAAATGCGCTGCGTACAAGGGGCGTGTACTTAAAACCAGATTATCTTATGACCGTTAAAGCAAATCAGAAACCTGGAAAACCCGTTGGTAAGGAGCACGAACCCGTCTCTGACGATTTAGCTTGGGAACTGATTTATCAAGATTAATAAATAATTTTTGTGGGAGCCGTCCTATGCGTAAAGCTACGGAGGCGATTGAACCACGACCCCAGTAGTAAGCCATGCTACGTACGGGGCAGGAAGGAGTAATAATTATGGCAAAGACGAAAGCGGACTTACTGGCCGAGGCGAAAGAGCTGGGGCTGGATTTGAGTGAAAAATTAAAGGTAGCGGAAATTGCCGCCGAAATAAAAGCCGCGAAGACCGTGCCGACCGCCAAAGCCGGAAAGCGCAGTAGCAAAGGCATCAAAGAGGCCGCGGAAAAAGAAGCCAAGCTGGAGCTTCAACAAGAAGGCGACAAAGAAGCCGACGAAGAAGCAGGCAAACCTAAGCAGCCCGTAAAACCGGCGCGGCCTAAGCTGGAACGCCAAGGCAAGAAGCATCGCGAAGCCGCAAAACTAGTAGAAAAGGGCAAAAACTACGCCCTGAAACCGGCCGCCGAACTTTTACCCAAAATTTCTACCGCTAAATTCGACGCGACCGCGGAACTGCACATTCGTTTGAACGTTGATCCCAAGCAGTCCGATCAAAACATTCGTGATCAAGTCGTTTTACCGGCCGGAACCGGAAAAGACGTTCGCGTGGCGGTATTCGGTGAAGACGCCGAAGTTGCCACGGCCAAAAAAGCCGGGGCGGAAGTAGCCGGGGGAGACAGCTTGCTTGCTAAACTCGATAAAGGTGAATTTGACTTCGATGTGTTAATTGCCAGCCCGAAAGTAATGGCCAAACTGGGCAAATATGCCCGCCAACTCGGACCGAAAGGTTTAATGCCCAACCCGAAGAGCGGTACGGTTTCTACCGATATTGAAAAGGCCGTCACGGAAGCCAAGGCCGGGCGCGTGGAGTACCGGGTAGACGAAGCCGGTATCGTACACGTCGCTTTCGGAAAAGTGAGTTTCGGTGCCGATAAATTGCTGGAAAACCTCCAGGCCATCCTGCGCAGCATTAAAAACAATAAGCCGGGAAGCATCAAAGGTTCGTATATTTCCAGCGCTTTCGTAACCGTAAGCATGGGGCCGTCCGTGAAGCTGGACATCAGCGAAATAAACGCTTTGTAATAACTGTTATATAACTAGTTATATAACAGTTTATAGTTGTCAGTCTTCAGTTGTCCGTTCTCAGTCTTCAATCAGCAGATTACAGACAACAAATCACGGATAACAATTCAAAATATGAAAACTGGCGCCAAACGGTTCAAATAAATAATACTAGAATTAATACTAGCATTAATTCTAGTATTATTGCTCTGCAACAGGGGTTAGACAACTGTAACTATAAGATCAATATCGTAGGCAGTAACGAATTATATGAAGCTGACTGGTCAGCTTCCCGTCAGCAATCTTTTGAGTCGGCAAAAGATTGCAACAAAAGCCGACAGGCGGCTGAAACAACAGCTACGGCCGTTGTCACAATCAGGCTTACTGTGAAACTCACAAAAATAGTCCCACTGGCACTATTTTTGCTCAGACAGTCCTCGTACCCAAGGGCGCCTAATTCCCACAACGCCCGTCCAGGTTGTTCCAGAGCCTGGAGCCCAGGTGAACAACTGCCGAGGGCAGTTGTAACTACATAAAAAAACAAGCTTGAGGCTTGTTTGCCCAAACAGTTCGGTCAGAGCCCGGAACAACGCAACTACCGAAGACGGAGGACGGACAACTGACAACTACCACCCCTCATCTATCGCCTATCATCCATCAACTATCAATCCTCATCTATTGCGACGAAGTCGCTCGCCATCTTCCACCTTCCAAATTCCATCTTCCACCTACCAACTACCACCTACTAACTACCACTCATCTATCATCCATTGCGACGAAGTCGCCTACCACCTACTAACTTCCATATTCCAACTTCTACCCTCTAACCTCTAACCTCTAACGTCTACCCTCTAGCATCTAACCCTTAAAACCTATAAACTAACCAACATGGGGCATATTCACGAACTCTACGATTTTACGGCCAGCGCGTTTATCGTGAATGATCAGCGAGTATTGCTTATACACCATAAAAAAATTGGCAAGTGGCTCCAGCCCGGAGGGCATATTGAGCTTGATGAAGACCCTTTGCAGGCGCTATACCGTGAAATCAAGGAGGAAACTGGCTTAACCAAAGACGCGCTTTCGATCATTGAGACGACACAGCATAAACGAAGTCGGGGCAAGAAAGGCAACAACAAAATATTGCCGCTACCGTTTGACATCAACGTGCATCCTTTTAACGACACTCATAAACATATTGATCTTTGCTACTTATTAACCGCTAGTCACGACACTGTCGTAAATGAAGAGGATAAAGCCCATGATATTGGGTGGTTCACGCTGACAGAAATAAAACGATTAACTGCGCGCGGTCTGGCGTTCCCCGATACGCTGGAACTGGCTACCTTCGCGCTTAAATACGCCTGAAGTTCTGCTACAATAAACTTATGATTATGCTGGCAATTCGACGCTGGGTTCCGTATTTGGATGAAATGCAAGAAAGGGTGTGTTTTTCAAAATGATCGTACTGGGAATGACCGGGCCGATTAGTCACGGCAAAACCACCTTCGCCGAAGCCCTTGAAGAACTGGAGCCCAAAACCATCCACCTGGAGTCCAGTATCGTGATCGCGCGGGTGGCCAATGCCATGCACGCCGTTTTGGAGCGCGTGCCCGATCCGTACGATATCCAAGATTTGAACGAATGGCTGAAGCATCTGCCCCGAATTTTAAAAGAAACCGTCCACACCGACGCTACTTTCGAGCAACTTCGCCTGGATCAAGCCAGTATCGAACAGCACCCGGTAGAGTATCAAAAACTGATTATTCACGTTGAACAACTGCGTAAAGACCCGGGGCTAGCGCGCCAGGCAATAACGATTGACAATAAAGAAACGTATCGACCGTTTTTGCAGTGGCTGGGCGGTTATCTCGTGCAAAAAGTCGATTCCGACATCTGGTTCAACGAAATCGTTCGCATGATGTACGAGGCCGAGTCCACCGGTGTGAAGCTGTGTATTATTGGTGGTTTACGTTTTCCCAACGATGCCGCGGCCATTCGCCACGCCGGCGGGCAAATCGTAAAAGTCTATCGGCCCGGACATTTGCAAAACGACATGCTGGATCCGACGGAACGGGAACGTGATAATATTCCGGTGGACTGTACGATTATGAGTAACGGCACCGTAGAAGACGTTAAAGTCTGTGCCAAACACGTACTGGAAGATATTCGCAATAATCGCTTGTCCTCGTTATACCAAACCAAACGCGAAAATACCTAAGCATAAGCTTATTGGATAATATTACAACGCTTTTGACAATTTTTTACTTGCCGATTCCTCTGTTAGTTAGCTACACTGGTAGTCAAACGCGGAGGTAACGTTTGGGAGTTTATAGTAATAAACAAATTCGTGAGGCGATAGAAAACGAGCATATTGTCTGCGTGCCGTTTAATCCGAGACACGTCAGCCATGCCAGTATGGACGTAACACTGGGGTATTACTTTTATCAAACCGACCAGGCCAAAAAAGGCTATGTCTACAATCCGTTCGATGAAGCCGACGTCCGGCGCTATTTCGGAGAGGTACAGCAAGCAGTGCCGCACAAGGACTGGTGTGCCGCCAACGGCGTACGTTTACTCGAAGGCGTCCCGGGAGATCACCCGGTAATCCCGCTCGGCCCGGGAGAGCGAATCCTGGCTCACACCCACGAGTTCTTCGGTATCAAGCCGCCGGGAGCGTACGAGGTGAAATCCCGTTCCAGCTGGGGGCGCAACGGCATCGCGGTATGTTTTGACGCCGGCTGGGTCGACCCGGGGTATATTAATCGCTTAACCCTGGAAATTTATAACTTGAACGAACACGAAACAGTGCTGCTTCCGGTCGGCGAACGAATCGCCCAGGCGGTCTTCTTAGAAACCGGTGAGGTCGAAGGCAACTACGGCGAAGGGCGTGACGACGGTATGAGCGGTAAGTACCAAACCGGCACCAACCTGGAAGAGCTGATTTCCGGATGGACGCCGGAGCAGATGCTTCCCAAAGCGTACAAGGACAAGCGTTCTCTCCCGGGAGTGATAAAGGGTTTAAAAGCCCGGTAACCCCCGTTAAAAACGGTGATGGAGATTTATATGAGTCAGGACACGAGCAAACAAACACGGAAAGGGCCTTTAGCGGGATGACACAAGCCGAGGAACAAGGTGTGTTTTTTGTTATTGAAGGAACTGACGGTTCCGGCAAAGGTACTCAGTTTCAAAAATTAGCGGAACGGTTAAGCGGTGAAGGCTACGACGTCGCCACCTTTGACTTTCCGCGGTACGACCAACCCTCCAGCTATTTCGTACGTGAATATTTAAACGGCAATTACGGCTCCGCGGAAAATGTCGGCCCTTACACCGGTTCACTGTTTTACGCTTTGGATCGTTACGCGGCCGCCCGGCACATACGCGAAGCGTTAAACCAAGGCAAGATCGTACTGGCCAACCGTTTCAGCGGCTCTAACATGGCGCACCAAGGAACGAAGTTCCAACACAGCGAAGAACGGCGCGGCTATTTCATTTGGCTGGATAATTTGGAATTCCAGATGCTGGACATTCCGCGCCCGACCAAGTCGTTCGTGCTGCGCGTTCCGGCGGATATCGCCCAAAAACTGGTCGACCAAAAGGGCAAGCGCGAATATACCGACAAAAAACGCGATTTGCACGAGGCAGATATTGACCACTTGCGAAAATCGGTAGAGGTGTTCGACGAACTGTGCGAACTCTTCCCCAGGGATTTTCAGCGGATAGATTGCGTGCGGGATAAAAAGTTGATGGACGTTGAGCGGGTACACGAACAACTGTATAAAACCATTGAGTCGTATCTGCCCAAACCGAACGAAAAGCCTGGCTCTCAAGACTCCAAAGCGGCAAAAACGGAAGTCAAAACTACCAAGGGCGACGTTGAATACGTCACCAAGGATGACGAAGGCATTTACCGCATGACGAAAGCCGGCGAGGATTACTTAAGTGATATCGTTACCAGCACCGAAGATAACGTCTACGCTTTTACCGAGGAACTGCCGCCATTGACCATTTCCGCGGCCATGGCCCGCCTCTCACGCCGGGGTGACGATATGCGCGTGACCATTTTGGACGAGTTCACGCACGCCGCGCAAAAGGACGAAAAACTGCTTAAAAAGGTGATCACCGCTTACGGGGACGACTCCGTGCAGCAGCTCGTCGGGCAACACGTCGTGGTGGAGGAAGCCTCCAACCTGCTGACAAAAAAGCTGGAATGGGGGCGTTTGGCGGCCTATTTGGAGCAGTCCACGCGCTACATTTACTTTGATCAGAAGGATCGCCGCGGTAAATACAAATATGTCGTACCCGATCACTTCGATGAACCCACCAAAACGGCGTACGTAAAATCCATGGACACTATTTTTGACGGGTATTCCAAGCTGGTACGCCAACTGACCGATTATATTCGCGGCAAGGACAAAACGCCGGAAAAAGAGCGTGACGGGGCGTGGAAAGGCGCGACGCGAGCCCAGGCCTGTGATGCCGCCCGCCCGCTGTTACCGGTGGCCACCAAGTCCACGGTGGGTATTTACGCCTCCGGACAGGCACTGGAAAGCCTGATCATGCACTTAATGGCCGACGAACTCCCGGAAGCCAAACGAACCGGTGAAAAACTCCTCAAGCACGCCCGCGAAGTCATCCCCACGTTTTTGGAAAGAGCCGACAAGCCGGATCGTGGCGGAGCCACCATTGCTTATTTGGCGAACACGCGAAAAGGCGTTGCCGAACTAGCCAAAAAAGAACTCCCGGAAAACTATGCCCCGGAAACCGAGGCGGTCACTCTTAATTCGCACTGGCCGAAAAATGAGCTCGACCTGGTGCCGGATATGCTTTATGAACACAGCAGCTTGCCGCTGGAAGACATTAAAAACGAAGTCCGCACCTGGCCGATCGATAAAAAATACGAAGTGTTCGACGCTTACGTGGGCGAACGCCTGAATCGGCGGCACAAGCCGGGGCGAGCCATTGAAAAAGCGCATTACAGTTGGGATTTGGTGTGTGATTACGGGATTTTCCGTGATTTGCAGCGGCACCGCATGGTGGATGATTTGAATTGGCAAATACTTACGCCGCGTTACGGATATGACACGCCAAATATCGTGGAAGAAGCCGGTTTGAGCGATCTGTTCCTGGCTTGTTTCGACGAAAGCCTAAAACTCTACAGCGCGCTACAATCCGCCGGTTACGAGCACGAAGCGCAATACGCCACGCTACTGGGGCACAAAATGCGCTGGAAAGTGACTTACAACGCCCGTGAGGCCTTCCACTTGCACGAACTACGCACCAGCCCGCAAGGACACCCCGGGTATCGCAAACTCGTAAAAGAAATGCACGACAAGCTGTGCGAAGTCCACCCCGTACTTGGCGAAGCCATGAAATTCGTCAACAAAGGCGAAGATCCCGAATTATCGCGTCTAGCCGCGGAGCGCTACACCCAATTCAAGCTAAAAAACCTGTCTTAGCTTCGTGGATTATTAGAGCAAAATTTTTAACTCCAGCGCGAAACATATCGAGTGATACGTTGAGCAAAGAGTTGGGAATTTTGGCTGATAAGGCCGGAGGTAAGGTGGTTATTTTGGTTTGACTTGGGTGTATGACCCAATTCAAGCTAAAAAACCTGTCTTAAGCCACTTTTTAGTCAGCTAGAGTAAGCAGGTCTTCGCGGACGCTTTCACTGGTTTCTGGTAATCGATGTGACAATACGGAAAAATTGGATGCATCGTCGATGAATCCCGTTTGGGTTGCCATTGGGCCGATACATTCAATTACTCTGAGCGTTCTTTCGCTTTCCGGATCGTAAAGATCAATCGCACCGGATATTGTGGATGGAGCTTCGAAAGTGTTTTCAGCTTCCTCGATTCCGTGAGATCGAAGATTCATGATCAAAGAAAGCCACACCTTATTGGAGACTGCTTCCGGATTGGCTACCCGAGGAAAGTGCCCAATATTAGCACTGGCTTGTTTCGTTTGGTCATTTCTAATTGCCTTAACGACTCTGTCAATTCGTTCATGCAATGGGGAAATGTCGATTTCACCTTCCGGAGACGGTATTTCAATGCCATATTGTAGATACGGGTCATTCTCGATATTCATTGCTTCCTCATGAAAAAACCGGATCCCTTTTCTCGGAGATCCGGTTTTTGTCTTTCTTGATTCTTATCTATTTAAACCGTTTCCGAGTGAATTAAATGCGCACCTTCACGAATGCGTACATACGCACCGGAAGAATGTTGCAGGTAATTTGATGGATTCGGTTCATCACGTAGACAATCCTACTCTGGTAAAAAAACCTTGTCAAGTGCAAATTTTTGTACTATGGTGTGAATATTATGGCATTTAACCAATTGCGAAACTTGCTACTACTTCTCGGCCTTCGCGGGTCGTGCTTCGCAATGGTTGAAGCCGAGATCTCTTAAGAAAAACAAAAAGATCTTGAAGACACGACCGATACAGCAAAGGCTTCAACTGTCTACGTATTAATTAAGTAAACAGGAGCTATGAAGTGAAGTTTGAATATGATCGATGCGGAATACCCGAGGACGTTGATGTAGAATGGAGAGCAGTGCGCGTGGAGAATAACGACCCTGGAAGAGTGGCTCATTTTGAAGCAAGGATCCCAGAAGGTAGGCCTATTCCACACGAAGAAGCAGTACGCAAAGAGAGTGCAGAAATTCATCAACGTCGTGTTGAGGCTGATATTGTAGCTGGTGAGGAAGTTTCAGCTGAGCAAGTTGGCGTCGGTTCCATTGCCTCTCGAGTTTATGGTTCATAACTTGACAAATTAAAACAACGGCGTACTATTTTTGGTATGACTCTAGCGAGCACTATCATTATTACGATTGATGGAGCACACCCGAGCGGGCGCTAGGTTTATATTTGTCAAAAAAAACGAAACGGCCCCGCAAGGGGTCGTTTTTAGTGAGAAAGGAAATAAGTTATGACAACTGTACTCCCATCATCAAGAGAAGTATTAGAGAGTCAAGACCCTGGAGACTTCAAGGTAAAACAAAAAACACCAACCGAAAGATTGCTAGAAGACGATCCCATGCTGATTTTTAAATTGACGAAGCTAGCGGGTTTGGCAGGTTTTCGTGTTGAACCCACGAGAAACAACGACGGCATGTCTAAACAGCAGCGACACGGCCAAAACGAACACAGGAGAAAATACGCGCAGGTTAGCTCCGTAACGGACCGAGTTCATGAAAGACTTGAGGGGTTTGCGTTATCGGACGACCAAATGGATCAGATCCGTCAGTTTGAAAACGGTTTTTTTCCAGCGGGCTGCGATTTTGACGATAAGGAACGTGAAACGGTGAGAAGTGGGGCCGAAAATGACGAGTTCTTGGCCTTGAGCTACGAATACTTGCCAGAGCCACAATTAGAACCGCGGGTAAATAAGTCGATTTCACACGCGGCACGGTTGGCGATAATCAATCAACACAGTGATTAAGCGTTGATTAATAAGCGATTTTTTGCTACACTCACGATGTTACCAAAGACAGCGACCGTCTTTAGGACTTAATCCGCCGAATGGCGAAGTCGCCGAGGAATAACTAGTGATTAGGGCTTAGGGTCTAGGATCTAGATTATGCAAGAACTTGATAAGTCTTTGGGTTACACCAAAGGCTTTTTTTATGGTAACGAATAGTGCAAAGAATGTTTGGTCGATCTTCTTTGCACGCAGCTCGTAGTTCCTACGAAATATGAGCTGCTAAATACTAAATACGAAACTCCAAAGGAGTTTAAATGGCTTTAACTAAAGCAAAAAAGAAGGAAGTCGTTGAGGAAGTCTCTCAGCTTTTGAAAGATTCCAAGATGACGATCATTGCTTCTTACCAAGGAACGCCCGTGAAGGCCATGCAAGCGCTTCGTGCGCAAGGCAGGGAAAACGGAACGGAGCTTAAGGTGATCAAGAACCGTTTGGTTATCCAGGCGCTAAAAGACACCGACTCCCATAAGGACGCCGATACGTCCGCACTGGAAGGTATGTTGTTATACGCTTTTAACGAGGGTGATGAAGTCGCTCCCGCGCAAACCATTGCCAATTTTGCCAAAAAGCAAAAGACGCTGCAGTTCGTCGGAGCGTACACCGCGGACGGAAAGTTTCTTCCGGCGGATGAAGTACGCGAACTTTCCGAATTGCCAAGCCAAACCCAGTTGATCGCACAAGTGATGAGCACGCTTTCGTCACCGCTGGACGGTTCAATCAGCGGATTGGCCGATGGACTATCGGGAATTCTTTCCGGGTTAGAAGAAAAAGCGGCGAACTAAGTTCGCATGTAAAACGTCCAAAGTTTAAAGTTCAAAGAATCCATGAGCTTCATAACTTTCTACTTTTAAACATTTAACTAGTAATTTTCACGAAAGGAAAATTTCAATGGCAACTGATTTAAAGAAATTAGCCGAGCAACTGACAGGACTTACCGTTCTGGAAGTAAACGAACTAAAGAACATCCTAAAAGACGAATACGGCATTGAGCCGGCCGCTGCCCCCGTAGCAGTCGCTGGTGCTCCCGCTGCCGGCGGTGAAGACGAAGGCGGTGAGGAAGAAAAGAGCGAATACGACGTCGTTCTGAAGGACGCCGGCGCTCAAAAGGTCGCCGTTATCAAGGCCGTCAAAGACATGACCGGTCTCGGACTCGGTGAAGCCAAGGCTATCGTTGATGGCGCACCAAAGGCCGTCAAGGAAAAGGCTCCGAAAGAAGAAGCCGAAGAAGCCAAGAAGACGCTCGAAGAAGCCGGAGCTACAGTCGAGTTAGGATAACTCGACTAGGCGTAGATCCCGCCGCATTTCTGAGTGGAGCGATAAGCAATCTGATCGTGAAACTTCACGAAATGCAGCGGTGACCGGAGCGACCGTAGAACTAGCGTAGCTAGTTCAGCAACTAGTAACTAGAAATTAGGAACTAGCCAAAAACCGCTCGGAAACCCCGGGCGGTTTTTATATTATTCGATTATGAAGCGGAATATCACCACGTGTGCCGTTATTTATCCACAGGTTTGGTGTCTGTTTTGACTTCTCTGAGAAAAGGTGATAGTTTTATGTCAGAAGTGTGCCAAATAAAAACACTTTGAGAGAGACGAATAAAATGGCAGACATTCCAGACAAACAGATAAAACGCCTGAAAGCTCTAATTCAAGAATCAGAGACATCCTTGGCAGCGGCCAAAGAATTGTTATTGAGTTTGGTCGGTGAAGAACCGGTAGCAGAGAAGCTCTCCGAAGAAGAACAGCAAACCGGAAAGATCATTGAAGGTGTATTTGACGGCCAAAATATGGTCGGATCGGACGGCAAAACCTATCCCGTTCCGGCGAACTATGCCAGCAAATCCAAGCTCGTCCAGGGTGACATTTTGAAACTGACTATCGCGGACGACGGGTCATTCATGTACAAGCAAATCGGTCCGATTCCCCGTAAACAGGTTGTCGGTGAACTGGTGCAGGAAAACGGCCATTATTACGTAAAAGTCGGTGACCGCGACTACCGTGTTCTGCTCGCCAGCGTAACGTACTTTAAAGCCAAGCCGGGCGATCAGGTGAGCGTGAATATTCCGGAAGATGATGCCCACGCGGAATGGGCAGCTTTGGAAGCAGCGCTTTAGCGCAGCTTCCAATTTTCAATTTTCAAGTCTCAATTTTCAAACGCAGCGTTTAAATTCTTCTTGTGGTTTGTTCGAAGAAACTCGCAACTTAAAACGCAGTAAAAAAACCTTGAAGAATATGAAGTTGTTGCTGTTGTTTTGACCTGGAATCGCGTGCCGTAGAACGTTATAATTGGGCAAGCAAAGGAGGTTGGCTAGTTTCTATTTTCTCGTTGCTAGTTACTAATATATGGGGCAAGCACTATACCGGCGTTATCGGTCGAAAAATCTTGGCGAAATTGTCGGCCAGGAACACATTACGCGCACGTTGGATAACACCATAAAACGCGGCGCGGTCGGTCATGCGTACCTGCTTACCGGACCGCACGGGGTCGGGAAAACCAGTATCGCTCGTATTTTGGCGCATGAAATTAACGAATTACCGTATGAAACCGAGCAAGTTCACCTGGACATCATTGAAATTGACGCCGCCAGTAACCGACGAATCGATGAAATTCGTGATTTACGCGACAAAGTGCATATCGCACCCACCAGCGCCAAGTATAAAGTGTATATCATCGACGAAGTCCACATGCTCACCAAGGAGGCGTTCAACGCGCTTCTAAAAACATTGGAAGAGCCGCCCAAGCACGTGATCTTTATATTGGCGACGACCGACGTGCACAAACTACCCGAAACGATTATTAGCCGCACACAACACTTTACTTTCCGCCCCATTCCGGCGGCCAAGATCGTAAGTCACCTGGAAGAGATCGCCAAAAACGAAAACGTGGCAATAGATAAAGAGGCGTTGGAGCTAATCGCGGAGCATGGCAACGGGTCGTTTCGCGACAGTATCGGTTTACTGGAGCAAGCGTCCAGGCTCTCCGACAAGGTGACCGGCGAGCAAGTGCGGGAGATGATCGGCGCGCCGCCGAAAGAGCTGGTGAGCGAACTGGTCGATCTGCTCCGTGAGGGCGATCCGAGGCAACTGGTCAATAAACTGGAGGCTTTGAGCGTTCAGGGGTATTTGGCGGAAGAAATTGCCCACCAAATGAGCGGACAACTGCGTGAGAGCGTGCTGGCCGGAGACACTCAGCAGCATGAGGAGATGATCTCGCTGATTGCCGAATTGATTGAAGTTCCCGCTTCGCGTGATCCGGAAACCTTGCTGGAGGTGACCTTGCTAAAACACTGTGTGCCGAGTAAAAGTTCCGCGCCGGCGCGAGTCGCGAAAAGCTCGGTGAGCGCCGATCCGAAACCGCCACAAACGCCGCCAAAACCATCCGAGCCGAGCAAGTCACGATCCACGAAAGCGGAGGCACAAAAAAACAAACAAGAAAAATCCGAAAAATCCCGAACTCCTAAAAAAACGAAGCAAGAGCCTAAAGAACAAAAAAAACCCGAGCAACCGGCTCCACCGACGGACGCGCAGTTAAATGACGAAGCTTGGGAGCAAACCTTGGCCAAACTAAAAACCTCCCATTCGACGTTGTATAGCATTGCTCGCATGGCGACGTTTCGCACCAACGGAACATCGGTGACTCTGGCATTTAAGTTTCCTTTTCATAAAAAACGCATGGAAACCGCCAAGAACAAAGCGTTATTACAAGAATTACTACACGGCTACAGCGGTATTTCCGCGGAAATTACCTGCGAGGTATTGGAAAAACAACCCGAACGAGAAAACTACACTCCTGCCCCGGCGCAGCCGGTTGATAACGGATCCCTGGAAGCCGTAAGCAATATCTTCGGTGGCGGAGAAGTGCTAGAATCGTAAAGAAGAGATTCGAGCGAAGGGAGAATACGTGCCACCGAACCAACCGAACATACCGCCACAAAACGCGGAAGCCGAAGCTTCGCTACTCGGCGCTATTTTGCTGGATCCCGACGCCATCGTAAAAATCGCGGATACCGTGTCCGCCGATGATTTTTACGAAGAGAGGCATCGGCACATTTTTACCGCCATTCGTTCCTTGTACGA
Organism: Candidatus Saccharimonadota bacterium; assembly: GCA_034520885.1. Lineage (GTDB taxonomy): Bacteria > Patescibacteriota > Saccharimonadia > Saccharimonadales > JAXHNE01 > JAXHNE01. The sequence continues at coordinate 43,916 of JAXHNE010000003.1, forward strand.
AAAACACAGCCCCATTGACGTGCTTACGTTAAGTGACGAACTGAAATCCACCGGTTTTTTGGATACCGTGGGCGGTGCTTCGTACCTTACCGAGCTTACCAACTTCGTGCCGACGGCCGCCCACGTGGAGCGATACGCCCAAATCGTTTCGCAAAAGGCCACTCGCCGCCGCCTCATTAAGGTTTCACAGGATATTACCGGTTTGGGGTATGACGAAAACCAAAGCTTGCAGGCCTTGATTGAAGCCGCGGAATCCAAACTATTCGAAGTAAGCCAAACGCATATCAAGCAAGATGTCACCAGCCTGGAGGAAATTCTAAGCGACAGCTTTGAGCGGTTGGATGATTTACACCGCGACAAAGGAAAAATCCGCGGCGTCCCCACCGGATTCAAAGATTTGGATAACATTTTGGCCGGCCTGCAGCGCAGTGACTTGTTCGTGCTGGCCGCCCGACCGTCCATGGGAAAAACCGCTTTGGCGCTTAACTTGGCACATAACGTGGCGGTAAAATCCGAACTGCCGGTACTGCTGTTCAGCCTGGAAATGAGCAAAGAACAACTGGTTGATCGCATGCTATCCATGGAATCCGGCGTGGATGCCTGGGCACTTCGCACCGGGAACTTATCGGATAGTGATTTTGAAAAGATCGGGCACGCCATGGGGACGCTTTCCGAAGCCCAGATTTACATTGACGACACGCCCGGCATAACCGTCAGCGAAATGCGTACCAAAGCCCGGCGTGAAGCGCACCAACGCCCCCTGGGATTGATTATCGTGGACTACCTGCAGCTTATGAGCGGAGGTGTGCGTTTTTCCGGTGAAAGCAACCGGGTTCAGGAAATTTCGGAAATTTCCCGCGGCTTAAAAGGCATCGCCCGGGAACTGAACGTGCCGCTGGTATCACTCAGCCAGTTGAGCCGTTCCGTGGAAAGCCGTCATCCACAAATTCCCCAACTCGCCGACTTGCGTGAATCCGGATCCATCGAACAGGACGCCGATGTCGTGGCCTTTATTTACCGCGAGGAATACTATAATCCGGAAACCGAGCGGCGCAATATTACCGACATCTTAGTCAAAAAGCATCGAAACGGGCCGACCGGTGGCGTAGAATTATACTTTGATCAGGAAAAGCAACGATTCCGCAGCCTGGATACCAAACATAGTACGCCATTCGCACAGTAACGCTTATGTTTATGTATAATACGCATAGGAAATGACAAAACCCAAGATAAGCACCGTGATTAGGGATAGGTGGCAGTCGGTAGTACTGGCGCTCGTCGCGTTAGTGGGGCTTTTTGGCGTGTTCTTTTATCAATTCGGGACGATCGCCCCGAGCGTACGCCCGGAAGAACTGAACGTTTTGGGAAGCGGCCTGAGCGATATTTTGCGTTCGCCGCTACATTTGCACCAGCAAATCGTACAAAAAGTCGCCACGCTTTTGGGCGCCAGTGACTTGTTGGCCGTGAGGCTCACGCCGGCTATCAACGCCGTTATCAGCGTGGGAGCGTTTTACTTGATCGTTCGTTCCTGGTTTACCCGTCGAATCGCATTGATGGGCAGCGCGCTGTTTTTGTCTTCCTCATGGTTGCTACATACCGCGCGCATGGGAACGACGGACGCCAACTACTTGCTGATCGTGGTTCCGGTGCTGGCACTTACCATGTTATTAAAGAATAAATTTTCTTTGCGCGGTAGTATACTTTTGCTGCTTAGCGGAATCGTACTTTTGTACGTTCCGGGGTTCATCTGGTTAGTGGTTCCGGCTCTTATACTCCGGCGCAAACTAATAATTGATAGCGTTCGGGTTTTGCCGCCGTGGGCAATCGGTCTCGTTTCGCTGTGCGTGGTATTCGGGTTACTCCCGCTCGTTGTGGCCGCAACTGCCGACCCGCGTTTTTTGTGGGAGATTACCGGTCTTCCCAGTGATTTTTCGCGGCTATCCGAAGTTCCGGCCTCTCTCGTGGAAGGCCTAAAAGCGCTATTTGTTGCCCGGGAGTTCAATCCATTGTTCGGGATAGGCACGTTGGCGTATCTGAACATTGCTACCATGGCTTTGATAGTTTTGGGCATGGCGCAATCGTACCGCGAAAGGCGGCTCGAGCGGAACAAAGCCCTGGCCATTATTTGTCTGGTGGGTGTCGTGTTACACGGGCTCAGCCTCGGGGCGATCTCCTTGGCGTTCGTGATGCCGTTTTTATTCATGTACGCCACCAAAGGATTGGCCTATCTACTGCAAAATTGGCGGGCGGTATTCCCGAAAAATTTCCTTGCCGAAAAACTGGCGGTCGTGGCGTTAATAGCCGTACTGGTAGGCATTGGCACGTACGAAACCATCCGCTATTTCGAAGCGTGGCCGCATTCCGACGGCTACGCGGAAATTTTTAAAACCACTGACACGTGACATCTGTTACAATGGAACAATGAATATAAGGAGGAATGATGGGTAAATTCGATCAGGCCAAAACGCTCATGCAGGCCAAGAAGTTGCAAAAAGAACTAAAAAAGATGGTCATAGAAGTGGAAAAAGGTGAGGGAGCCGTAAAGGTTGCCATTACCGGCGAGCAAAAAATTAAAAAAATCAGTATCGATCCCGAATCGGTCAACTTGGATGACATCAGTGAACTGGAACGATGGGTCGAAGAAGCCGTAAAAGAGGCGATCGCCGAAAGCCAAAAAGTCGCGGCCGAGAAAATGCAGCCCATGATGGGTATGCTCGGCGACCTTGGAATGTAAGGCGGACTCATGTCGGTTTTGCCGCCCGCACTACAAAAAACCATTGAAGCGCTCGGATCTTTGCCGGGCGTCGGGCCGCGCACTGCCGAACGTTACGCGTATCATTTGCTAAAAGGGCATGAAAGCAAAGCCCAAGACATTGCCAAACGGTTGCAATCTTTGCACGAAGGTATCGATTACTGCCAAAAAACCTTCGCTTTGGTGGAAAAAGGGCAAAAGCTTTCGCCGCTGTACACTGATACCAGCCGGGATAAAACCCTGGTCGCGGTAGTGGCCGAACCTTTCGACGTGGTAGCACTGGAAAACGCGCACGGATTCAGCGGCACGTACCACGTACTCGGCGGACTTATTTCCCCGATAGACGGCATCGGGCCGGAGCATCTGCACATTAAGGAGTTGATCGAGCGGGTCAACCAAGACGGAGTCAAGGAGATCATTCTGGCGACCAACGCCAGCGTGGAAGGCGAATCCACGGCACTTTACATTCAAAAGCAGCTTGATGGCCTTGAGGTTAAGATTTCACGTTTGGCACGCGGATTGCCGGTCGGGATCGACCTGGAATATGCCGATCAAGTTACCTTGAGCCGCGCCCTTGAGGGAAGGACACGCGTGTGATTTCCAGCGATAACGTTACCCGGATACGCTCAATTATCGAGGCCGCCAATCACGTTTTGGTGATTCAGGCCGATAATCCCGACGCGGACAGCTTGGGCTCGGCGCTGGCACTGGAAGAACTATTAGAAGAACAAGGAAAACGCGTCACACTTTATTGCGGGGTAAACATCCCGGGTTACCTGGGTTATGTGGAAGGATACGACCGCGTTACCGGGGAAGTGCCGCGATCTTTCGATGCCGGCGTCATCGTTGACGCCTCTACCACCACGTTGCTACAAAAATTACAAGAAGGCGGCGAGCTGTCCTGGGTGGCCGCCAAACCGTGCATCGTGCTGGATCACCACGAAAGCGTGCAGAACGTTATTGATTTTGCCGAAGTAAGCGTAGTGCACCCCGAAGCGGCCTCTACCGGAGTAATTATTACCGAGCTGGCTAGAAAGCTGGGGTGGAAAGTAACACCCGTCGCCGCGGTCGCTCTTATGGTCTCCGTTCTGGGCGACACCCAAGGATTGACCAACAATCTGGCTTCCGCGGATACGTACCGGGATATGGCGGAACTGATTGAAGCCGGCGCGGATCGCCCCGCGTTGGAAGAAAAACGCCGTGCCCAATCCAAGATGACCCGCGACATTCTGGCCTACAAAGCCACGTTGATTCAAAAAGTCGTATTTTCGGCGGAAAACCGGGTTGCCAGCGTTGTTGTTCCCCAGGACGAAATCGTTACTTATAGCCCGCAATATAACCCCGCACCGCTGATACAAGGAGATTTACTGCAAACCGAGGACGTACGCGTAGCGATCGTATTCAAGGTGTACGATAACGGCCGTGTGACCGGATCGATCCGCTGCAATAACACCGCGCCGATTGCTAACACTTTGGCGGAAGCGTTTGGCGGCGGCGGCCATCCTTTTGCCGCCGGATTTAAACGGGAAGACGTGTCCGATCCCCAAAAACTCGTCGACGAAGTACGCGCCAAAGCAACGAAGTTACTGGGGAATGAATCATGAAGCTATATAACACGCTTTCTCGGAAAATTGAGCAAGTAGCACCCCTAAGCGATAAAAGCTTATCACTCTACACCTGCGGTTTAACGGTGTATAGCCGGCCGCATATCGGCAACTGGGTGGCGTATATCTACTGGGACGTATTAGAACGCACGCTCCGCGCCGAAGGCTACGAGGTAAATCGCGTGCAAAATATAACCGACGTCGGGCATTTGGTCAGCGACGAGGACGAAGGCGAAGACAAATTGCAAAAAGGCGCCGACCGTGAAGGCGTGACCGCCTGGGAAATTGCCAAAAAGTACGCGCGAATTGCCGATAAAGAGGCCTTTGAGGAGCTCGGGTTGCGGCGTCCGGAGCATATGCCCAAAGCAACTGATTATATTAAACAGCAAATTGATTTCGTGCGCGAACTGGAAAACAAAGGGTTTACCTATCAAATTGAAGACGGTATTTACTTCGATACGAGCAAGCTTGACGATTATGGCAAGCTGGCCAAGTTGGATATTGAGGGATTGCAAAGCGGTGCGCGGGTGGCGGACGCCGGCAAAAAAAACGTCACCGATTTTGCGCTGTGGAAGTTTTCGCCCCGGGATCAAAAGCGAGACATGGAGTGGGACAGTCCTTGGGGCAAAGGTTTTCCCGGATGGCATTTGGAGTGCAGTGTCATGGCCCGGGAACTACTCGGCGATCAAATAAACATTCACACCGGCGGCGTCGACCATATTCCAGTGCACCACACCAATGAAATCGCCCAAACCGAAGCGCTTACGGGCAAGCAATTCTCACAGTTTTGGCTTCATGCCAACCATATAAAAGTCGACGGCGCCAAAATGAGCAAATCGCTAGGGAATATCTACACTCTTGACGATATCAAAAACAAGGGATTTTCCCCGCAGGCTTTCAAATTACTCGTGTTAAGCAAGCATTACCGCACGGAGGGAAACTTCACGTGGGACATACTGGAAGCCGCCCAAAATCGGCTCAACAACTGGCGAGCAATGTTTAATCGGCGTTGGCAGCTCGCGGTGTTGTCGAACGATCAGCCGGACATCTCCAGCGAAATTCTCGCAGCGTTACACAACGACATCGATACGCCGGCCGCGTTGGCCAGAATAGATACGTACTTTGACGACGTTGACAAGTCGCGGGCAATGCCCAACCGCGACACACTACTGACCATTCGGGATGTGCTTGGTATGGATTTGCTTGAATACGATATAACTGACGAGCAAAAGCAGCTTATCCAGCAGCGCCAAGAAGCCAAAGCCAAAAAAGAATTCGAGGCGGCGGATACGATCCGGGGCCAACTAGAAGAGCAGGGAATACTTTTAAAGGATACTCAGCACGGAACAATTTGGTCGCGAAAATAAATCGGCTAAGCTTCTTTGGTCTCGGACGGGTCGGGATAGCGATCCAAAATCCATACGCGAATACAGCCGGCAACCGGAATGGCCGCGAGCGCGCCCAGTAGTCCGCCAAAGCCGGCGCCCACGATAGCCGCCACGAATACCGTCAACGGAGTGAGTTGATTGCTACGGGCTTGTATGTAAGGCTGCAAGGAAGCGTTTTCTACCTGCTGATAGACGATAAAGAACACGGCCATGATCAACGCCAAGGTCGTAGAAGCGAATAAACTGAAAAGAACCACCAACGAGGCGGCCAAAATATTACCTATCAGCGGAATCAAGCCGAAGATAAACACAATCGCGGCCATGGCCACCACGTTAACGTTGGCTCCCACAATGGAAGAGGCGATCAACAGCGCTATCAAGGCAAAGCTGGCGGCAATCGCGGCAATCAATACTTGTCCGTTCACGTAGCCGGTGACTACTCCGTACATTTTTTGCAGCAGGTTCCGCCGCCGTTTTTGTTGTTTGGGATCCGTGTAATGAAACAGCTTATCGATTGTCCCCGGGCCTTCGACTAGCATCATAAAGGTCAACACCAGTACCGTAATAATGGAGACTAACGTGCCACCTACCCGGCTGGCGGTATTCAGGACATCACCACCCCCGAACTGGTTGCTAAAATCGCTGGCGGCTTGGTTGAGCCTTCCGTCCAGATCGTTTTCGCGAACGAACTCGGCCAGGGCGGTATCTTGCGCCTGAAACTCACGCACCGTTTGCGGGACGTTTTCTATGAACTGTGAGCTTTGGTTTACGAGCGGAGGTACAATCAACACCAAAAAACCGATCAAAATAGAAATTACCGCCACGTAAGCTATGCCCGCCGCTTTTATACGGCTTTTGAGCTTCAAGCGTTTGGTGAACCAGGAAACGGCCGGGTTAAGCGCCATGGCCAAAAACGCGGAGACTAAAATTAAACGAATCTGGTGGGTGACCTGGGAGGCGAACTCTAAAACCAGTACCGCCAAAATGGTATATACGATAGCCCGGATGATAGTGTCCGAACTGATGCTAATGGCGTGATCCGATCGTCTAAAAAATCCCATGGTATTTTATGCCTTCCATTATGCTAATCTTTGTCGTGTTTTGCAATTACTTCTTGATAAATTCGTTCGATGGATCGCGTAACTTTGGGGAGCGTAAAATCACGGACACGCTTTTGTTGCCACTGCCGTGATTTTTGGCGGTCTTTCGGAGTGGTTAAATAGTGAATAAGCAAGGCGGAGAATGTCTTTTTGTCACTCGGGTCAATTAAATGTTGTTCTCGGCCGTCCATAACGAAACGGTAGCCCGGGTTATCGCCGGCTATCACTACTTCCGATCCCGCGGCCATGGCTTCAATGAGTACGATGCCAAAGCTTTCGCCCCCTGTACTGGGAAACACGGCGATGGTTGCCGTTTGCAGGTGACGGATCTTTTCGTCTTCCTTTACCCGCCCGGCAAACGTCACGATATCTTCCAAGTGGTGAGAGTTTACGAATCGCCACAGTTGTTTTTTGAGCGGTCCGTCCCCGCAAATGGTCACCTTGGTATCACGCAAGAAATCGCGATCGTGCATCCAAGCCAAAGCTTCCAGCAACTTGTGGCAGCCTTTCCGTTCCACTAAACGCCCCACGAATACGATACGTTTTTGTTTCGGCGTGTTTTTTAACGGTTTATAGCGTGAAACGTCAACCGGATTAGGAATGACCTTGGCCTTGATATTAAAAATGTCTTCAAAGCACTGCCTGGCCGGTTCGGAAACCGCGATAACCCGTGACATTGACCGTAATGTTGGTTTTTGCGCGGCGGCCAACAGCTTCAGGCCACGTTTTTCCAGTGAGCTCGCCGGCAGGATATGAAAAGTGCCAACGGTAGGGATGCCGAGTTTTTTCGCCCGGCTGAGTACGCGGCCGCCCAAAGACGGGCTGTAAGGCATTTGTATGTGTAAAATGTCGAATTTTTCACGGGTGAGTAATCGCTTTATCCTACGTGGCGGGGCTAACACCGGCATGGACAGGCGATTCTTGTTAAAGCTGACCTTTACGTTTCGTCCCAGACTGTGTATGTGCGGAATATCGGTTCTCTCGGATTGCCCTACGAGGTAATGAACTTCGTGGCCGTGTTTGCCAAGTTGACGGCCGAGCCCCAGGACGTATTGTTGTACGCCGTCCGTAGAATCCAGCGTATCGTCCAGTACGAAACCGATTTTCATTCGTCAAGCAACCTTTGATAAAAGTCTTCGTAGTGGGACACTACTTCTTCGTAATCAAACCGTTTTACGTAAGTTTTCGCCCAGTTTTGCCAGGTGTCTCTTAATTGCTCGTTTTCCGCGAACACCAACAAGCGGCGAGTGAACTCCTCAGTATCTTTGGGATTCACCACGGAAATGGCACCTAAATCTTGTAGCACACCGGTGTAACCCGGGTTGTTACCGGCAACGAGCGGCAGGCCGTAGGCCATGGCCTCCAAAAGCACGATTCCGAAACTTTCGCCATACATCGCCGGTGAACAAAACACGCGCGACGTTTTAAAAAGCCGATCTTTCTCTTCCTCGCTCACGAATCCGGCGAAGTGCACGTCGTCGCTAATTTCCAGCTGCTGGCATAGTAGTTCGAGTTTGGGCCGGTCGGGGCCGTCGCCGGCAATGACCAACTTGGCATCCGGTAAGGAATCGACCAATCCGGCGAAAGCCTTAATAAGATACTTCACGCCTTTGCGCCGCTCCAAACGGCCAACGTACAAAAACGTGTTATGCCCGTTATCGCGTTTGCCCGTAAAGTTTTGCAAATGAATGCCATTGGGAATGATTTCAATCGGTTCGTCGGTGATTGAAGCCACGTACTCCGCCGCGGCGTCGGAAACGGCGGTGTAGCCGTCCAGGTAACTAATGATGGATTTGGTATAGGGCGTAATGACTCGTTCGATGGTTTTGGACATCATGGTATCGGGTAATTTGGCATGAAAGGTCGCAACATTTTTGGCGGTGGAGCGGGAAAGTATCTGCCGGCTGACGATGGGCACCCACGGTTCGTGGAAATGCAAAATATCGAACCGTTCTTTTTCGAGCACACTTTCCATGGCCTTGGTGTTAATGCTGACCGAAATTTGTCCGACGGTCGCGAACGGCGATTTAAAGTCACGCGCGCGGCCGACGTAAATGACATCTTTCTCCTCCACGACGTTGTTTTGGCGGGGAAGCGGAGTAATGATTTTTACCGCGTGGCCGCGTTTGGCCAGCCCGTCGCGCAAGGCGCGGACGCATTCTTGTACGCCACCACCTTTGGTCATGTTATAGGGGCAGACTAAGCCAATTCGCATTGGATTCTTCATGATTACGTCCAGTATAACAGGTGCACGTTTTACTGGCTCCATCCGGAGTTATTGTTTGGCCAGAATACGCCGCATTTTTTGCGGGATAAACGCTGCCGCTTCCTTGGCTTCGGCGATTACCGAAGGCGCGTGAGCCGGCATGGTCGTCGGAATGACCGTAACTTTATCAAAAATCACGCCGAGGTGCTGCTTTACGATGTTGTTGTCGAAATAGCGGTCATCTTCCACGGCTACGTGATACACCTTAAGCGGCACCCGGCTATTACACAAGTCCACGGTAAGCATTTGTTTGCCGGTGTACATGTAGGTACGCACGTCATTACATTGCCACAAGGTTATTTCAAAGTTGACCCGGCGGCGTATTTCCGCGCTGTCGGCATTACGAAACTTGGAATGGTTCTTTTCGGACATTTTGTAGGCGAGACGAATCATTGGCTTGGTAAGGAGCGTGCGCCGTACGAAACGGGCCGGCCACTTGCGCGAAAACAACGATGCGCCGATTCTTAGTAACCAGTAATTGCTCCGTTTGAACTTAAAATCTTCGTGGTGGGAAAAGCCCACGATACTTACTAACGTATCCACTTTTTTAATGATGTCCGGGTGGCGCTGTAACATGCGGGTCACCACCAACGAGCCGAACGACATACCGGCAATGGTTACGCGGCGCCGTTTGTAACGGAGTTTCACGAACGCGGCCAGGTAATCGGCCAGGTTATCCAGCGTGGGCTTTTCGCCGATGCTATAAAACGTATCCATGCCGCCAAAGCCGGGAAGATCGGGCATGGTAACCGCACCGTACTTGTTCATGTATTCCGCAAAGCCGAACATGCGCTCCAGGCTGCAGTGATGTCCGTACACCAGAAGTATTTGCCGTCGCTTGCCTTTCGGAGCCGGCATATGCAGCATGCGCCCGCGCAAGCCGTCCATATTCAAGGGTGAAATATAAGCACTGGCCTGACTATTATCAGTTTTCTTTTTCATCTTAATACTTACTTTACGGTGTTGGCGTAGTTTGGGCAAGCAATAGCTCGTTTATTCGTAGAGCTGCAAAGTGCCTACCCAAATGAATTCCCATGGTTCCGGCCGTGGGCCTTGGCCGGACGCTTCTTCGGGGTAACCGGGTACCCAGCCATGTTGTTTGGCCGCTTTGAAATTATCCTTACTGATCCATTCGTAGCAGCTGGTGTTCTTGAATCCGTGCAGTCCAACGCCGTCACACGCCAGGTCAATGGTATAGCCGTTGTGGTGGCGCGAATAACCAGGAGGCGCGACCTCGTTCATGACCCGGTTAATCGCTTCGTCGGAATAGCCGTCCGCGACGCCGTTTTCGGTAATGCCAGCGTTGCGCATTCTGCTTAAGAACAAGCTGCGCTGAAGCTCGATAGAACGATAGGCGGAGGTGATTTGCAGGGGCACGCCGGCTTTATCGGCGGCTTCGGACAATCCGTCCCATCCGATTTTGGCGTTTTGCTGCAGGAGGTCGTCGTCCGTCAAATATGGTTCATCAATTTTTACTATATTGGACACCGGCACGGCGCTGAGCACGTAGCCGCGTGCTTCGGCCAAACGCTGAATCCGATCGTCCGCCACTTCGTTCCCGGTAATCGCCGGAGCTTCGGTAAGCGGTTGCGTGTTGGGGTAGGCGAAGGAGGTGTAGAGCTCCTTAAACTGCTTATCACTGAATCTTTTCAAGCTCAATTGTTGGCTCGATGGCGGGGAGACCGATTGGGAGCTTTCGTCGGAGTCGCTTGGCGTACCGTTGGTGCCGGGCTTATGAACCAGTTCCTGCCCGTAAAACACGTAAGCTAGCACCCCGGCCGTAAGCAAAATCGGTATCAATAAAGTAGCCCGCGGGAGGTGTTTCTTCTTGCGTTTGTGCTTTATCTTATTAAATTGGTGTGGTTCAACGACGCGCATATACTCGTTAGTATACCGTATGACGCTTGTGGATAACTCATTGACAAACTAAAAAACAGGAGCATAGTAGTTACCAGAGGCTTAAATTACAACAAAAACACTCTAGAAAAGAGGCGAAATGACTACAATAGAAATCGGCAGCCTTGTCGAATTAAATCAATCTCAACGAGACAGTCGGGCTACCGGGCTTATCGACCCGCAAGAGTTTGAGTTTTTTGTCGAGGAAGACCCGGAAAAGGTTAAAGAGGCTCGTGAACTGTTCCAAACAACACTGCACTCAGTCGGAAGAAGCGCCTTGTATCCCGTCTCTCGTCAACTTGTCAGTCTCCATGAATACTCCGAAGGGCCTCTGGACGCGACGATTGAAAGTTTTTCAATTCACACCGAGAGGAAAGGAAATGGAATCGTCCGCGAAAACCTATGTATGGTGACCACTAGTGAGGGTACGGGCTTTGAACATCATCAAGATTTTGTCGTTCCGGGCAGAACACTCAAAGAACCCGCGGTTGGCGACCCTGAACTCGTACGACATTGGAGCGACATCCAGTGGAAAAAGTTTATGGAGATCGGAAAAACCGCCGTTCCGGTGCGTGGACGAACTCGCGCTCTCTCTGTTGCTTAAAAGTGCCAATTACGTTAGAATCAATCTGTTAATTTACGGTTAATGGGGCGTGGCCAAGTGGTAAGGCACCAGTTTTTGGTACTGGCATTCGCAGGTTCGAATCCTGCCGCCCCAGCCAAGAAGGATTTTCAGATTTTTCAGACAGAACGCGCCAGCGATCGCCAAAGGCGAGGCTGGCGTTTTTGTTGGTCAGGTGGCGGTTCGTTCCGATTTTTCCGACAAACGATTTGATTTCATCATAATCGTTTGAAACAGCCAGTTTTTCAGCGTGGTGAGCGTCTCGAACCCATTGTTTCAATGGTTCGATCCAATTGTTCCCCTTTTGCCCAAAATCGGCTTTCTTTTGTTTCAAAGCCAATTTCTGCTTGATAAGCTCGTCTTTCTTGGCGAGGTAAACTTGTTTTTCAATGTTGCCGTCCAAGAATTCATTGACGAGCTTGTCCAGCTTGGTTTCGGTGGCTTTGATGCGTTCTTCAAGATTTTGAGCAAAAGCCTGCGAAGACTGGCTATTTTCCTTTCCCCAGACATCAATCTGCGCCAGCATCTTTTCTTGCCAGTCTTCGCTGATAGCAACTTTTGAGATTAACGACTTTAACTGCTCCAGCAATTTATCATCTCGCACATAGCCCTGCGAGCAAGGCACAAGCCGTTTCGAACAGCGATAGTAGGCATAAGTCCCACCGTTGCCACGAGCATATTGCGCCGTGATTGCCGCACCGCACTCACCACAAGTAAAAAGTCCGGTAAACGGAAAGTTATGACTACGCTTGCTCTTTCTCGGCTTGGCCTTGGTCTTTAACACCTTTTGCACTTTCTCAAAAGTTGCTATGGGAACAATTGGCGGAAAATCGCCCTCGTATACTTCGCCATTTCGCTTGATAAGCCCGATATACACAGGATTTATTAGGGTCCTCTGCATCATCGATTGGCTAAGCGGTTTTCCGCTGGCGCTCACCACGCCCCAAAAACTCAGGCGCTGGCGCAGACTCTCCAGACTGTGTCTGCCATCAGAATATTCTTCAAAAGCTCGTTTGAGTATGCGAGCCTTCACAGAGTCAAGTTCAATGTTGTGTGTCTTGAGATTGTTGACATAACCAATGGGAGCTTTACCAGGCCACTCGCCGCGCCTGAGTTTTTGGCGAATCCCACGCTTTACATTCTCCGACAGGTTGTCGGAGTAATATTTACTTTGTCCAAAGGCCACTTGGAGCATAAACAAGCCTTGCGGAGTTGGCTCAAACCAAAAGGTTGGAAAGCGCAAAGCAACAATTTTGCCAGTGTCTATGCTGTAAATGATCTGCCCGCCATCCATACTATTTCTAGCTAGTCGGTCAGGATGCCAGGCCAGTATCCCGACTGGCTGTTTACTCTCGTGTATTTTAGCGATCATTTCGTTAAAGACAGGTCGGCCTGGTTGCTTTGCGCTTCTGCTCTCGGTGAAAGTTTCGGCAATGGCGATATTCTCTCGCTTAGCAAAGTCCGCCAACTCCGCAAGCTGCGCCTCTATGCTCATAACCTGGCGTTCTTCGTCCTCGCTGGACTTTCTGGCATAGAGAAAATACTTCATTTGTTTATGCTCCTAGTCCGTAAAGCGTGGGGTTAAAAACTGTCTGTTTAGTGTCGCTTGCGACGCTTTGGAAAAATCGGAATACAAAAACTTGTTTTTGTGCGTTGCCCGGCAACGCCGAACCGCCACCTGACCAACAAAAACGCCAGCCTCGCCTTTGGCGATCGCTGGCGCGTTCTGTCTGAAAAATCTGAAAATCCTTCTTGGCTGCAGTTGTTGAATGAAGCTCGAACCCTGTTCGAGCGAGATAATTAAATCCCGCCCTGCGGCTCCGCCCGCTGGCATAGCCAGCGGCCCAAACCAAAAGATTTTTCTTCATGATTGTTTTGAATTTCGGCGGGTGGTTTTTTCTTTTTAATTGAATTCGAAAAATATTTTGGTTTGACGAGCCGACCTTACAATAGTCCCATTCTTCTGGTAACATTGTAATGTAGTTTGAGGCCAATTTTCTCATTCCACCCATACAATTTAATGTTACTATTTCAATATGATTAAATCAACTAAAATAAAGCAATTACGAGAAGATTTAGGGCTATCACGAGAAAAGCTAGCTCGACTGGCGGATGTTTCTAATAATACTCTCATCAACATAGAGTCTGGCAAACAACAAAATCCAACTATTGAAACTATGAAAAAAATAGCAAAAGCGCTTAATGTGTCGATTGAGGAGTTAGTTTAATTATGAAATTCGATTCACAAAAAACAATAGAGCAACTTGTGGACTATCTCATGCCAGAGTTAACGCCGTATGAGGTGGCGATGTATATACTGCTGTTCCGCAACACATATTTAAGGAGTGCAAAATCCGAAATACGAATAGGAAAAAGAACAATAGCTGATCTTTATGGTAAAGGCTCGCGTGGAGAAAAAACGAATTATGCACATGTAACAAAGCTCGTGAAGGGGCTCCAATCAAAAGATTGCATCCACATTGGCGATACAAACCGAGACGGTACCCTATATACGATATTTCTCCCAAGTGAAATACCACTGGTGAAGGAAAAATTATCCATTACTGCAGATCCAGCAGAAGAAGATTACTATACTGATCCTGAAAAAAGAAAAGAAATACTTGAAAGGGATAACTATACCTGCCACTACTGTGGTGAGAAAGTGACCGAAGATAATGCAACATTGGATCATCTATTTCCACAACATAAAGGCGGCAAACACGGAAAAGACAACCTAAAGACAAGTTGTTTGATTTGCAATAGTATTAAGTCTGGCAAGACCTATGAAGAAGCTGCTCCACACCTGTTAAAAAGCATTCAAGATAGAAGACAAAAACAAGTCGATCGAACAAAGTCTGGAAAGTAATAATGTCGGTTTCGGTGAAGACACATGCAAAAGATTATCTTCTTGAATATAAAACCAAGAATGATATGCCTCAATGGTTAGCGTTGTTAATCCAGAAGACAATTGACACAAATGCAAAACTCTCTGATGGAGAGAAGAATCTAGTGTTCCAAAAACTACTCGAAGAAAATGGAATTAATACTCAGCAAGGCCTTGAAGAGACCAAGAGCGACAAAGGAATAGACAATAAAGAAACAATAGCCAGTTCAAAAGAACAAAAGCTTACTTTGCAAAAAATTACTCATGTAAAAGGTGTTAATGCTCTTATTCCGAATCAGTCAATTACTCTAAGTTCAGCGTGTACTGTAATCTTTGGACTTAACGGCGCTGGTAAAAGTGGATACTTTAGAATACTCCATGAACTTGCAGGTGGAATTAAATCTAAAAACATTTTAGACAATATTCATAACCAAGGCGACGGTTTAGAAGTTAATGTGGATTTTTTATTAGATAACAGAACGCAAAAACCCTTCAAATGGGATGATAAAACACTGCGCGGTATTGCTCCGTTTGATCGGGTAAAAGTTTTTGATACGGAATATTTACCAATTTTCTTAAATGAGCGTGAAAGCTCAGTAAATATAGAGCCGCTTGGGCTTAATTTTTTTCAGACAATTGCAACAGTTATCGACGGATTTAAGGAAAAGCTAGACCAAGATCGACAGCAAGAACAAAACACGTCCCCTGACCTACAAACATTAATAGAAGTTATTCACTCTAATGAATTGAAAATATTACTTGACAAGGATTCATTAACAAAGCAGGAAGAACAACTATTAAATAGCAATAAGCACTTTTCAAATGATGACACAGAAAAACTCACTAAATTGAAAAACGACAAGACTTTACTTGAAAAAAACAATACGGAAGACAGTAGAAAAGTGTTAAATCAAGAAAAGAAGGAGATTGATGATCTCGATAATCACTTATCTTGCCTAAAAACAAACCTTGAAAAACTAACCAAGGATATCTCATCTGCCATAAATAATTATCTAAAAACTAAGAAAATAAGGGATGAGCGGCTAAAACAATTTGAGGTTTTAAAAAACATACCTTCTCAAGACAGTGAGGAGTGGCAAGGTTTTGTTGAGTCAGCGAAAGAATACGGTACAGAAATTGACCAGTCCACGTTTAACAGTGACGAAAAATGTATCTATTGCCATCAGCCATTGAGTGATGAGGCAATGAAGCTCATTCAGGCGTATGCTCAATATCTGGATGATCAGTCTCAACAAAATTTTAAAGACTCTGTTGATAAAGTTACCGAGCTGAAAGAAGAAATTGATGATTTAATCACGGATTTTGCTTTTTCTGAAAATTTGGAAAAAGCATTGGCCAAGATACACAATGCTCAGGAACAAGACTACAAGACGTTGGTTGCTCAAATTTTAACAGCAGCAAAGAGCCAAAAAGGAGGTTTAGATAAAGCACTAAATGAAAAAACTGCTGTAGCTGAAAAGTATACGCTAGATTTATTTAGCGCAGACGAAAAACTTGAAAAGCTGTCAGAATCAAAGCAAAAAGAGCTGGATGGCTTGCAGCAATCATATGCGCAAAAATCTAAAAAAATAAATGAGATTGTAGTAGAGATTAACAGGCTTGAAGACAAGCGAAATATTACAAAATGGAAAACAAAGATTGAAAATTATTTCTCAACTAGCAAGTGTGTACAAAAATATTCAGCCCTTAATCAAGCAATTAGCACAAGGGGAATTACAGAGCTGGGCTCAAAAGCACATGATGAGCTTTTGACAGATTCAATAAAAAAATCTTTTGAGGAGGAGTTAAAGGCTCTTGGCAAAGATATAGAAGTTAGTCCTGAAACAACAGGAGCAGGAAAGGGTTCTGTGCGCACAGGACTTAAAATTTTAGGAAAAGATGTGCGTACTATCCTAAGTGATGGCGAGCAAAAAGCAGTTGGCCTTGCACTATTTCTAGCAGAGATTGAAAGCCAAAATGATAAAAGCCCTATTGTGTTCGATGACCCTGTTACAAGTATTGATCATGAAGTAGCCGATGCATTAGCAAAAAAACTTATGAGTTTGTCATCTGACAGACAAATCATTGTCTTTACTCACAACAAACTGTTCTATGACTCATTAGTCTATTGGGGAGGAAGTCTTAAGGATGAAAAAGATAATAAAACTCATCATGTGTGCAAAAACTACACTCAAAAAGGTTGTAGCGGCCAAGGTTGTCACGTTTACACTTATAAAGTCGATAGAGAAGCAAAGGATAAAACGGGTAAAATATTTGAAGCACAGAACGAATCATGCAGTTATTTTATTGAAAAAGCCGAGAAAGAGATGAAGGGCAATTACTCGTTAAGCAGTGTTTCTGGTTACTTAAAGTCAGCAATCGAATATTATATTGATGAGAAAGTGCTATTAAAAACCGGCTTGATGAAGGATCGACTTCGCGGCATTGGAGTGCCCTGGGAAAATCTTAAAAAAATCGATAATAAAGAAGAAATCATCAATAAACCTGAGGCCTACTGGAGTAATTTAAGTAATCGCGGAACTCATGTCACTCAAAATTCAAATGAGAACCCTTTGAAAACCGAAGACTTAAATAACATCATTGATTTTTTAAAATCTTAGATAGAATTTATAGTGCCTGATTTGGTTAAATTTAGCATCACATTTACAAGTTTGCCACTAGGCCCGCGCCGAAGGCGCGGCTGGGGTGGGAGCGGCTCCCTTACTTGCTTTAGCAAGGGAGACAAACCAAAATATTTTTCGAATTCAATTAAAAAGAAAAAACCACCCGCCGAAATTCAAAACAATCATGAAGAAAAATCTTTTGGTTTGGGCCGCTGGCTATGCCAGCGGGCGGAGCCGCAGGGCGGGATTTAATTATCTCGCTCGAACAGGGTTCGAGCTTCATTCAACAACTGCAGCCATTCGACCCTGAAAACCATCCGGCTCAGGGCGAAGCAGGCTCATGGCTGTAAGCCATCAGACGAAATCATGATTTTTTCAGCCGGAGACTGGAGAATGTCCTGAGCAACGTCGAAGGACTATTCATGTACTATCTATACATTCTGCGCAATGCGCACAACCGACTATACATTGGGCATACGAACAACCTGGAACGTCGCCTCCAAGATCATAGCAGTCAGTCAGGCGCTAAGTTTGTTAAAGATTATGGCGATTTTGAATTAGTTTATTTTGAAGAATTTGCCAGTAGAGCCAAAGCCATGAAACGGGAAAAACAAGTAAAAGGTTGGTCAAGAGCCAAAAAAGAAGCCTTGATTTCAGCCGATATTGAAACCTTAAAGAGTCTTTCAAGAACTCGTGGCAGTAAGGAGGCTCGCCAAAATACACCTTCGTAATCCTATCTACCGCCCTAAGCCTGACGCGATAAAGGACTACACCAATCACTATAAATTCGAGGTTAAAGCAAATATGTACTCACGCAACTTTGTTATAATTAAAGTGCCTGGTTGCCCGTAAAACTATGGTCAGGCGAGCAACTTGACTGTGTCGAGCTGCTCGCCGGGCCATAGAAACCAGCTTATTACAAGGAAGGTTGGGCAACGGTATCCAGGCTTTGGACCTGTATGCCCTAGCCAAGTATTGCAACAAAGGAGACCAGGGTGTCAAAGAGAAACAAATTCCAGAAAATTAGGAAATGGTTAGAACATGACATCAATAACAGAGTTAAGCGAAAGACCAGTCAAGATCTTTTCGACTGGCTTATGCTTGCCATATGGGCAGTTGTAACCTTATTAATTGCCTTATTCTCTGAAGACGATCTTCTAAACAACTTGATTTTATGGTTTACCGCCTATGCAGTTATCAGATATACAAAAGAGACATACTGGCTAAAGGTAATTGCACAGAAAGATCTGGAAAGTAACAAGGTGTCTCAAAAAAATGAGTTTATGCCAATCTTAACGTTTAGTGGAGAAGGGTCAATAATTCAAGGCCGTAACTTGAACATAAAATTAACAAATATCGGCAAAGGCTTGGCTAGAAATATCACTATCTGGGTTGAGGGACATAAGATCACTGATGGATTTGATATGGCTCCCGACATTAATAATTATTCACCCGGTGTATCTCCAGAGATAAGTGACGCAATAAATGCATTGACTGCAGAAGAAGGGCGAACAGAGCTCAATATGTCTATAGACTATTATGATATATTCGAGAGACACTTCAAGTTAACTGGAGTTAAGTTTCTTAAAGATGATGACATCTCTGGGAATCGATATGTGTTGCAAAGGTTCACTGGTAAAAGTAAGTTTCCATTTTAAATAAATTCTTATCTCTAATCTAGACCGCAATGCTCAGCCATCAGACAAAATCATCAACTTTCAGCCATCAGGTTGGAGAATGTTCTGAGCAAAGCCGAAGAACGATCATGTTTGTATATGTCCTTAGGTGTACGAGGCTTGTACAGGATTGAATATCGAAAAACTACCTCTTAGTCTTGAGAGACGAAATCCGTGCAAGCGAAGCGCATCCTGCATCCCCGGCCATTCATTATGTTATAATTTTAATATTAACAATTTGACAATATAAAGAGTGCGGGGAGAGACTTGCTTGTTGATCCGCCAGCAACCTATCTAACGACAAGGTGCTCCATCAAGCCCTGTATAGGGAAAGATATACACAATTCTTACACCTTTCCTTGTACGGAAAGGTTTTTAAATGCCCATCGTTACGCCAGAATATAGCACAGACACACACCTATTTGAACGTCTCCAAGATTGTGGAGCAATAGTTATTGATCAAGAGGAAGCAGAGACACAAGACATACGTCCGGCAAAAATTGGCTTATTGAATCTTATGCCGGCACAAGTCATGGAAGCAACAGAACTTAGATGGCTTAGATTTATTAGTCATACTGTCCTTCAGATTGAACCGGTATTATTGAAGTTTGATGATGACAAACGAGAACTGCCTAATTCAAGTCGCAGAAACGTTCTTAAAAGATATCATCCATTTTCAGCTGCTACTGAGGATGGCTTAGATGGTCTTATTGTAACTGGGGACAACCAGGAGCGTCAGCAGGATGGCACACCACTACCTATGAATGAACTACATTACGCCGAAGATCTAAAAGAGGTTATCGACTGGGCAAACAGCAATATTAGCGCCTCAATCTATTCCTGCCTTGCAAGCCACTATGCCCTCAACTACCAATACGGACTGTGTCGAGATATTAAAAACAGGAAATTTTTTGGTGTCTACGATCACCATGTTATGAAAGAGTCAGAAATAACTTTTGCAATGGATGATCTGATAAGGGCGCCACACTCTCGATGGGGGACTATTGCCACAGAGCATCTTGAAGCAGCAGGCTTGGATGTGTTAGCAGTAAGCGAAGAAGCAGGATGGCTTATTGCAGAAGATGTCTCATTAAGTGGCAACACAAATACTTATCTACAAGGTCATCCAGAATATTGGCGCTACGATTTACATGATGAGTACGTAAGAGACAGGCAGTATGTGCCGGAAAATTACTACCCAGGCGACAATCCAGAGTTGCAGCCTATTTTATCGTGGTCTGGTGACGCACGATCACTACTCTCGAACTGGATTCAAGGGATATATAAGAGCTATTCTTCGTAGCTTCTCATTTTACGCCGCAAGAGGTTTCAGACCACAACGCTCAGCCATTCGACCCTGAAAACCATCCGGCTCAGGGCGCGCAGGCTCATGGCTTGCGGCCCAGCCAGCAAGAAATGAGATTGAGAATGTCCTGAGCAACACCGAATGACTTAGAAGAATATACCTTCGTAATCCTATCTACCACCCTAAACTTCACGTAATAGAGGGCTACCCCAACCAATTTTGTAAAACGTGTATTATAGAAATATGAAATGTCCGGTTTGTATTAAAGAAATGAAAAAAGTTCGTTGGCACATTAGCTATAATCCCGACGAGAACAATAAGGAATACGACTACACCACATATCAATGCGTTGATGACGATGTTTGGGTTAATACTGAAATCCCAAAAAATGATTCAAATGAGCACAACGGCTAAAAGGTTCCTGACCCAGACGCTTAGCCATGATTTGCACCAAAGGAGATTCGGATGCCTTTTATTCAGGCTTTTACTTTGTGGCTTGTCGTAAGTGCAACAAAAAGTTCTGGTGCTAATTTAAGTCAGGGTACACACAAGAAAATCTGCGCTTTCTTCTGTCTATTTGCGCCAAGCTGTAAACTAAATGTAAACTGTCTATATATTTCAGAATAGGAGGCACAACATTGGCTAACGAGGACAGAAAACAAGCCAAAACAGAAGCTAATGCCACCAAAGCTAAATCAAAGGCAATGCGACCATGGTACAAAAAGAAACGCTTCATAATTCCAGGCATCTTTTTGGCGTTATTGTTTTTAGCTCCAACTGAGGACACATCACCCACTTCGCAGGGAAATGGTAGTGAAACGACCATAGAAGAGCCAAGTGAAATGGGGGTAATTCCACCAGGAGAAACCACTTCCTTCGCTGAGTGGGACTACAAAGTAGTAGATATTGAAACTCACAACGTTCTTGGCGATGAAAGGCCAAGAGGTCAATTCGTTACATTTATAGTTGAAGTTACGAATAATGCGAATACTGAAAGAGAAATCGGTGACTTATTCTATGCGGAAGACAGCCAGGAAAGAGTGTTCAACTTTAACTCAAGTGCATCATTGGCGCACCATCACACATACGAAGTCGACACTTGGCATTACGAAGCCATAGGTGCATCTTTCTCGGCGAAACTGCCTGTAACGTTTGATGTCCCTGAAGATGTTGAAGAACTATATCTTTACCCTCAAGATATCGAGGAAAGAGATTTCGACACCACGAAAGCCATTCACGTTAAACTTTGATGGCTATTTCTTGAACTGGGTAGTTGCGGACTCTTTTTTTACAAAGTAAAGCAAGCCCACATCACAAATTCGGAGTAATAGCTTATTTTGATATACTACCCGAATGAAAATTACGTTTGTGACCGGCAATCCACGTAAACTCGGTGAGGCCAAGGAGGCTTGTAAACCTTTCGGCATCGAGGTAGGACAAACAAAACTGGACATACACGAAATCCAACATCACAACCCAATACAAATTTCAAAACATAAGGCCAACGAAGCGTATGACCTCATAAAAACCCCCTTGGTTATCAATGATGCGACCTGGAAAATACCCGCCCTGAACGGTTTTCCCGGCGGCTACATGAAAGATGTTGCGGAGTGGTTCTCACCGGAGGACTTCATTGCATTAATGAAGAATAAACGCGACAAACGACTGTGCTGCGTCGAAACTGTAATTTATAAAGATAAAAATGTGGAAAAGATATTCCACAGGGAATTTTGGGGAGAAGTCTCAAATAACCCCAAAGGAAGCGGCAACTCAATTGAGCAAATAGCTAAGTTTAACGGTAAAACGATCGGCGAACACCGCGATCAGGGGCGTTTTGCGTTCGATGCCAAAGATTATATCTGGCACGATTTCGCCAAATGGTACTCGGAGTCGAGTCACTAAAAAGTTATTCTAGGTATTACTGTACAAGGTTGAACCTTGTACAAAAGCACAAAATGTTATTGACCCAGTTAACACTTGGTGTCATAATAAAGCTTCAGGAAAGGAGACAGAATGCCTGATTTATCACAACCTCAGTATTTTATCGCCCAAGCCGAAAGCATGGAAGGTCTAAGATTGAGCGTCTACTATGCTCCACATAGTGAAAATTTTATTGTGCCACAAGAAGTGCTACGTGCCGAAAGCGCAGACACGCTAGCATCAGGAGCGCTCTGGAAGCTACTAACAGGTAAGTTGACACCAAACCAAGATGATCCGGAAACTACAATTGAACCGAGCACTCCTGAAGACGTAAAAGCTAGACTGGATAGCTTTTTACGAACCCAGCCAGCTGATGAGATATTTGTAGACGAAAACGCACCGGAAGGCATCAAAGAGGCTCTGGAGTCAGTGCAGACTGCTCTCGCAAGTGAAGCACAAACAATGCTTGGAGAAATGTTGGGATTGAAGCTTCCACCTCCTGTAGAAGACGACGACAGGCCATACCCCGGCCAATACCTGTAACTGTTCAGCTTTCTTACCTATTCTTTTCATCACCCCGTAAAAGTAGGTCAAAGGCCGCGCCGAAACAGCTTTTTTAACACTTAGGTGTTATATAACTAGTTATATAACAAAACCAAGCCAAATGGTGCGCTGTTATGCCAAGCGGCAGTATTTTCAGTATTTAATGTGGTAAGTACATGTTATGTTTAAACCATGAAGAAAAACACCCAACGCTCATTACAAAAGCTAAATATAATTGCCGGAACTTTCCACTCAGTACTTGCTCTAGGAATATTGTATTTTTCCAATTCATTTTCGCTCCCCGTTACCGCGACGTACTTGGCGGGCCCGCCCGGCTCGGCTTTCACGGATCCTGTCGTACTGTTTAGCGTCCGAATTGGCTACGCGGTTGCGTTGTTTTTGGCGCTGTCGGCTACCTTTCACTTTATTGTTGCTTCTAAAACCTTTTTTAAGCGTTATATCGGCGGCTTACATAACAAAATCAATGTTTTTCGGTGGGTAGAATACTCAATTAGTTCTACGCTGATGATCTTGCTGATTGCCCAAATTACTGGAATTAGTAATTATGGGGCGTTACTAGCAATTGCCGGTGCGAACGCCTCTATGATTTTATTTGGCTGGCTGCAGGAAAAATATGAATCTCCAGGGTCTGGTGGGTGGTTGCCGTTTATTTTTGGGTGTATAGCCGGGATTGTCCCATGGTTAGTTGTTCTTATTGCCGTGCTTTCACCAGGCTCACCATCAAGCGCTACGCCGCCGGCCTTTGTCTACGGGATAATCGTTTCTATTTTTGTGCTGTTTAACTCTTTTGCGCTAATACAGTACAAGCAGTACAAAGCCAAAGGGAAGTGGAAGGACTACCTAAGGGGTGAGCGAGCCTACGTTATCTTGAGCTTTACCGCCAAAGCTGCGCTTGCTATCCAGATTTTTGCCAACACCCTGATACCGAACTAAATAACATAGGTGGGTAAACCTACCGTGTTGGTACAAGAATTAATGTTTTTGTTCCAAATATAACTAGTGTACAAGGTTCAACCTTGTACATGTATGTGGGTATCGTTGGGAAAAGTGTTATATAACTAGTTATATAACAACGAAATTCACTATGTGAGTTCGTAGAGTTTTGACAGGGAAGGGGGTTGGCAGATTTTGTCGTGGTTGCCGGTGATGAGCTTCAACCGGTGCGGTTTGACGGCATTTTCCGTGATCTCCCGCCTGTCTTGGGCACGGTGCACGTGGCTGTCTTTGGATAGTACCAACGTAAGCGGCGGGTTGCTGCTATCGGCAACGTACTCCATGACTTGCTTTTTAAAGCGATCACTGGCCCAGTAACGGGCTCGTTTTTCGAACATACTACCCGTGGCGAAGTACTGCTCACGATCCATGGGTGTCCACCACCCGCGCGAAATTCGGTGCCGATACGCCACGACATGCTTTAAGAAGGCATGCGGTACGGCCAATACGTTGTTGAGCATCCCGTGAGGTCGCAACCCGCTGGGTTCGACCAAAACGACTCCGGAGCATCCACTTCCCGACGCGGAAGCCGCGGCCAGTGCCGCGCTGCCACCGGCCGACGACCCGCCAAGAACGTAGTTCCCACTTTGGTGGTTAGCAGCGAGGATCCGTTCAACCGCCTGGTGGTAGATTTGGGCGAACTGAAAATCACCCACACGGGACATACGCTTTTTTTCGGCTTTGGATAATTGGTTGTCGCTGGCGCCGCCGGACGCAATGCGATCCGCGAACAACACCGCTCCGTACACCTTACGCTCCAGCACCATATCGGCCAGATACTCGGAAAAAATTGAGCTCGCGCCGGACCGCCACTGATTAAATAACACTAGCGTGGGTTTATTTCCGTTTTGGGACGCGTATAACGTCCCGGCGACTCGTTCGTGTTTAACTTTTTTTGCTTTCACCCCACTTATACTAGCATTTTACCGCCCGCGTGAAACGAGCTGTTATTATGAAAGCATGCGAAACCTAGATAAACTTTCTTTCGAGCCGGCCGGGTCTTACGCCCGGGCACCACTGTATGACGAGGGCGGTAATCGGGTTCAAGTCGTCAAGGTTCCGCCGAAAGCGACCGTCCGCCCGCATTACCACGAGCAACGTACGGAAGTATTCATTATTCTGCGGGGCCAGGGAAGGATTATGATCAACGACCAAATAGCAGCCCGAAACGTCCATGATTTTGCGATATGCCGCCCACAAGACGTACACGCCGTAGTTAACGAAGGTGACGACGACATGCTTATCGGTGTCAGCGCGTTCGGCTACCAACAAGGCGACTCCACGGCGGCAAAGGAGGAGTAATGGAAATTTCAGTTAAAACCACCCAAAAACGCGAGATGATTGATATTACCGATCAAATTGCCAGGCACGTCTCGCAAAAAAACGGTGTATTGCATATGTTCGTTCGCCATACCACGGCGGCAATTTCCACGGCGGACATGGATCCCGGTGGTACGGATTTGGATTACCTGGACGCTTTCGACAAAATTATCCCACGGCTGGAATATCGCCACCCGCATGACCCGGCGCACATGCCCGATCACATACTGGCTACGATTATCGGCCCGTCACTTTCCGTACCCGTGGTGGACGGTAAGCTTCAACTGGGAACGTGGCAGCGATTGGTGCTCATAGAGTGCGACGGCCCGCGCGAACGATCCGTCGTCATTACCGAGTCGTAAACTCGTCCTGATCCTTGGCAATACCGCGTTTTTCCAGAAAGATAATGAGCGAGTAGCCCACCAGGAACAAGCCGACGGCCACTAAAAGCGACCAATTTGCCGAAGGCAAGTAGGGGTGAAAGCTCGCGTAGCCGTCACCGGTTTGCCACGGCCACACCCGGCGTAATGATCCCAACATAACGCCCACCAAAAACACCAAAGTCGCCGCGTGGTACTTCTTGAGCAACCAACTGAGCGCGCGCGAGAATACCGCCAACCCCGCTAACGCTCCCAAGGCGAAAACACCCATCAGTAAAACGTCCAGCCGGCTGACGGCGTTAATCACCGTTTCGTACTGCCCGAGCAACACCATAATTAATGACCCTGAAATACCGGGTAAGATCATGGCGCTAATCGCGATCATGCCGGTCGCGAATATCGCGGCTTCTCCTTCCGATCCGCCCAAAGCCGGTAGCCCTACGATAAAATAGGTTATGAAAAACCCGGCGGCGAGTAGCAAAACCCGGGAGCCGTTCCAGGCGGCAACCCGCCGGGACACCACGTACGCCGAGCCCAGAATCAGTCCGAAAAACAGCGACCACACCAACACCGGATGAGCCTCCAACAGATAAGAGATAATGCGCACCAAACTAAAAATAGCCAATAAAATACCCATGAATAGCGGTAACAAGAACCCCAGTGGTACGGCACGGAGCGCTGCCTTGAACTTGCCTCGCAGTAATAACCGCGGCACGTCGCCGGTCACAATTTTAATGCTTTTTAACAGTTCTTCGTATACGCCGTACAAGAGCGCGATGGTGCCGCCGGAAACTCCGGGCACTAGGTCGGCCAGTCCCATGGAAAATCCGGTAAACACCAACTTTCCGCGCCGGTCGTTTTTTGCGGGTTTTTTGGCTTTTTTCATACCTGTTTGCCAGTATACAGCACTTTACGATCCGAGACATTTGCTATTATGTAGTTACGATTAAACGAGGAGGGTGAAATGTCCAAAGCCAAGAAAGCCAGTGAAAGCTCCGGCGGAATGTTGTATTTCGTGGGATTTATCGGCGCGTTTTTGTATTACATGCAGGCGGCAACCGGTATCGTTACGGTGTTAACCGGGTTATTAAAAGCTCTTGTTTGGCCGGCGATTATCGTCTATAAGTTTTTGGAAAACTTTTACGGCCTGGTATAAACACAGGAAGGGGGCGGCTTTGCACCGAATTGACGAAGCCTTCGCGGCGGTAAAACGCCGTCATTTTTTGCCGAAAACCAAACGGGCGTTGAGTTTTGCGGACGCACCGCTTTCTATCGGGTACGGGCAAACCAATTCGCAACCGTACACCGTGCGTTTATTGTTGGAGTGGCTCGACCCTCGTCCGGGAGAAAAAGTGCAAGACATCGGTTCCGGCTCCGGCTGGACGACGGCGCTACTGGCTCACCTGGTGGGGAGCCAAGGCTACGTCCATGCCGTGGAAAAAGTACCGGAGCTCGTGCAGTTCGGCCGGGAAAACTGCCAAAAAGCCGGCATCAAAAACGCCACCTTTTATCAGGCGGGCGATGAACTCGGCTTGCCGGACAAAGCACCCTTTGATCGAATTTTAGTCAGTGCCGCCGCGGACAAGCTCCCCGGACGGCTTCTCGAGCAACTGGCCGCTCCCGGAAGACTCGTGGTGCCCGTCCAAAACGATGTTTACGTCGTAGACAAGAACGCTTCGGGGCGGGTCAGTAAAACCTCCCACGGGGGTTTTGCGTTCGTACCGCTACGGTAATCTACCCGTTAACGTATATATTGAAAAACCTCAAGGGCGACCACTATCGCCCAAACGCTGAGCCCAATGGCGATGACGTTAAATAAGGCCTTTTTGGAGGCTTTGAAGTGGCGCAAACGAAACGCCGCCATAAGCACGGTAAGGCCGCCGAAAAAGAACGCGATAACCACCACCGGCAAGGCCAATAATCCGCCGACGGCACTCCCGCCGAACTCGGAAATTCGTGCTTCCGCGTCCGAAGAACCCTCCGTTACTCCCGGTTTTCTCGTAAGCAGGGTAGCAATGCCGGCGGCGGACAGCGCAATAAAGGAAAGAAAAATGGTCAGTAACCCGCCTTTGTGCCGCTTGGGAAGCTCGGGAGCTCCCGCCTCCGCAGTGTGCTCACTCATATACCCATAATACCACCAAAATAAGCGAAAGGGGTATTTCGTAAAAAGCCCTCCTCATCTACAATACACTCCATACATATGAAAACCGTACTCGCCTTACTTACCGTCACCCTGGCCGAAGCGACTATCGGTGTTTTCGTAAAATTAGTGAGCGATGACGTGCCCATTTTGGCACTGAACTTTTACCGCGTGCTGTTCGCGACCGTATTTTTGGCGATCGCCTTGGCGGTAACAGGTAAGAAGTTTTGGAAGTTTCCCGATCACAACGCCAGAGACGTACTTTTGATCGCCGCTTTGATCGGCTCCCAAATCAGCTTATACAACTGGGCGATTAGCCTCACCACCATTGCCAACGCCGTGGTGTTTTGGAGTATCGCGCCGTTTTTCGTGTTTATATTTTCCTGGGCGTTCTTGGACGAACCCGCCAAAAAACAATACGTACTGATATTTTTGGTGGCTTTCCTGGGACTCTTTATCGCCGAGCCGTTCGGTGGCGGGCATGTTACCGGCAACCTCATTGCTTTGTTGACGGGCGCGGTTTACGCCGGAGCGATCACCTACATGCGCCACGAGGGCAAGGAAGAGACGGGTACCGACGTGTTCTGGTATTTACTAATCGCCGTGGTGTATTTGCTCCCGGGTATATTCATAAGCGGCACCGGACCGATCACCGAAATAAGCAAGCACGGTTTGTTCGGCCTTCCGGTTCCCATTATTTTTTGGGCGGTATGTTTGGGCGTAATTTCTACCGGTTTGGCCTACTTTTTCATCAGCGTGGTGTTGCGAACCGTCAGTGCGAACGTCTACTCCTTAGTGGACATTATTGTGTCGCCGCTAGTCGCGGCATTGCTGGGTTACTTGGTGTTGGCCGAAGTACCTTCCGTCGAGTTGGTTTATGGTGGCGTTCTTTTACTGGGATCGGGCTTTTGGCTCACCCGGGCCATGTCTCAGGCGGAAAAGAAGAAAATGCCGCCACCAACTAGTAACCCGCGTTAGTGTTATATAACTAGTTATATAACAACGTATGAAGATGCGCGCGGATTCGTATAATTTTTCATATAAGTCCGAACACCGGGCGTTATTTGCGCCAACGTTTTTCAATGGCGTGGATGTGCTCGTGATCCAGCCCGTAGTAGTGAGCGATTTCGTGCCACAGCGTATGCTTAACGTTGGATTTGAGCTGAACTTCGTCGGCGCTTACGTGCAAAATCGGCTTTTTAAACAGCGTAATTTTATCCGGTAACACCAAGTTATTTATGCCGCCGCGGCTGGTACGGGGAACGCCTTCGTACAAGCCGAAAAGCAGGGAATCGCAGCGGAGTTTGAGTTTTTCGCGTTGCCCGGGACTAGGCTCGTCTTCGTAGGTAATGGCCACATTATCCAGTCCGGCAATGTACTTTTGAGGCAACTCATCCATGGTCAGGTTAATAATTTCTTCGAACCGTTCGTCGCTTACGTGCATGGATTATACTCGGTTACTCTTCATTTTGGTTGGTTTCCGCGTGTTTGCGCTTGCCGCGTATCGCGAGCAAAGCCAATAAGCCGAGGATCCCGGCTCCGACCACAAGGATTACACCGATATTTATGCCGGAGTCCCCCGTGCTGGCCGCATGAGGACTCACTACGCCTTGACCGACCGTGTCGGCTCGTACGTTGCCCCCGTCCGGCCGTTCACGCACCGACCCGTCTTCATTTAGTGTGACAACTTCAAGCCGCGAAGGTCGGCCTTCCTCCGGTGTTGTCACCGTTATACGCCGTACGTCAGTTCGCTTGGCAGTGCCGTTATTCGTGGCACGTAGAGAATACTCGTAAGCGCCATCTTCCGGCACTTCGACGCGGAATTCGCCGTCTCCGCCACCACGGGGCGCGGTTTCCGACTGAACGCGGTCATCACCCCGCAGTAAATCGACGCGTATTTCCAGGAATTCGTCCGTCACCAGTACGTTGTACGGTAGTATAAAAGAGCGGGAGCCGACATTCACTACCGGGTCATTCATAACGATCTTCCAGTATGCTTGAGCCGACACGCCAGGGTGCAGCAATCCGGCACTGAGCAGTACGGCCACCGCAACCGTAGTGAACCGGCTGAAAAATCCCCGTAGGCTTACCGTGTTCATGGTTTTCATATGGGTTTAGTATACAAGTTATCGCCTACCGTATTCCACTATGAATTATAAAAATCCGACACGACGCGATCACACCCAACTCAGATTTTCATTGCAGTTTTAGGGTAGATTGAGAATCTTTTGCAGTTTAATGCGTGAATGATTATCGTAAATCCATGAACATAATTCAGGAGAACACATGGCAGATTACATAGACGTACTACTTTTTTCCGCGGCGGGAGGACTTATCTCCTTGGTCGGCGGACTATTTTTACTACGCAATAACAAACGGGCCACTCACATGGTGTCCTACGCGACCCCATTTGCCGCCGGCGCGTTACTGGCCGCGGCGTTTTTGGACTTACTCCCCGAGGCCGCGCATCAAGGCAACATTGAACACGCACTGCGGGCGACCGTGGCGGGAATTATTTTGTTCTTTTTGTTGGAGCGGTTTTTACGCTGGTTCCACCACCATCACGACGAAAAAGACAAACCGCACAAAGACGCCAACGCCAGCCTCATCGTCGCCGGCGACACCCTGCACAACTTCATTGATGGTATCGCCATTGCCGCCGGCTTTTTGGTCAGCGTGCCGAGCGGTATTATCGTAACGCTGGCCGTCGCGGCGCACGAAATACCCCAAGAGATCGGCGATTTCGCGTTGCTTCTTAAAAAAGGGTACAGCAAACGGAAGGTGGTTATCGTAAACTTGCTTTCCGCGGTGGCAACCGTGGTGGCCGCACTGGCCTTCTTCCGTATCGGTGAGGCGGGGCTAAGTTACTTGGACATCGTACTGGGGCTTACCGCCGGGTTCTTCATCTACATAGCCGTGAGCGACATTATTCCCGAAATACATAGACACGAAACCCGCCGAATCGCCGGTCCGCACACTTTGTTGCTCATTGGAGGGCTCTTGACCGTCGGATTGGTGACCACCACGCTACACGATTACATTGACACCCACCGTCATGAACACGAGTCAAGCCAACACGAACGCGAGGAAGCACATCATGATGAACATGAAGCGGGTGAAGAGCACCATGAAGAGCATAATGAAGACCACGAAGCTCACGATGAAGCGCATGAGCCGGAGCCCCCACACGAACACCAACATTAAACCGTAAGTTGCGTGTTTGGCCGACGAACGCTAGTATAAAGCGTAAGCATGTCCGCCGAAGAACCATTCGAAGAACAATTCAGCGATATTGACCGCGTCCCATTGAATGTCATAGAACACATGAGCGGGTACTGGAAGTTGGTCGCCGAACGAAAAAAACGCCAACATGACGTCAGCATTAAACGTATCGTGCTCGGGCAAATCATCACCATAGTGGTGGTCGGCCTGAGCGCGCTGTTAATTGAAGACCGGCAAGGCTTTTTGCTGATCGGTTCCACCTTGCTTTTGTACCCGGCATTGACGGATTTACTGCTGTCCAGCGGCGCGGTGCTCAGCGCCAACGTGCACCACGAACTCGATATCCAAGACGAGTCGCCGTATCGATTCGGCTTATTCGCCATTCTCAGGTCTATTTTTAGTACTACCGTGGCCGGCTTGGTCGTCGGATCGGTAGCCGGAGCGATCGGCTTATTCGTCCTGGACATCGCCTTCTTGGAAACCATCAAGCTGGCCTTGCTCGCCACGAGTATCTCCGCGGCCTTCGGGCTACCGCTGGTACTTTTTATGACGTTTATCATACGCAAGGCACGCGCCAATCCCGATGACATAATTCCCGCGCTCCAAAGCAGCGTTTTTAACGTACTTATGTTGTTTTCAATCGCCATCTCGGCCAGGATTTTGGCATGAAACCGGCCATTCCGCACAACAAACTGATCGCCGCGATTATACTTTCCGGCGTGCTGGCCTCCGTCGGGCTTATCGGCGGGCTGGGAATTCAGTTGGTACGGCGGGAAATATTGAGCTTTCTGCCGCTGTTAATCGCTTTGCCGGCCATGAACGCCATGGCGGGGGACTACGCCACCTTAACGGCCTCCCACTTGGGCGACCCGGAGAATTATAAGAAACGCACGCAAAAACTGGTTATCGCCCTTTTGGTGAGTTTTCCGGTAAGCGCTTTGGGCGTCAGCGGCTTGAGCCTGGGAGTGGCGCATCTGAAAGGCTTCGTTATCACTACCGAACTGGCATTGGAATATACACGACTGATTTTTACGACCCTGGGCGTGGTGATCGTGGCAATGTTCGCCATTATCTATCTGGCCAAACTGCTTTTGGAGCACCAGCGAATCAACATTGACGACACCTTAATTCCCATAGCCAACACCATTGCTTCGGTACTATTGCTGACCGGATTTGCCATAATGAG
Organism: Candidatus Saccharimonadota bacterium; assembly: GCA_034520885.1. GTDB lineage: Bacteria > Patescibacteriota > Saccharimonadia > Saccharimonadales > JAXHNE01 > JAXHNE01. The sequence continues at coordinate 75,759 of JAXHNE010000003.1, forward strand.
CGCCCGTCTCGTTTAGTTTTCCGCGTACACTGCTAAAATACCCGTATGGATTTTACCCAAAGCTACCGAACGCTTAACGCCGAGCAGAAACGTGCGGTCGACCTCATTGACGGCCCGCTTCTGGTGTTAGCGGGGCCGGGGACCGGGAAAACGCAGCTACTCAGTACCCGGGTCGCCAACATTTTACGCCGAACCGACGCGGCGGCCAGCAATATTTTATGCCTGACATTTACGGAATCCGGCGCGCAAACCATGCGGGAACGTTTACGCGGACTAATCGGTGATGACGCCTATAACGTCACTATCAGCACCTACCACGGCTTCGGCAGTGACATCATTAAAAACTATGCCGAACACTTTCAACGAATCGGCCTGGAGCGTTCCGAGGACATTCGCCTGGAACGCCCGGTGGACGAACTTACGCAAGTACGGATTATTGAAGATATCGTCGCCAAACTTCCGTTCGACAGCCCATTGATAAGCGCCCGTTACTACGTAAAAAGCGTGGTCAGCACCATAAGCGATCTCAAACAACACCTTATCCGGCCGGATGACTTGCGCGATATCGCCAAAGAGAATTTACGCCACATCGAAACCGCGCAGCGGCTCATCGACGACGTGGTTAACCAAGCGGGCGGCATCTCCAAGAAAAAAGCCCAAAAGTACGCCCAATACGAAAAACTACTAAACGGCCTACGCGATCTTGATGGCGAGCTAATCGACCGGGCCGCCACCGATCTGGAGGAAGCGCACCAAGAGGCCGACGAAGCGCAATCACCCACGCCCTTGCGCGAATGGAAAGACGCCTGGCTTTACAAGGACGAAAACGATCGTTTCACCCTGACGGATCCGCAAAAAAGCCGGCGCATGACCGAGCTGGCCAAGGTGTACGAAGCGTACGAACGGGCGTTGCGCGAGCGGGCGGCCTACGATTTTGACGACATGATTTTACACGCCATACACGGGTTAAAAACCAACGACGAACTGCGTTTTAATTTACAAGAACGGTATCAATACATTCTGTTGGACGAATTTCAAGACACTAATCCGTCGCAGTTCGAACTGGTCAAGCGCATTGCCGACCACCCGGTACACGAAGGCCGCCCGAACGTTATGGCGGTAGGGGATGACGACCAAGCCATTTTCGCGTTCCAGGGCGCCAACGTCGGTAACATGAGGGATTTTTTACAAAGCTTTCAGGACGTAAAAGTAATCAACTTGGTCGATAACTACCGCTCGCATCCCGATATTTTGCACGTGGCCGGTAACGTCGCCGGGCAAATTGAAGACCGTTTACACCAACGAATCCCGGATATCGATAAAACCTTGCGCGCCAGCAATCGGAATCTGCCCGATTCCGTGCAGGTGAACCGCCGCTCCTTTACCGCGGAAGCCAGTGAAAACGCCTGGGTCGCCGAACGAATTACGGACTTGATCCACGACCATGGAATAAAACCCAAGGAAATCGCCGTACTGGCTCCCAAACACAAAATCCTGGAAGGTTTGGTACCGTTCTTAAAAGACAAAGACATCCCCATTACGTACGAAAAACGCGAGAACATCCTGGAAACCGAAATCGTTCAAGGGCTGCGTTTATGCGCCCGGCTTTTGGACGCGCTGTTTCATAAGGACCTTGCGCGAGCCAACGAATACTTCCCATTGGTGCTTAGCTTGCCGTACTGGCACATCCGCGCCCGTGATATCTGGAAGGTCAACTGGCAGTTCGCCAAGCGCGCCGAAACGCGGGACTGGGCGGAAATCGCCCTGGAAACCCCGGAACTCGGGCACGCGGTAGAGTTTTACCTGTACTTGAGCGCCACCGCCGGTATCGAACCGCTGGAACTCACACTGGACAAACTCAGTGGTACCTTGCCGGTAAAAGTCGACGGCAAAGACGTTTATGCGCCGCTTAAGAGCCATTACTTCGACGAAAAAAACCGCGACAAGGATCCGCTAGCCTACTACGAAGCCATTTCCCACCTCAGTGTTATTCGCTCCCGTTTGCGTGACCACCAGGCGAACGCCGACGCGCCCTTAACGCTCCGGGATTTTTTGGATCTGTTCATTATGTACGAATCGGCCGAAACACCACTCATAAATTCGCATCCCATCGCTCAAAAGCCCGATTCCGTACAATTAATGACCGCGTACAAGGCCAAGGGGCTGGAATTTGAAAACGTCTTTTTATTGCAAGCGCACGATGACGTGTGGGGAAGCGCCAGCCGCGGAGGCAACAACAAACTGGCTTTGCCGCCGAACCTGGAACACATCCGCTACGTAAATTCCAGTGACGATGAACGGCGGCGGCTGTTGTTCGTGGCCATTACGCGCGCCAAACACAACTTATACATTACTTCTCACTCCACCAAGGACAGCGGCAAACGGACAGTACCGCTCAATTATTTGCCGGAAGCGGACGGCGAATCAACACTCTTGCCCGAAAAGTCCCGGCGGATTATCGTGCACGAAACCGACGCCAAGCATCTGGCCGCCGATACCGAAAAGCTATGGCAAGCCGGCCAGGTAAGCCTGCCGGCCGACTTCCGCAGCCTCCTGGCCGAGCGTCTCAAGAGTTATCAAATGAACCCCACGCATTTGAATACCTTCGTTGATTTGGAGCGTGGCGGGCCGGAAAGCTTTTTAGTGCAAACTCTTCTTCGGTTTCCGCAAGCGCCGAATGCCAGCGGCGAGTTCGGTACCGCCATACACAACACGCTGGAGTGGTACCAAAACCGAATTAACGCGGGTGAAACCCCTACGACGGACGACGCGCTCGGTTATTACGACAAACAGCTGGACAGGCGCTACTTAACCGACATCGACCGCGAACAAGCCCGGGACAAAGGCCACGCCTGCCTGCGAAAATACCTTGCCGCCCGCAAAGACATGTTCACGAAACAAGCCAAAGCGGAAGTCAACTTTTATAGCGAAGGCGTGGTGCTGGGCGACGCCAAGCTCAGCGGTAAAATTGACCGGTTGGAGGTAGACCAAAAAAACAAAACCGTGAATATCGTGGATTATAAAACCGGCAAGCCGCTCACCAAGTGGGGGAGTGATATGAAATCCCTCAAGTACAAACAACAACTCTACTTTTACAAGCTACTCATAGAGGGAAGTTCCAGTTGGCGCGATTACAGCGTCAACGAAGCCCGGTTGGAATTCGTGGAAGCCGACAAAAACGGAGCGGGGAAAATCGTAGAACCTTTGTTGATTACGTTTGACCGAAACGAACTCCTTGAGTTAAAAGACCTCATAAAAGAGGTGTGGAACAGAATTATGCGGCTTGACCTGCCCGACGTCGACACCTACGCCCAAACCGCCAAAGATTCCAAGAAATTCATTAAGGATTTGCTCGCCTAGCCGGTTACCACCCGATACACGGCTTAACGGTTGGCTTGGGGGTGTTATATAACTAGTTATATAACAAAACGAAAAACCCTTTCGCACTTAAAAAAGCGCCCGCTCTCGGCGGACGCTTTATTAAGTAATAGCGTTGAAGTGACGTAGGCGTTATTACTTACGTTTTTTGGGTGATTTTTTGCTCGATTTTTTAACGGACTTTTTGGCTTGCTTGGCGCTACGGGCGTCCATGGCTTGCATCATCGGTACGACGTTCATACCAATGAAACCGCCGGCCAGTGGTCCGAGAACGAACGTCCAACTCCACGATTGAATACCGAGTGCCAGTGCGGGGTTAATGATACCGAACGCACCTTGTGGCATAGAAGCGATCAGCATGCCCACGGTAAGCGCGGCGAATCCGACCAAGTACAGCTTGCCGTCGTCCAATTTTTTACTGAAAAGCACTAAGGAGAGCAAGAAGGTAAACACGAATGCCCCGAGCAACTCCGCGGTGAAAATTGACCAATTGAACTTATCGCCGGCCAAACTACTGAGCGGTCGGTCAAGTATAAGTTCGCTTAAACGCCAAGCCACCAGCCCACCGAGCATTTGCACGCCGATAGTCACCAGCGTTCGTAAAGTGGAAAGTTTGCGTGCCATCCAAAGCCCTAACGTCACGATAGGGTTTAGCTGCGCCACGTAGTTCGGGCGAGCCGCGGCGTTCACACCGGCGAAAAGCAGTCCCGCCGCAATGGCGCCGAAGACTTGGCCCGACCTTAACAGTGCCGCGTAAAGCACCATTGATGTTGCTGCCACACCCACGAACTCCAAGAGCAAGGGCATCGCCCGCTCTGATTTTTTCATAAACCCTCCTTTGTTATGCCTCCAGCATAGTAGTTTTTGCGGTCGTGTCAAATAGTTTACGCCGTAACCGCCGCCGGCTCCGCGGAAACACGATACACCGGCAGGTCGCCTTTGGTGAGTGTCGCGGCGGTCGCCAAGGTGTAAATAAGCATACTTTGCAAAGCTTTTTGTTCACCGGTTCGGTCGCTTGGGCACAGGCGCCGTGCCAAATTTTGCAAGCGCCAGATATCCACCGCGAACACTTGCAGGGAGTCATTGCTCAACTCCCGCACCTTGGATTGATTAACCGTGTAGCCGCTGACGTCGTTAAGAATGACCGCGACTTCACGGTGGCCGCCGGCCAGTTCCTTGACGACCTTTTGATTACCAATAATATCGTGCATCACCTTTTGTCCGGCGTAGGTTTGGGTGTTCGCTCGCCGCGACAGTTCCCGGTAGGAATCAAAAATGGATTCCACGCCATCCGTGGGCACTCCGAGCGCGCTAAGCGAATCGGTAATTTCACCTTGGAACGTAACGGCGTTTCGCACGATGGCCGGGGCGTTATCGATTGCGCCGCAGCCGGACTTTTCTTCACTGGCGTGGCCGTCGGTATGGCCGCCGAAATCAATTTCGTAAGCTTGCAAGCGGTCAATCCCGGCCAAAAACAAGGCTTCTACCGATGATGGAACCTCGCTTTCGTTAGCCAATAGCGACGCGCCGGCCATCACCGGACCGCCGCCAAAAATTTTGGCACGGTGGAGTGAACGGGACTTGTGTTCCAGCTGGTCACCGTTTTTCACGAACGTTGTATTGACGCCGCGACCGTCCCCGCAGCCATCGTCGTCCAGTTGGATTTTCGGGTCTACCGCGTCAACTCGCACCAATACGTCGGGCGAGTGGATGAAATTCTCCAGTTTAATAAGTTGCAATTCCTGAACGTGCTCGCTGTCCTTCGCCGGCAAACCCAAGCGATCGTTGAGTGAAATTGATCCGGTGCCGTATCCCAAACCGTCCGGAGCAACAACCTCCACCTTTACGTCGCCGATTTCATTAATTTCATTCGCCATAAAATATCCTTTTTCTATAATCATCTCGTTTTTTATTTAACAAATATAAAAGTATGCTACGCCTTCGCGCGGCGGTTTACAAGGGGATTAGCCGCGGCGTTTACGGTGTTTAAGTTCCGCTACCTTGAGTTGCGTGTGCGTTCGTTGTACCAGCGTGTGCGCTTTGTCCAGCGACAGCTGGTCTTTGGCGTTCTTACGTAGCTCCAGGGCTTCTTGGTGGGCTTTTTTGATTGATGCTTCGTCAATCTCGTCCTCGGTGTCCGCCGCGTCGACTAATACGCGCACCGTGTTATCTTCTACGTCGACCACGCCACCACTAGTAGCAATGAGTTCCTGCTGGGCGTCCGATTCGTTGGATTTATGTCGAATCTTAATAATACCGGTATCCGCCAGCGTTACCAACGGCATGTGATCCTTGAAAATTCCCACGTAGCCTTCGGTGGTGGGTAACTGAACCTCGTAGACTTCCTGCGAAAACTTTACGCCGTCCAGCGTAACCAACTCAAAGTGAATCATTGGTCGTATCCTCGGCCTTTCAGACTAAGAAGGCGATCAATCCCGGTGATTGCGGCATGCCCGGCTTTGCGCGCTATGGTCGAAAGGGTCGACTGATTACCGTACTGCCCACGTTCGGGACGCGGCATAATATCTAACGCGTGTGGATCCTCTCCCAATGGGTCAAGCCCACCTTCGTGGGGCACGCCCAATTCATCACTCACCTTGGCGCTCTCATCCAACTCAACTTTTTCCAGCGCTTCTTCGAACCGTGACATTACGTCGTCCCTTCCTGAGCCGGTAAGCATTCAACGAATGCCTTTAAACCTTCAAGGCCAAGTTCGCCTTTTAAATGCAGTACCTCGGAGACGACCTCCCACTCCGCATCGTGCGCCGCGGAGATGTCTTCTCTAAAACTTGAAGCGGATGGCTCTTCAAGAAACGGCATTATTTGACGCCCTTTATGTCGCCCTTCATGTAGAAGGCGCTTTCCGGCTTATCATCGTGTTTGCCGTCCAGGATTTCGCGGAAGGCGGTAATAGTATCTTTCAGTGGCACGTACAGCCCGGGGTTACCGGTGAACTGTTCGGCCACGAAGAACGGTTGGCTCAAAAACCGCTGAATACGGCGGGCCCGGTTAACGGTTTGCTTGTCTTCGTCGGACAGTTCTTCCATGCCCAAAATGGCGATGATGTCTTGCAAGTCTTTATAGCGCTGCAAAATTCGCTGCGTGTCGCGGGCCACGTTGTAGTGATCCTCGCCAACGATCTCCGGATCCAGCAAGGTTGAGCTGCTGTCCAGCGGGTCAACTGCCGGATAAATCCCGATTTCCGTTAACGCCCGGTTCAACGTAATGGTGGAATCCAGGTGGGCAAACGTCGTGGCGGGAGCAGGGTCGGTTAAGTCGTCCGCCGGCACGTACACGGCCTGTACGGACGTCACGGAGCCTTTTTTGGTACTGGTGATGCGTTCTTGCAAAGCGCCCATTTCTTGCGCCAGGTTGGGCTGATACCCCACGGCGGAAGGCAAGCGGCCGAGCAGGGCGGACACTTCAGCGCCGGCCTGCGTAAAGCGGTAGATATTATCCACGAACAACAGCGTGTCCTGGCCTTGGTCACGGAATTGTTCGGCAATGGTCAGGCCGGATAGTGCCACGCGCAAACGGGCTCCGGGCGGTTCGTTCATTTGCCCGAACACCAGCGAGGTTTTATCGATCACGCCGGACTCGGTCATTTCGTCGTAAAGATCATTGCCTTCGCGCGTACGCTCACCGACACCGGCGAACACACTGGTGCCGCCGTGCTCTTTGGCGATGTTGTTAATCAGCTCCTGAATCAGCACGGTTTTACCCACGCCGGCACCGCCGAACAGGCCGACCTTTCCGCCCTTGCTGATCGGGCAAATCAAATCAATCACTTTGATGCCGGTTTCCAAAATCTCTACTTCGCCGGATTGCTCCGAAAGAGCAGGGGGGCTTTTGTGGATCGGTGAGGTTTCCTTGAACTTGTCCGGCTTGTTATCGATCGGCTCGCCCACCACGTTGAACATTCGCCCCAACGTATCCTTGCCGACCGGCACGCTAATCGGAGCGCCGGTGTCTTTTACTTTTACGCCACGCTGCAGGCCGTCCGTCGCGCCCAGGGCAATGGCCCGCACGCCGGTTTCACTCAAGTGCTGCGCTACCTCTAACACCAGCGTTTTTCCGTTATTGTCGACTTCCAGGGCGTTAAAAATTGCCGGGAGGTACTCTTCACTGAACTCCACGTCGACCACCACGCCCACGATTTGGCTGATATTTCCCGTACTCGCGGCGTTCGACTTTTTACTTTTAACTTCTTGCGTTGTTGCCATTAATTATCTCCTTTGGCTTCATTAGCTGATTTTAGTCTTCGAATAATTCCTTGAGCCACCGTTCGTTCGTCAAAATTTTGCGGTCGTAAATCGTACTCAGAACTGTTGGCAGCGCGCTGTATATGCTCTTCCACGGCATCTGGTAGGGCGGAAAGTACTTCATCAATCTGAGCCCATTCCGTTGCAGTATAGCCTTCGTAAAGCTCACCATCAACGTCACTGCGTTGGGCTTCACAATCAAGCATCGGCTTCCTCCATAGTTTCGTCCAAATCTTCCGTTTTGGATGTACTAATCGCAGCCGCAAAGCGTGCGCCTTCGACAAACTCATCATAATAATTACCGACTAACTGCGCTGAAGCAAACCTGCCTCTCTTACGAATATGCTCCTCTTCTTTGGTGCGTACATAGTCCTCGGCCGCCTCGACAAACTCGAGCGCCCCAGGGGCGAGACACGCAAGGTCAACTTCTGGGAATGCTCGTGACAGAATACCTTTATTTTCAACGGCTGGCCCCGGTTCATCCGCACCCGAACTTTCCTCAGGCGCGGTTACTAACTCGCCGTGCAAGACATCTTCAGCATTTTGAGATTCAACGTATTCATTATGCTTTGCCTGCATCGCTTCCATTATTAACAGCTCTTGGCGCGTCGACAAACATTGCGGTTCAATACCGCCTTGATCCGCGCGGCCACAAATAATATTTACGAGCTCGTTCCTTTCAAGCTGGGAAAGTTCAGTAGTGTCAACCGGCGCGTCAAGTAAGCCCACGTAGTGATAGGCGCTCACCACAAGTTCAGCTTCTTGTTCGCTCAATCCAAGATATCGAGGAGTCGAGTCATCATCCTCATAACCAAGAATACCTATCGCCTCCTTAAAAGGGGGGAGGGAGTCGGTTTCTGAGGTCGCTGGAGAAGGCGGCATGTATGGCAAATCCGGATCAACTGGAAAATGCATGCTTTCAATACCCATTACGCGTCCTCCATGTCTTCTATGTCAGGAAAGATATCACCCCCAATAAGTCCTGCGGCATCCCCATTTTTAAGCGCGAGCATGTACGCACCAAGTTGCCGCGACGTTTGTTCTGGACGCCGCCGGATAAGTCGCTCGGAACATTGGGTAGTGGAGTAGGTACCGTAATGGACGTTTTATCCGAACCAAAAACTTCGCCTCTCATTTCATGGCCTCCACTGCACCTGTTAGCTCCACGTAACGGTGAACTTTTCTTGCGCTTGCTAAAACATCCCCAAAAACACGAATTGCTTGTACTCTTGTTATTGCTGCCTCGTCAGGGAACTCAACATCAACCATATCTTTAAGTAGATTACCCGTAAATAATTCTACTGCTGTTTCTTTGTACTCGGTGTCCGCTGTCGTATCAAGGACGCCGACAGCACCCTGAAACGCAGCACAGAGTATTTGCTCAGGATCGATTTCTATGTCATAGACACCTTGTGTTTCAAGTCGTTCATCACACGTTGCAGCAAAAAACTCCCGTGCTATTCCATCCATTTGCTCCACTAATGTATCCGTAAAGTACGTCTGCGGCATCAACCTTTCATATGTATGCCTTAATTGAAACAACGTTGTGTCCCCGTCACTCATTTCATGGCCTCCGCTCCGCCGGTTATTTCGGCCAGTTCTTGGGTGATCGCCGCTTGCCGGGCGGTGTTGAATTCCAGCGTTAAATCATCCACCAAATCGTTAGCGTTATCCGTGGCGTTCTTCATGGCGTTGCGGCGCATGGATTGCTCGCTGGCCTGCGCTTCGTAAAACGCTTGGCTCAAAAGCAGTTCGATAAATCGTTCGGTGACCGCGTCCAGGACTTTGTCCGGGCTCGGTTCAAAAATGGCTTTTTCTTCCTGGTCTTCTTTTGTGGTGGGTTCGAACACCGCGGGGAGCAAGCGAAGCGTTTCGACTTCCTGCAGTAAGCTGGTTTTAAAATCGGTATAGGTTACGTCCACGGCGTCGGCTCGTTCTTCTTTGAAGGCCGCCAGTAACTCCTTAAGAATCGGGCGAATGTCCGCGGCTGTGGGCTTTTCGGGGAAGCCGTCGTAAGCCGCTATTACCTCAACGCCGTCCAGCTTGGCCACGAAACGCTGGCCTTGTTTGCCAATAACAATGACTTGGCTTTTGCGTCCTAAGTCGCGATCTTCCACCAACTCTTTGGTGAAGGCTTTGAACAGGTTACTGTTGAGCGCTCCGGCCAGGCCGCGATCCGAGCTGATCAAAATGTGCAGGCGAGTGTTAATGGCGCGTTGCTTGTACAGCGGGTGCTGCGTGACGTCGGTTAGCTCGCTCAAACGATTTAACAAATCAATAGCCATATTACGGAACGCGCGGGAACGCGCGGCATGTTCTTGCGCCCGGCGCATTTTGCTAGCGGACACCAGCTCCATGGCCTTCGTTATCTGTTTGGTGTTTTTGACTGACGTGATTCGCCTTTTTAGAGCCGTTGTATTAGCCATTTTGGCCTCCGGCCATAGGTGATAGATGATAGTTGATAGGTGATAGGTGATAAGTTATTCATTGGAAACCATTTTGCCTTGACTTACAGATTCCACTGCGAAATCAAATCTACTGGGCAATAAGCCATCACGATGTAAAGCTGCACCAACAATTATGCCGATTTGTAGAATTTGATCACGCTTTAACCCATGAGGTAAAAGGCCATTCACTGCTAAAAAATTCTCAGCATCTGAATCGATCGAGCCTGACTCACCATTCGGGAATGTGATCTCAAGTGATTCGGGGTCAATGTCTTGAGTACTCAATCTCGTACCTTTAGTATATTCTGCGAAAAGTTCAGGAAAGTATTGATCTGTCATTATATTACTCCTTGACCTCGTGGGTTTTATCATTAATCGTTCTAACATCAGTGATTCGTCGCTTCAGCGCAGTCGTATTAGCCATTTTGGCCTCCGGCCATAGGTGATAGATGATAGTTGATAGGTGATGGGTTGGTCATTAGGAACCCCCCCCCGAGCCGTAAGCTTCTCTAGCTTTTCATTGAGCCGATCCATGCGTACTTCAAGCCGATTAAATCGTTCATCAGCCTGCGTCATGAACGTATCGAGTATGCCACCAATTTCACCCAGAAGAACCTTGTTATTTTCTTCGAGCATTGATTTTGTCACCATCGGGTCTTTTCCATTACTCATATCTGTTAATTATACCATTCTTAGTCACGTGGCGCTTCAGCGCAGTTGTATTAGCCACGGTGGCCTCCGGCCATAGGTGATAGGTGATAGTTTACAGGTGATAGATACATCAACTCATTGCTCCTTGCTCACTGCTCTTTGCTCATTCCTCTTTGCTCTTTGCTCATCGCCATGTTACCCTTTTGTCTCGTATGATTTGGCGGTTTTTTGGGCGGTTTTTACGATCAGCTTTTGGGTCTTTTCTTCTGGCTTGTCGCCCTTGTTCAGCCGGTTCATTTCTTTCTTGTGTTCACTGTTCAAGGCTTGCAGGAGACTGCCTTGCGCGTCCTTGATTTTATCCACTGGTACGTTATCGAACGCTCCTTCATTGGCCGCGTGCAAGGAAGCGTACTGCTCCCAGACACCTAAGGGGCTGTACTGTGGTTGTTTCAGAAGCTCGGTCAGGCGTTGGCCGCGCTCAATACGTTGTTTGGTTTCGGCGTCCAGATCGGTACTAAACTGCGCGAAAGCGGCCAGCTCGCGGAACTGGGCCAGGGAAAGGCGCAAGTTTCCGGCCACCGATTTAATGGCTTTGGTTTGCGCGCTTCCACCCACGCGGGAAACCGAAAGTCCCACGGATATCGCCGGGCGAATACCTTGGTTGAATAATCCCGTTTCCATAAAAATCTGACCGTCGGTAATGGAAATCACGTTGGTCGGAATGTAGGAGGAAATGTCACCGGCCTGGGTTTCGATGATCGGCAGGGCGGTCAGGCTTCCTGCCCCCAGGTCGTCATTTAACTTGGCGGATCGTTCAAGTAAGCGAGAGTGCAAGTAAAATACGTCGCCCGGATAGGCCTCGCGCCCTGGTGGGCGGCGCAAGAGCAATGACATTTGCCGGTAAGCTGCCGCGTGCTTGGAAAGATCGTCATAGATAATCAACGCGTGCTGGGCGTTGTCGCGGAAGTATTCACCCATGGCGGTAGCGGCGTACGGTGCCAGGTACTGCAGTGGCGCGGCATCAGCGGCGGAGGTGGCTACCACAATGGTTTGCTCCATCACGCCTTCACGCTTGAGCCGTTCTACCAGCCGGGCAATTTTGGAATATTTTTGCCCTACGGCCACGTAAATGTTTACCACGCCGGTTTTTTGGCGAAATTGGTTAATCATGGTGTCGGTCGCCACGGCGGTTTTACCGGTTTGCCGGTCACCGATAATCAGCTCGCGCTGGCCACGGCCGATTGGCACCATGGCATCAATGGAAAGCAGGCCGGTCATCAGCGGTTCATGCACACTTTTTCGCGCCAACACGCCGGGAGCGGCTTTTTCCACGGGGGAACGCTCGCTGGACTTGATCGGGCCTTTTTCGTCCAATGGCCGGCCTAACGGATCGACCACGCGGCCGACAAGTTCCGGCCCCACGGGAACTTCCACCACGCGGCCGGTCATGGTTACTTTGGCGCCGGCTTTTACGTAACGGTCATCGCCCAGCACCACGGCACCGATTTCGTCTTCGCCTAAGTTCATGGCGAAAGCCGGCATTTTGCTGCCGTCTTCGGATTCGATCTCCACAATTTCGTTGTAACCGACGTCACGCAAGCCGTAAATCCAAGCCACGCCGTCGCCCATGCGGGTGACGATGCCGATTTTTTCCGCGCCGGGGCGGGATTTCAGCTCCTCGATCGCCTCGCGTATATCTTGGCTAAGTTCTTTTACTGAAATGTCGCTCATCTAATGTCTCCTGAATAATCATCATTTGGTTTTACTGGTTGCACTTCCACACCTCTTTGAAAGTCTGGTTGAAAGTCTGGATCTGCACGCTCAAACATCTCCAACTCATGTTGGACGTCATCCGGAATAGACACACCAAGAATCGCACGCAAGCTACCAGGTGGGTCCGCACGAAACGCATTCCAAACCTCTTGTTTCCATTTTTTTCGATCCCAATAGAGGCCATCACCATCAAAATCAAAATCATACTCACCATCAAATTTTTTAGGATAAGATTCTCCCGTGACTCTTTCGCCCATTCGTTGTGCAATACTTATCAAAGCCATTGCTGCTCCTCCTTCGGAAATTGTTTTGTAGCTCGATAGATAGCAATTACTAAAGTATGGGCTTTCTTCCGGGCAATGAGATCAGTAAAAGATTCAAGCTTTTTCCCTTCATACGTCATACTTTATACTCCATTCTACGCAATCTATTTAGTTGGCCGCGCATACTCAGGTCGATCAAAAGCAATATGTA
>JAXHNE010000004.1:0-91656 GCA_034520885.1 Candidatus Saccharimonadota bacterium
ATCCAGTCAGGGAAAACGTGTTCCTGGATCCGTACCGCAAACGCATATTTTTAGTGGTCATACAACTTATCGTGCAGTAGGTTTTAATCTAATGCAAGTCAAGCGGGCGCAACAGGTGTATTGGATGTAGAATAGAGATATGGAGCAAGTCATAAAAGTGGTTACTGACCCAGCGTTCCTAACGTTCGTATTAGTAGTAATAACTGGCTACTATGCCTATTGGACGAGACGCGTAGTAACAGCCACATTTGAGATTGAAAAGTTACGCAAAAAGCCGTCGCTCGTAGCCTCTGTGAGTAGATCGCTGCGCGTTAACAGTGTCGCAGATATAACTCTGGAGAACTATGGTCTTTCTCCAGCATTCAAGGTCACCATTAAGGTCAAAGATGACTTCTATTTATGGCCACCTAACAAAAATGGGTCCGGCGGCAATAAATTTGGTGATCTTTACCTGGTTAAAAAAGGCTTTAGGGTATTTGCGCCAGGTTAGAAGATAATAGTACCTGTACTGTTGCTTGGTGATTATGCATATGAGCTTAGAGAGGAGCCTTACGAGTTGACCGTTACCTATGAAGATAGTCAAAACGTTAAAGAAACCAACAAGTTATATATTGATTTTGCAGCTATCCCTGACTACAACATAGGTGAGCCAGAGGACGCTAAGGCTAGAAAAGCTCTTGAGAAAATAGCAAAAGAGATAAGCTCGCTAACTGCCCAAGTAAAATCTCATAGATGAAATACCCGCCGACTATTTATATGAGCCCGCGGAATGTCATTGCCCGCTTTAATGCGCTAATAGAAAAATGTGGCTCTGATTACGTTGAACACCCCAGCCATTTTAAGGTTGAGAAGGAGCTACTTAACGTGGGTAAGTTTTACCTTGGCTTGTTTTTACACACTGGCTACGATTACTATTTGCGCCCCTGGGAAGATGTTGCACCTGATGTTGACGTTAGGGCCATAAATTGGGGAGAGCCAGGTAAGCCAGCCTTTCAAACTGATGACATTCAGGTCACAGAATACGAGGGCCACAGCGATAAAATACCGGCCGTTATAGCTAACAAAATTAAGCACCAAGGATCTCACGGCAAAGAAGACAGACACTTACTGGTGGTTATTAGGGAGCATAGTGGCGAAAAAATCTACGCTGTAAAAGTAGCCAAAACAGTACAAAAAATGAAGCCTAGCTTCCAGAGTATTTGGCTGCATGCAAAGTTTTGAGGACGACAATATTTATCGCATTATACGCATTTCGCCCACTCCCCAAATAGTCGATATAAAATTTAGTATTAAGGACATGGCGGAACGCCAAACACCACCAGATTTTATTAAACTAAAGCGCGGCGCTAACAATGATTTTCTTTCCGAAATGTATAACTACGACCTGCCTTTGCCGAAGTGTAAGTAGCCTGCGGCTCAGACCCTTGCGCAGGCTACAATAACGGCTCATAATTCTAGGCATGGTTAAATTACTAGCGAAATCTTACCAGTTAGCCAGCGGCCTTTGGGCTCCATACCTAGTTGTTCGAAAAGACTATGGCGACCGCATAGTAGAAACTCCGTATTGGTTGGCGCAAGCGATTGGTGATAAATTCAGCACACAGAAAGAAGCCAATGAGTTTGCCCTTAGAAGCAAAACAAGCCCTAGGAAAATTTAAGTCTGGTGTCGCAGATTTAGAAAAAGCCCTCAATTCCCAAGGTCTGGACGGTTCTGGGCCGAATTTTGCTGTTGCCGGTATAGCCTTGGCCATTACCGAACCCATTGCTAAGATTTGCTACCCTTATATTTACTATCAAGACCGGACTATAACTCCACCGGCTGAAGTTGTGCGACTTGGCTATAGGACCAGGACTACCAACTTACGAAACGAGAGAGGCAGACCTATTCGGCAAGATGTAATGAGAGATATTAGAGCCGACAGAGCGGTAGAAAAGCTCTGGAGAAATCACTTTGCCAACAAAAAATATGCTCAATACGGCAATCTAGTTTGGGATTGTTTCCGTAATGGCATTACTCATCTACAATTACCCCAGAAGATTGTTAATACACCTCATGTCCAGCATGATAACTCCTTTCTGACTGGAGTAACCTGGATTGGTAGGCTCGCAGACCTTAACCTACCCACTGATATGGCAGCTGCAAAGAATGAGCACCTAAACTTCAAGATCGAAAAGGTACGCGGCAAAGACAGGCCAGCTTTTATCTTTAGCCCACACGTTTACTATTTTGATTTGAAGAAAGCTTTAGCTGACATTGAAAAACAGACAGCAACAAACGCTGCTCTACAGGCTAGAATAGTAACCGGCTGGGAGATATTTTGTCGTTCATACAAGACGGACTTTTCTGTCTACGAGCCAGCCCTGCGGAGCAAAATTGATCATGAAATTAGGAGGCTAAAATAATGACGGTGGGTAAACTTAGGAACAAAATAAATGAACTAATAGCGGCCATTATACCTTTGGCCGAAGCACATCCCTGCGAGGGAAAGCGGACAGAGTTGTTAGCAGTCATGGAAGGCACTTTGCGCAAAAACATTATGCGTATACAGGCAATTAACTTGCTCTGTGGCGAGGAAAAAATGGCTAACTCTGCCTTTGAACTTACAAGAAATATGATCGAAGATGTAATTAGTGTTGAATACGTGCTGGCCTCAAAAGATCCTGAACTTTCGGCACATAAGTTTTATGAGTTCAGGTGGGTACAGTTAAAGGAAGACCTCGACTATTATCGCGATGTCGGAGTCGAGGTTAATGTTGATGATTTCCCAGACACAGAGACTAATATTGAAAAGGAATATGCCAGGGTGATCAGTGGCTACAAAGACTTTACCGACAAAGAAGGTAAGCCCGTGCGTTCCTGGGCGCGTAAAGATGTTGAGATGATGCTTGGCTCACTAAAAAAGAAGGGTGTGCTACCAGAGGGGCAAATTAGAACGGTGCTCAGGACTTACGTTGACGGCTCAAGGAAAACGCACTTCAACCCCGTAGAATTATTAGCCCATATGGAGCAAGATGTGTGGGACCACACCAGCCAAGGTTCACAAAAACTAGCCTTGTTAGTGTCTTCTTCATCACTAGTGCGACTGAGCACGCGTTATATAGATTTGATCAGCAAAATTAACGGTAAAAATACTCATCACGACATAGCGGCTAAAGCAAATGCATTCCTAAACGAACTACATGCCACAGAGGATATAGACGTATAGACCAGGAGGGTTTTCTTCCACGATAAAAAAAGAGGTAGTTACGATTTTTGTTCCACGATAAAAAAGCTAGAATCCTTTGAACAGGTCGGACAGCGAAACTTTTAGAGCTTTAGCTATTTCAACAGTTTTAATACCGCTGATACACTTGGCGCCTCTAATCTCCATTGCTCCACTGGCTCATTATCCTCGCCAAAATAGTCATATTTAATTCTGGGTTTTGTTGGTTTTGGTACAAAACCCAGCTTTTGAAACATACCTAACGTTAGCTGGTTCTCCTCAAAAACATATGCTGTTGGTTTTTGATCTGCATCAAAAGGCAGTAAAACGTGTTTCAGTAATTCTTTACCAATACCGTGTCCTTGAGTTTCAGGGAGTACATTTATATGCGGTATCCAGGCGTAAGGTTTGTGGTCATCTACTAACTCAGCTTGTTGAGGACTTATAGATCTATCATCTGTTGCCCAAGCAGAACCAATAGGGTTATCTCTAAGTCGTGCTATGACTCCGCTAAATACACCATGACGAGCACGGTCTTGCATCCTAAGCAGTGATTTGTGGGCATTTTCAGATAAAGCAGGTTCATCTTGTGTGAACATTCTGCGTATATCTTCATCGGTACGTTGAGTAAAACGCTCTGACCAAGCAACATAGCCAATTTGTTGAGACAATATGGAAAATTCTAGTGTGGGATTAGTTAGCGTTTCGTAAGATATTGATTTTACAGGTAGCTCGGACATAAAACAAATAATACAACAAAATGTGGATTATGTCTATTTTGCGGGCCCGACCCACGCACCAAACTCTTGACGCTCCACAATCTGGTTACAGACTGCTCCGCTCAGGACTTGGTGCGGGGCAGGCCGGATTGGGAATTGTAGTAAATTCTTTACGAGCTAGGAGTTAGCTCGACAGAATTTCTACAATTGACCCGGCGTCCGCAAGCGGACTGATGCCGCTTCAAATCACGAGACAAGTCTCGTCAATATAAAAAGCCCCAGACTAAAGTCTGAGACTTTTTATTTGGCGGGCCCGACCGGATTTGAACCGGCGATCTCCTGCGTGACAGGCAGGCGTGTTAACCGTGCTACACCACGAGCCCACATCTCAACTTTGCGCCTCATTAACCTGCTTCTGGCAAAGCCAGAACCTGTCAATGCTCTTGGCGTATAAGCGATATTTTTAACTGTGTTTCTCGCAAGCAGTACCGTATGTACAGCTTGCTGTGATACTCGCTAAGAAATTCGCTTCTACACTCAAGCGCAAAGCTGAGATGCGCGAGAGCTATAAAGCCAAGAATACGACAAAGGTGAGGATAGCACTAACAGAGGTTAAAAGCAAACGAATACATAAAACTTCTGATATAATGGCACAAAGTTTGCCACCTTAGCTCAGTTGGCCAGAGCGCAGCTTTCGTAAAGCTGAGGTCCGGGGTTCGAGCCCCCGAGGTGGCTCCACGAGCGCCGTTTTTAACACTTTTCACTTTTCACTTTTCACATTACACTGTGTAGAAGACATGTCGACTCCCAAAAAATATTTTCATGACCGGTTAATATTACTCCTGCTTAGCGTGAATGCTTTTTTGGCATTGGCGGGGAGTATCATGATTTTGTTCAGAATCGAACTCGACCCGAGCGCCACCTATATCGTACAGTTCCGTGAGAACGCGCTGTTTCAATCCAATCGCTTCGTGTATGGCACTTCCGTGGAGCTGCTTGCTTTCGTGATATTCGCCTTGGCGGTGTTCGCGTTCCACTTTTATATAAGCCACAAAACCTTCGCGATAAAGCGCCATTTTTCCATTATGTTTTTGGGAATGGGTACCGTGCTTTTAGTGCTGTCCATTGTCGTTAGCAACCTACTCATTATTCACTCCTAGCTTATGAAAAATATCGAAATCCCGTACGAAAGTGAACGCACGAAACGCTACCGTTTTTTTGAAATCTTACCCGGAGTACTGAGCTGGACGCTACTTTCCATGCCGTTGGTGCTTACGCTGATCAACCCCACGCTCGGCGTACTGTTCGTACTGATATTTTTACTGATCTGGTTCATTAAGGCCATTGCTCTGAATATACGCTCCATACAAGGCTTCGGTACGTTGCAGCGCCATAAAAAATACCATTGGAAATGCATGGTGGACGATTTGCGCCGCGGAAAAGTCAGCCAAAAACACAATCATAAACATATTCCCGATTGGCACACGAACAACGTGGAGTTATTAAAGGGGCACGAAAACCCCATTGCCGTGGACGATATGTATCACGCCATCGTCATTGCTTCCTACAACGAATCGCTGGAGGTGTTGGAGCCCACGGTAAAATCGGTGATTGACTCCGACTTTGACATGAAGCGGGTGATTTTGGTCATGGCGTACGAGGAACGCAATGGCGCCCAGTCCGAACCGGCGGTGCAAGAAATCGTCAAAAAGTACGGGAGCGTTTTTAAACACGTCATGGCTTGTAAACACCCCGTTACGGAGGGCGAAGTCAAAGGGAAGGGCGGCAACATTACCTACGCCGCGCGCAAGCTGACCAACTACGTAAAAAAGCAAAAAATTGATCCGCTCAACGTCATTGTTACGACCCTGGATGCCGATAATCGCCCCGATAAAAACTACTTAAACGCTTTAACTTACGTGTACGCGCTGACGGAGGATCCCAAATACGTCTCTTTTCAGCCGATCCCCATGTTTACCAATAATATCTGGGATGCTCCGGCCCCGATGCGGGTGATCGCTACCGGCAACTCCTTTTGGAACATTATTTTGTCCTTGCGCCAGCACATGCTGCGCAACTTTTCTTCGCACGCCCAGAGCCTGCAAACCCTGGTCGATACCGATTACTGGAGCGTGCGCACCATCGTGGAAGACGGCCACCAATTTTGGCGAACGTACTTCCGCTACGATGGCAACCACGACGTTTTCCCGCTGTACGTACCGATTTACCAAGACGCCGTTCTGGCCCAAAATTACCGTAAAACCATCAAGGCGCAGTTTTTACAGATTCGCCGCTGGGCGTGGGGTGCGTCGGATGTCGCCTACGTGGCCGAAAAGGGCTTTTTTACCAAGAGCAAAATTTCCCGGCTCGATGTATTCGCTAAGTTTTTGCGCCTTTTGGACGGGCACGTGAACTGGGCGGCCGCACCACTTTTACTGGCACTCGGCGCGTTCGTACCTCCGCTGGTAAGTAACGAAAATTTTGCCGCCGTGCAATTACCCAACTTGGCCAGCACTATCCAAACCATTGCGCTTTCGGGTATTTTGATCTCTTTGTTCTTGGGCCTGAGAACGCTACCTCCCAAACCGGCCCGTTATAAGCGCCGCCGATCCATCGGGATGGTGTTGCAGTGGGCATTATTGCCGTTGACCATGATCGTCTTTAACTCCTTGGCGGCGTTAAATTCACAAACGCGGCTGATTTTCGGCTGGTACGTGGGCGAATTTGACGTTACCACCAAGACCGTCGTCACGGACGACAAAAAACGGGTCACCTAAAACCTTATTTTTAGGTGGAACGCGGCGTAGTGGGTGGCCGCCGCCGTATCGAAATTTTGCAGGGTTTCGTGGCAGATCCGGCTGATGTCGGGCTTTTCGACTTCCGGCTTGGTGATTATGGTGAGAACTTGCTTTAAAACCGTGTCCGTGAGCGCCGTAGCGTCGCCCAAGGGATCTTCCCGATGTTTTAGGCTGTCATGAATGCTCAAAAACAATTTATCGCGGGAGAAGGGCTCTACGTGGCTCGCGCTGCGCACCACAATGCTTCCGGTAAGGTCCAAGTGCTCGCCACTGGTAAAGATGGTGTGGCAATCCTCGCATTCCCGCCGCCGCCAGACGCTGTTAGTGCGTTTTTGTGGCCGTGAATTTGTTACGGACGTGTCGCCCCCACAGTAGATGCATTGCATGTATTACATTATATATTTATAACCAAAACCATGTCAACATGTTGACATATGGGAGGGAATTGAGCAAGTGGGTAACTCACGCAAAACTGTGGGAAAAGAAATGACCCGGCTATGTAAAGCCGGGTCATCACTCGCATTCGGTACTTGTTATTTAAGCCGGGTGCGAGCGCGTCGTATACGACTCTGTGCTTTCGCCGAAGTAAGCTCCTCGTAAAACAGCTTAAAACCTTCCAGCGAGGTCTGTTTGGTACTCAAGTTATGAGTGCCTCCCGTTTAACGAGGGTTGAATATACAGTGTTGCAAAACATATGTCAACATTACATAATATGCTTATGCTAACGAATTATCAGGTGTGATACGCTTATGACGTGAAAAATGTTTTTACGGTAGATGCAAAGAAGGGCGGCGCAAGACGGGGTACGCTTGCAACGCGTGCCGGCGCCATCAAAACTCCCGTTTTTATGCCGGTGGGCACCAGGGGCGCGGTGAAAGGGTTGCATCCTTGTGAAGTCAAAAATACCGGTGCCCAAATTATTCTTGGGAACACCTATCATTTGCACCTGCAACCCGGCGAAGACACCATAAAAAACCTCGGTGGCTTGCATGACTTTACACGCTGGGACGGGCCGATTTTAACCGATTCCGGTGGGTTTCAGGTATTTTCACTGGCGCATATTCGTAAAATCACCGAAGAAGGCGTGACTTTTAAAGATCCGCGCAACGGTGACCTCATCTCCTTGACTCCGGAAAAAGCCATGCGAATTCAGCTCGATCTTGGCGGAGACATTATTATGGCTTTTGATGACGTGGTAAGCCTGGACGAAGCCGGCAAAAAACGAACCGAAGAGGCCGTGCAGCGCACGCACCGATGGCTGGAGCGCTGCGTCACGGAATTCAAACGGCTCACGAAAGACATGCAAGATAGCGAGCGGCCACTGTTATTCGGTATAGCCCAAGGCGGACTAAACCGGGAGTTAAGAGCCAAAAGCATAGAGTTCGTGCAGTCGTGTGACGTGGATGGCGTAGCCATTGGCGGGCTATCAGTTGGCGAAACTCGGGAAGAAATGCACGATATGTTGGAATACTTGGCGCCACTATACGATCCCGACAAGGCGCACTATTTAATGGGTGTCGGTGACCCGATTGATTTTCGGTTTGCCATCGAGCACGGTATCGACATGGTGGATTGCGTGATGGCCACCCGCAATGCCCGGCACGGCACTGCGTGGATTCACAAGCCATGCACCTGCACCAATAAAACCGGCAAAGCCGGCCTTAGTGGTGCATCTCGGGCTATTTCCGATAGTTCTTCTTTGCGAGGCTCGCGCACGGTACGGGAAGTACCGCTTGCTAGAACTTCACAGAAGAACTTCGCAACTAGCACCGAGTGCAAGACTTGCGGGGGTGGTGATAAAAAGATTAACTTGAATAACCAGCAATTTACGGAGGACGCTACGGTGATTGATCCGGAGTGTGATTGTACGACATGCAAAGTGCCTCATCACACCTGCCTCAATGGGGCTGAACTTCGTTCAGCAACACCAGTCGCTTCATCCACTAGCTCGCTCGTACGGTCAAGTACGACAAGCCAGATGCCTGAACCGCCTGGTATTACCGAACAAAGCTCATCCGGCCATTGTTTCAGATGCGGCGAGGCACTGACTGGCTTTAGCCGTGGATTCTTGCGCCACCAATTCAAGGTAAACGAAAGCCTGGCCGGATCACTGGTATCAATTCATAACATCCGCTACTTGAACCGCATCGCGGAACAGTACTACGCCTTGAGATAACAGGGAAACTACGCTATAGTTCGATCTGTTATGGACTATGGGCTCGTAGCTCAGCTGGCTAGAGCGCCTCATTGACGTTGAGGAGGTCCGGGGATTCGAGTTCCTCCGAGCCCACCAAGAAAACAGGCCTGCACACAGTAGCAGGCCTGTTTTCTTGACCAGGTTTTACGAGAATACCCGACCTCCGTAGGAGAGAGGGGGTGAGAACTGCCAGCATGCCACGGCGACATGCCGTGGTGGCAAACGGCACTCAACGCAAGCCTACTTGTACACAAGGATAACAGAGAGCCCGCAATCTTTTACCCAGAATCCCCAGGCGTTGGTGTAATCATAACAATAATAAAGTACTAGCACGATAATACCAGTATGCTAGTATATCTGTACGGTCAGGTTTGCTAAAACACTTGGCAGCACATTTAGAT
This sequence comes from Candidatus Saccharimonadota bacterium, assembly GCA_034520885.1. Classification (GTDB taxonomy): domain Bacteria; phylum Patescibacteriota; class Saccharimonadia; order Saccharimonadales; family JAXHNE01; genus JAXHNE01. The sequence goes on from JAXHNE010000004.1 coordinate 9,319, forward strand.
GGAGTCTTGGGAGATGTTTTGACCTTCTTGTTTGATTGAGGAGGCGATGTCTCTAAGGATGGGAGAGCTCAAGTGTATTTTGCGAGAACACTTGAGCTCTTTTTGTTTTAGGTGCATACCACGCTATAGTCGCCTAAATGAATTAGCCGACCACAGCGTTCTTTAGTCCAGCCACAATTTTTCCCTGCGATACTCCCTGCAACGTACCGTAAGTACGTCTTGGTGCGTTTCTCGTGAAGAAATTGTACCTGGCTCTAAAGTATGAACCTAAAACCCTTCGATTGTGTAAAGGGGTTGCTATCTGTTAGGACGCGGGTATACTAAAGGATGAGCAATGATGTGGACTCACCACCCGCGGAGCTTCGTTGGCGAGATAACAGAGGTACGATAACCAATGCTATCAAGAGTAAAAGCACTCGGTGGAACCGTCCTTCGGAAAACCAAAGGACCTGAGCGCACATAAGGACAACTCCTTATGTGTTTTTTATTTCTAAGGAGAAAATATGAATAAGTTTGAAATTCCGGTTGAAACTCCCAAAAGTATCGCTGAAATTGATTTTGAAAAATTACATGATCGTTTCGGTGCGCCGATTGATGTGTTTACTGATGTTGAAGGCACGCTTTGTCCGTGGAAGTTTATGTCCGGAGGTGACGCAAAGTTAGATAGGGCAAGTATTGACGCTTTTGCCTCGGCCGCCAATGACGGTCACCTACGAGGAGTCCATGCGATTACCAACCGGAGTGGGGATGGAGGAGCAATGATTGCTGGTCTAGTGTCTGCAGCAATTAATATTTCTATTGAAGGGGTGGAGTCACTTTATGCGTATCCACAAAAAAGATCGGAACGAAAACCGAGCGGGGTAATGAGTGCGAGAATCCTTGAAAATTTGATCACTATTCGAGGAATTAACCCCGGTAAAAAGGACGAGTCGTTGGCGGTCGCATTCATCGGCGATAAACCGTCCGATATACAAGAAGCGCAACTCATGCATAATGATTTCGGTTTTCCCGTGGTCGGTTTTATGGTTCCCCGTCTTGGGGGCAGCGACCACCCCCTAGATAGACTTTTTGGAAAGCGAATGAGTGCGAATTCCGTGCGGGAGCAGTTAAGCTCGACGGCGCTTAAACGATACATAAAGGAGGAAGTGTAATGAGTGAAAAACAGGATAAGTTGTATGCAATGCGGCATAGTTTGGCGCATATTATGGCAACCGCCGTTACGCGGCTGTGGCCGAAAGTAAAGCTGGGCGTCGGCCCGGTAGTGGAAACCGGTTTTTACTACGACATCGATCTGGGTGACAAGCACCTTTCGGAGGAAGATTTTGAGAAGATCGAAGCCGAAATGCACAAAATCATCAAGGAAGACCAACCCTTTGAAAAGTCCGAAAAACCCATAGACGACGCCATTTTATGGGCCAGGGAAAACAACCAACCCTATAAGGAAGAGCTACTAAATGACTTAAAACGCGAAGGTACTACTCTGGCCAGTGAGCTGGACGCCGCTACCATGGGTATCGGGTTGCCAGCGGGTATTACCGGCGCTACGCCGGCCAAAGCGCGCGTCGGTGACGTGTCGTTTTATACCAACGGTGACTTTACCGATTTGTGCCGCGGGCCGCACGTGGAATCCACCGGAAAAGTCGGTGCTTTTAAATTGATGCGCGTGGCCGGTGCCTACTGGCGCGGCGATGAAAACAAACCGCAAATGCAGCGACTGTACGGCGTAGCCTTTGATACGCCAAAGGAACTCCGCCAACATCTGGATATGCTAGAAGAGGCCAAAAAACGTGACCATCGTAAACTTGGCCAGGAACTGGACTTATTCGTGATATCCGACCTCGTCGGGCCCGGTCTACCGCTGTTTACGCCGCGTGGCACCATTTTGCGGGACGAACTCGGCAAATTCACGCAAGAACTTCGATCCGCGAACGGTTTCAAGCGGATCCATACTCCAAGTATCGCCAAACGAGATCTGTACAAAACCAGCGGGCACTGGGATAAGTTCGGCAACGAACTGTTTTTGGTGACCAGTCAGGAATCCAGCGAGGAGTTCGTGTTGCGCCCGATGAACTGCCCGCACCATATTCAAATTTATGCCTCCGCGCCGCGAAGCTATAAGGATCTCCCCTTAAAATACATGGAAAATGCCTCTGATTATCGGGACGAAAAAACCGGAGAATTACACGGTTTAAGCCGCGTGCGTGCCTTTACGCAAGACGATAGCCACGTATTTGCTCGGGAGGATCAAATAAAAGAGGTGGCGACCGAGTTGGTCGAAGCCGCCAATGACATGTATAAACAGCTGGATATGCGGCTTCAGTTTCGTCTGAGTTTCCGGGACGAAAGCGAAGGATATCTGGGCGATCCCCGGCTATGGGAGCAAGCCCAAGCCAGGATTGAAGAGCTCGCCCAAGAAAACGATCTGGATTACTTCGTGGAAGAAGGTGAAGCGGCCTTTTACGGTCCGAAAATCGACTTTTTAGCGACGGATGCTTTGGGTCGACAGTGGCAAGTGGCCACGGTACAGCTGGACTTCGTTCAGCCCAATCGTTTTGAGCTGGAATACGTGAACGAAAAGGGTGAGCCGGCAACTCCCGTAATGATACATTGCGCGCTACTGGGTTCCATTGAGCGCTTTTTGTCCGTGTACATCGAGCATACGGCCGGAAAGTTTCCGGTTTGGTTAGCTCCGGAACAGGTGCGCATTATTACGGTAAATCAGGAGGATGAAACCATCGCTTTTGCCAACAAAGTGGTTGAGCAAGCCAATGAATTGGGGTTACGCGTGGAGCTGGATAACTCTCACGAATCGGTCGGCAAAAAAATTAGAAACGCCGAAGTTATGAAGGTGCCTTACACCATTGTTTTAGGCGAAAAAGAAATTCAGTCCGGCGAAGTCGTGCCCCGCGTTCGCGGCGATATGGAAGTGCAAAAACCGCATGCAGCTCACGAGGTAGAAAAATTCTTAAAATCCGTCACCAACGAAGCCAAATCCCGCACCACAAAATCCAGCCTATGAAAAAACTCAATAACTACTACAAATTAGCAGTCGTTTCGGGAGCCGCTGTGCTGTTATCCGGCACTTTGCTCATTTTTATTTTTATGGATATGTATAAAATTTCAGACGAAACCCTGAATGCTACGAACGTGGAAAAACGGGTGGCAAGCGAGAAGCTGGATAATTATCAAACATATACGAGAATTTTAATGCCGGTGATTGGGGTTGCGTTCGTGGCCTTTATCGTTTTTGCGGTTTTGGGTTTTTATCGTGAACCATCAAATTCGAAAAAGTGACTTTCGCAAGGAAGTAGAGATCTTGGTGGCGCGAATTCCCAAAGGGCGGGTGATGACTTACGGGCAGTTGGCGGCGCTTTGCGGACGGCCGCGGGCAGCCCGAATTGTCGGCGGAATAGCTCACTTTGGCGACCCTGAGTTGCCCTGGCACAGAGTCGTCAACAAACAAGGCGGACTTGCCAGCGGCTACCCCGGAGGCAAGTTTGCCCACCAGCAACATCTAGAGAGTGAAGGCGTCGAGGTGTCCGATGATTATTGTGTTGACGTAAAAAAGTTACTATGGCGCCCAGGTGACGTAGAAGCTAGTGCTATGGTGCTAAATTCCAACTTCCAACGTCCAACCCCTAAACCACCTTTGGTGGTTATAGTGGGGCCGACGGCGAGCGGGAAGTCAGCACTGGGTATGCAGCTGGCTAAGAAGTTTGGCGGAGAAATAATCTGTGCGGATTCACGCACTGTTTACAAAGGCTTGGATATAGGCACGGCCAAACCGAGCCAAGAAGACCAAGAAACGATACCGCATCACTTACTGGACGTAGTGGATCCCGGCGAATCGTTTAATGTAGTGGATTTTAAGCGTTTGGCGAACCAAGCGATTAACGAAATTTCCGCACGAGGTAAGTTGCCGATAATGGTCGGCGGAAGCGGGCTCTACACTGACGCCGTACTTTTTGATTATGAGTTTTCCGCACCATCGGCTCCACGCGACCCGCAAAATCCCCGGCACCTGCACAAGGAAGCGCCGCGCTCGCGAAAACCGCTTCGCCCCGATACGTTAATTATAGGTACGTCCATGGAACGGCACGAGCTGAAAAAACGAATTTCCAAGCGGGTGGAAGGTATGATTGAAGCCGGGCTGGCTGAAGAAGTAAGATGGCTCGCACAAAAATTCCCCGAGTCAAAAGCACTGCAAGCCCCGGGATACAGAGCGGTTTTACGTTACTTTGAAAACGATATTTCCCTGCAGGAAGCCAAGAATTTGTTCATCCAAAATGACTACCGGCTCGCTAAGCGGCAAATGACATGGTTCGGGCGTAACGAATATATTCAATGGGCCAAAGACCAGAGGCAGGCTGTAGAGTTTGCAACAACATTTTTGTACAAATATCGGTAGATGCCGGGTATTTATCTGTTACAATGGATCCATGATCGAGCAACTTTTTGGGTCGAAAACACGCGTAAAACTACTGCAATTATTCTACAGCCACCCCAACCGGTCTTTTTACGTACGTGAAATTACTCGCAAAATCGAGGAACAAATAAATTCCGTACGCAGGGAGTTATCCAACTTGCTGAGCGTCGGTCTCATTAAGTCTTCGACTCACAACAACCGTTTGTATTACGAAGTCAACCAAGATTATGAGTTTTATGAAGCACTGTCTCAAATTTTCGGTAAAGGCGTAACCGCCACGAAGAAGGCCGACCAAGCAGAGCCGAGCGAGGTCAGCGATATCAAGGAGCTGGGCAACGTAAGCTTGGCATTTTACACCGGGCAATTTACCCGGGATAACTTAGCGGGCGTGGACTTGGTTATCGTCGGAGATGTAAACCAGACGAAGGTAGAGAAGTTCGTGGCGGATATGGAGCAAAAAGAAGGCAAAGAGATTCGCTTTGCGGTAATGACCATGGATGAATTCCAGTATCGTCAGCAAGTGAACGACCGGTTCATTACGTTGGCGGAAGATGCCAAAAAACAAGTGGTGATCGACAAGGAGAATATTTATACCGAAAATCCGGACAAAGAGCCGCAACCCGCCAAAAAAGAAGAAACCTCCAAACGCAAACCAAGCAAGAAAACCAAATCAAAGGAGTAAAAGATGGAAATTCAATATTTCGGCGCTAATTGCATTCGAATTGTTTACAAAAAAACCGGTTTCGTCATTGATGACAATCTCAGTGAACTCGGCCTAAATCCCGTCACCAAAGAAGGAGACGTGTTTTTAAGAACGCACGGTGAGTTCACGCCGAATAAAAAACCAAAGCTAGTCGTTGACGGTCCCGGTGAATATGAAGTCTCTGACGTGTCCGTTAAAGCCATTGCCGCGCGTGCGCACATGGACGAAGAAGGGAAGAACGCAGCGACAATGTTCAAGCTGGATATCGCCGACGTGCGTATTGCCGTTACCGGGCACATTTATCCCGAGCTTACCGACGAACAGTTGGAAGAAATGGGCACGGTTGACATGCTAATCGTCCCGGTCGGGAATGCCGGGTATACGCTGGATGCCATCGGCGCGGGTAAGATTATTAAAAAATTCGAGCCTAAAATCGTGATTCCGACGCACTACGCCGATAAAGCAGTGAAATACGAAGTACCACAAACGTCACTGGAAGACGCCATTAAAGAGTTGCCCTTTGAAATGAAGGAAAAAGTCGCCAAGTTCAAGGTGAAACATTCCGATATCCCGGATATTCCCGAAATCGTTATTCTCGAAAGGCAGTAATCGCCGCGACTTTAATAAAAAAACTCCTCATTTCCGAGGAGTTTTTTGCGTGTTTTGAAAAGCCTAGAGCTAGTTAGCGATTAATCCCTTTTTCTTGAGGGTGCGAATGGCTTGCGTGCTGAGCTTCATCTTGGTCTTTTTTCCGTCAACCATAACCGTTTTCGTCTGGAGGTTCGGTTTCCAGGTCTTTTTGGTGTGGCGCTGCGAAAAACTGACATTACTGCCGTATTGTTTGCCTTTACCGGTAAGTTCGCATCTTTGCATGGTTAATCCTTTACCTCTTCGGATTTATTGAGATTCAAGGGATGATTGTACCGACAAACCCCTTAAAAGTCAACACATCATATGCCGCGCCGGCCGGGAAAAACGTTACCTTATCTACCTTTCGTTCCTGCCCGTACCGAACTTATCAAAAATATCGATGATAAATTACCACAAACATGTCCGATCGGACATGTTTGTGGTAATGTTTTTTAGTTTTTATTTTTTGGGGCGGGCGGTCGGGCAGTGGCTGGTATACTGGTGAGGTATGTTTGATAGCAATATTACCATTATGGTCATTGCCATTGCTTGTATTTTGGTGTCCATGACGCTTCACGAAGCCATGCACGCCTACAGTAGTTATTGGCTCGGGGATGACACCGCCAAACTACAAGGAAGACTCTCACTCAACCCGTTAAAACATATTGATCCGATTTTAACGATTGCCATACCGGCGCTTCTAGCGTTATCCGGCGGCCCGATATTCGGTGCCGCCCGCCCGGTGCCGTTTAACCCGTTTCGGGTGAAGTTCGAGGAGTTCGGAGCGGCCCTAGTCGGTATTGCCGGGCCGCTGACCAACCTGGTGTTAGCCTTGGCCGGAGCGGGAATTTTGCGATTGTTTATCGGCGACATGTCGCAAACGGTGATAAATGTTTTCGTGATATTCATCCAGGTGAATATCGGCTTTTTCGTGTTTAATATGATTCCGTTCCCACCACTGGACGGCTCGCGGGTTTTTTACGCGGTCGCGCCCGAACCCGTGCAAAACGTTATGCGCACCATCGAGTCGTTCGGTTTGATGGGGTTGTTTTTGTTCTTGTTCGTTGCGCTACCAGTGATTTCTCCGGTGCTGAGCTCTATTATGCGAAGCATCACGAATTACTTGCTTCTTTAGCTCGTAATTAGTAGAGTTCGTGGTGGTGCTTAGCGCCGGATCGGCCAAAATGATAATCTGAACACTTATCATAAAGGGAGCTCAATATTCGTATGTCGCCGTGGCGGCATCGTGCGGGCACCCACCTGGGAAACGACCAGGTTGTCATGGCCGATCTAGCAGTAAGCATAAAAATCCTCCGTGGCTTCGCAAAAAAAAGCGAAGCGACGGAGGATGGTCGGGGATGCGGGATTTGAACCCACGACCTCACGGCCCCCAGCCGTGCGCGCTACCGAGCTGCGCCAATCCCCGATGATCTACATTTTATAGCATCAATACGTAATCACCATGATTTTTCCCGGTAGTGGTTCGTGATCAAACTAGTAGCGTTTACGTATGCAGTATCTGTTAAAATGTAAGCATGTGGCAGGAGAAAAACCAAAAATTATATAAGAAGTTCACTTTTAAGGACTTTGTTGAGGCGTTGGACTTTATTAACCGGGTGGGCGCGATGGCCGAGGAACATAGTCATCACCCGACCATCGAAAACACGTTTAACACCGTAGAATTGAAGCTCAGCACTCACGACGCCGGCGATAAGGTCACCGAAAAAGATAAAAAACTCGCCAAGGCGATTGATGAGCTTTTGCGGGAAGAAGCTGACGAAAAAGAGGAGAGTACCTCTCCCCATAACGGAAAAGTCAAACTGTATTGCGATGGCGGATCACGCGGCAACCCCGGACCGTCGGCGGCCGGGTACGTACTGCTGAACAAAGACGACCAGGTGATCCATAAAAGCGGGGTATACCTGGGGGTCACGACCAATAATCAGGCGGAATACCAATCTTTAAAATTCGGCCTGGAGGAAGCGCAAAAACAGGGTGCTCACCACGTTGACGTATTCATGGACAGCATGCTGGTAGTCAATCAAATGACCGGAAAGTTCAAAATAAAAAATCGTGATCTGTGGCCGATACATCACTCCATTAAGGAACTAAGCCAGGAATTTAAAAAGGTGAATTATTCCCATGTGCCGCGAGAACTCAATAAACTGGCCGACGCCGAAGTAAACGTCGTACTTGACGCACAAAAAAACACCTAGTACGTCCAGGTGTTTTAGCGGTATTCTATAAGCCGGGTTCTGTTCCACCGGGAGGTGGAGCTAATCATCTATCTAGTCCGCTAATTGCTTAACGGATCGAGCGGTTCTTGTAACGCACCCCGGGCGGGAAACCGTTGTTGGGGTGCGTCTCCTTGCAGCAGGCAGGGTTTACCTCCTCCGCATGTCACCATACGGAGCCGTGGGCTTTTACCCCACTCGTTTCACCTGTTCCACGAATGTGGAAGTTTCGTTTCTGTGGCACTTTCCCTGGAGTTTCCCCCGGTTGCTGTTAGCAACTGCCTTTCCCTGTGCTGCCCGGACTTTCCTCCTGGCTCTTAAAGAGCAGGCGATTAGCCGAATACCGCGTGGAATTATACAGTGAGTTTTATAAAAACATCAATGGTTTAAGAGGCATCGGGCTCGTGTCTGTGGGTAAAACCGTCAAGAAATTCAACGTCCGGCGGAACCCATTCGGGGTTCGAATCTCCATACGACATCGTTATCTCCCTATACCTCTACCCGTTACCAGTTGGTTCTTCTTGCTATTTGGCGGCTTTAACGACCGCTTCGAAAGCTTTCGGTTCGTTTACGGCCAATTCGGCAAGTACTTTTCGGTCCAGCTCCACGTTGGCTTTTTTCAGCCCGGCAATTAACTTTCCGTAGGTGGTGCCGTTTTGACGGGCGGCCGCGTTAATTCGCGCGTTCCAAAGCTGGCGAAAAGTTCGCTTGCGGTTCTTTCGGTCACGAGTGGCGTGTACCAGTGATTTGGTAATCGCTTGTTTCCCGCGGCGATAGCTGGCGCGGTGCGTCTTGGCCATGCCCTTTGTGCTTTTTCGAATATCACGCTGTTTTCGATGTTTGGTAACGCCTCGTTTCACACGCATTATTTGGCTCCCAAATTCTTCTTGATATTTTTGGCTTCTTTCCCGGTCACTTGTGCGGGGATAGAAAAGCTACGCTTGCGGGCAGCGGACTTCTTGCGCAAAAAGTGGTTGCTCATGGAACGGCCACGCAACACCTTCCCATTCTTGGTGATGCGAATACGCTGTTTGGTGCCGCTATGAGTTTTTAGCTTTGGCATTGGTGTTGCTCCTTATTACGAAATTTAGTTGGCGACCGGCCAGTTGCGGTTTTTGATCGACGACAATCTGATCGCCGAAGTAGTCAATAACTTTGTCAGCCAGATCGAACCCCAAATCTTTATGGGCATTTTCCCGACCGCGGTAGAATACCGTGATCTTGGTTTTATGTCCAGCGTCCAAAAATTTCTGCACCTTCCTGAGCTTAACCTGCAGATCATGATCGCTAATCTTGATCCCCAACCGCATTTGCTTTAGCTCGGAAGCTTTGGCGTTGCGCTTGCTTTTTTGAAGCTGCTTGGTCTTTTGATAATTAAATTTACCCCAGTCAACAATTTTTACTACCGGTGGATCGGCGTTGGGAGAAATCTCGACGAGGTCGAGCCCATACTCAGTAGCGGTTTGTAACGCTTCGGCGCGCGACATGACCCCAAGCTGATCGCCTTGATCGTTGATGACGCGCAACTGTGGAGCTCGAATCTGCTGATTCAAGCGAGTATGTTTAGTAATTACGTATTCTCCTTAGCATCATTGCTGGTTGATCAAAATAGTAACAGATTGGTATACAGAGGTCAACCACGTCAGAAATAGAAAGTGATAATTCGCTTTCGTAACAGATGAACATACCAAGATATATTCATTTTATTTCCTACGGAGGCCAATAACTTTATAGTTGTATCGGTTGCCGGCGGTATTGTAATGCTTCGCTCACGTGTCGTTCGTCGATATCGCTCACATCATCTATATCGGCAATGGTACGGGCAACTTTTAAGATCCGCATGTAGCTTCGCGGCGAAATATCCAATCGTTGGGCGGCTTTCGTAAGCAGTGATTCCGCTGCCGCGGTAAGCCGGGCGTGTCGTTTTAGTTGTTTGTTGTCCAGACCGGCATTGGTAACTATCGGATCATCATAACGCTTTTGTTGGCGGCGACGAGCACCATCTACCCGGTTCGCGATATTTTCACTGGTTTCCTCGTTAGCTTCGGAGGAAAGTAGTTTTTCGTGCCGTACGTGGTCGACATCTACGAAAAGGTCAATTCTGTCAATTATCGGTCCGGAAAGTTTACGTTGGTACCGTACGATCTGGCCGGGCAAGCAGGTGCATTCCCGTGTGCTGCCATAAAAACCACAGGGGCAGGGGTTGGCCGTAGCGATTAATGTGAAATCCGCCGGAAAGGTATGTGAGCCCTTTGCCCGGGACACGGTGATGACACGGTCTTCCAGGGGTTGTCGAAGTGCTTCGATTGTTGCTCTGGAGAATTCCGGTAACTCGTCAAAAAATAAAACGCCTTTATGGCTGAGACTAATCTCTCCCGGTCGAGGTCGCTGTCCACCACCGATGATGGAAATTTCACTGGCACTATGATGCGGAGAACGAAAAGGACGTTCGTGTACGATTCCCGCGTACTCTCTGTTCGTGAGGCTGTGTAGGTGAGTGATTTCCAGTATTTCTTCTTGGGTGAGGCGCGGTAAAATGGCCGGAAACGCCTTGGCCAGCATGCTTTTACCGGTGCCCGGCGGACCGCTCAGTAGAACGTTGTGGTTGCCGGCCGCCGCAATCTCCAAAGCCCGTTTAGCGCGTTGTTGGCCAACGATCTCGCCAAAATCGGTTTGTTGGGTACCGCCGGCTTCTGGCGGCTCGAAGGGTTTCGTATGAAGACTCGCCACCTCTTTCGTTTTAGTGAATAGCCCGTATAGATCCTGAATGGTATTGAGCGGGATCAGTTCGATATCCGGTATGAGTTTGGCTTGCTCTACATTGGCCCGGGGGATAATAAAACGGGTAATTCCTTTTTTCTTGGCATCGAGCAGACTACCAATCATGCCGCGAATCGGCCGGATAGAGCCATCCAGGCCGAGTTCGCCAAGGAAAATGGTGTTTTTGGCGTCGCGTGGACTGCCTTGTTCACTTGCTAGTAGTATCGCCGCGGCAATAGCCAAGTCCAAAGCGGGCGTTTCTTTGGGCATATCGGCCGGAGCCAGATTAATGGTTATGCGTTTTTTGGGAAAGCTGATTTTGCTGCTGGCGAACGCGCTGCGTACGCGCTCCTTGGCTTCGTCGACCGCCTTATTGGCAAAGCCGACGATTACAAGGTTGGGGAGCCCGTTCGTAAGTACGCACTCTACGTCAATAAGCGTTCCGTCAATGCCGGCCGCAATACTCGAAACCCTAGCGTTCATTTTTCCACCTCCCGTTTTGCGGAAGTATAACATCCATAAAAGTAAAACCCCGCTTTTCTTGCGGGGTTTTAGCTATAAGTTGGTGTGGTTTTTGCTGGTGTTTGATGTTGGTTTCTTTTATGTAACAACGGCTTGCGAGAAGCCGTTGTTACAGTAGTCGTTTTTGTTTTTGAGCACTTTTTTTATTCAAGTGCTACCCACATCTTAAACAGCTACAAAACCGCTGTCAACATGTTTAAGGTTTATTTTTACATTGCCCTGTGTATAACTAGTGAGACTTTGTCTCGCCGCCAAGAAAATTCGGGGTTTGTCCGGGCAAGCGAAAACGTTTTCTTCATGCAAAAACGCATCAAAAAAACGAAGCGTCCAATTAATGCTTATTGACTGCCTCGTAAAGCGCGTAGGCGGAGTGCTTAGCGAGAATCTCGATCTACATACTCGCTAATTTTGGAGGTGATTTCGTGAAGATTGCCAGCGATAATATTTCACGACCATAGCTTGTTGGTTGAGACAAGAGCGCCAATGCGAAAAAAAATCAAAAACCGACCATAAGTTCGCGAACTCCGTGTACCCGAAAGCTCATAGCCCTGAAAGCCCGAATCCACATAAGCATAACTAGTATTATGCGGTCATAAAACGATTTTCCCGCATGAGAGATGACTCGGATATTACCTTAAAAGGGTTCATCATAATGAACAATCCCGTAAAAGGTAATAAAAAACTAGCTCAAGCAGACAGGACGGGTTCATAAAATCTGTTCGTCGTGACCTCGTAATGCTGTAGCGTTTCTTCCGTTGCTTAGTGTCCTTTCGAAACACATATGATCGCGATACGCGTAAAACTCATAAAACGAACACGCTTTAGCTATGAAGAGTCGCCTTAAAATGGCGTTTTAAGGCGAAAAAAACCGTCATTTTAGCGTTCGAAAAATCACGCATGACGGGGCACTAATAGGAATTACCAAAAAGAAGGAAAAGACGAGCAACGATAACAAAAACACTTCGGATAGTTAACTAAAATGTACGACATAAATTATTTTACTTACAACAATATTAATCGTGCATATAAAACGTAATCTATAATACTAAGGTGTAAATTATTTTAATTACAACAAAAGATTATTGACAAATGTGATCTAAAAATGTATCTTACCATCAGTAAGTTGAAACAAAAACTTACCCGACGGCTCAAAATTAAGCCGATATCGCTCTCGTTTGAGAGCGGTCAGTCAAGCCACGGACGGCAAGCGCTACAAAGTCATTCACAAAGAGCGGATTTGCCGTCTTGGCACTAAATAAACACCCTACGAAACCAGTAGGGTATTTTTATTTTGTAGCGTACACTTTAAGCAATATGCGTCGTATTTTAGGCAAAATTGGCATTTTTCTCAGCATCGCCCTGGTGCTTATTTTCTTCCTGTTTAACACCAACCCGAACCAACTTCCGCTCTTGTTGCTGTTCGTGCCATTTATTTTGGTGTATGTCTTGATGCTGCTTTTTTTTCACGAGATCGCCCGGCTATTTTTAAGGAATCTCGGCCAACACCAACGTCGCTGGATAGTCGGTTTTATCGCCTTATTGCCGGTCGGCTTGTTGCTTACGATGTCCGCCGGACAAACCGAAGCGAACGACATCGTTTTGTTCGTGATATTCATGGCGTTGGTCATTTTTTACTTTAGCCGAATAAACTTCCTAAAATAACGGAAGATTTTTTGATATACTAACAGAGATGAATCAAGAGAAGATGCCTTCAGACCAATCAAGTGAGTTGCCGCCTCCGGTCGAGCGGCAAGCAAGTTACGTCAACGAGCGGGAGTCGGCCAAAAAAGTCGAACAAGGCACTGTTGGCAGTTCGATGTCCGCTGCACCCCAGTCAAACGATTCGGGGTCACAAGCTGTGCAGGGTACTCCGCCCTCCTCTCAACAACCGGCTCAACAACAAGCGACCAGGCAGGTAGTGACACCGCACATTGCCGACGATGAAGACTTGATTGAGAAAGAGTGGATAGAGAGCGCCAAACGTATCGTCGCACAAACCAAGGGCGATCCCCACGCGCAATCAGAGGGTATAGGAGCAATAAAAAATGATTACAAAAAGAAGCGATTCAATATTGATAACAACGTAAGCCAAGGGGAGTAGCATGTTGGTGAGTATAATCCTCGGCTTTTTATTCGTACTCCTTCTGGGGTTGCCTCCGGCATTTATCATTGCCCGAAAATCACTCCGGGAACAGAAGAACTTTGAACGCGGCCTTAAAATGGTGCCGCTAAAAATACATTTACCGCCACAAAGTGATGATGCGGAAGCTGGCGGGCGGGACACGCGTGACGTAATTGATGAAAATATCTCCAAGGCGCAGATTATGTACAACATCGTTGCCGGAACGGCGCACCAGGGCTTCATGAATAAGTTTTTTTACGGGCAACGCCACATTTCCTTTGAGATCGTGGGCGTAGGAGGGTTCGTAGAGTTTTATACCGCCGTCCCGGTTTCGCTGGTAGAGGTAGTAAAACAAGCAGTGGTGAGCGCCTATCCTTCCGCGCAGCTAGAAGAAGTTCCGGAGTATAATTTATTTTCCTCGGTTGGGAAGATTAGCGGAACTGCCGGCGGGGAGCTCACCTTAAAAGAAAACGCCGCCTACCCGATTGCGACCTATCAAGACTTGAAACGTGATGCCCTACAATCCATGTTAAGTTCGTTATCTACCATTAATGATAACGATGGCGTGGGTATTCAATTTTTGATGCGCCCGGCGCATAGCGATTGGCGCAAAGAAGCTTCGGCCATTGCCAGTCAAAAACGAAAAGGAGAGAAAAAAGGTGGCGGCCCGGAGAAAGCTCTGGGATGGGTTAACCAGGCTTTCCGCGCCTTGACCGCACCTCCGGAAGAAGGAGGAGGTGGTGACAAACCGGAGCTTTCCAATGCCGACCAAGCGGTTATTGATTCCATTGATGCCAAAACGCAACATCCCGGATTCGAGGTGATTATTCGTGTGGTAGCCTCTTCGGACGTATCACAGCGGGCACAAACAATAGTAAAAAACGTAGTTGCGGCTTTCGCATTATTCGATTCCCAAGGGAAGAATGGGTTTAAGTATACCCCGGCCAAGGATATCGAATCTTTCGTGACGGCTTACATTATGCGATTCTTCCCGCAAGAAAACGACAAAAACGTTCTTAATACGGTGGAGCTTTCCACGCTATTTCACTTTCCGGACGAAAAGAATATTCCAACGTCCCAGTTACAACGACAGGCCTCCAAGCAAGTCGATGGCCCGCGCAATATGAGTGAAGACGGAATGTTGCTCGGCTACAATCTGTTTCGTGGTGCCAAAAAACCGATTCGTTTGGCTCACGAAGATCGACAGCGCCACTTGTACGCGGTCGGGCAGACCGGTACCGGTAAGTCCACGTTTTTGGAGAACATGGCCCTGCAAGACATGCTGGCGGGGAATGGGCTGGCATTCGTGGATCCCCACGGTGATACCGCCGAAAAACTCCTCTCCATGGTGCCAAAAGAGCGCACCGAAGACGTGCTGTACTTCTGCCCGGCGGATATGGATTACCCCATGGGTCTCAATTTGTTCGAATACGTTGATGAATACCAAAAAGACTTCATTATCCAGGAATGCATAAACATGCTGTACAAACTGTATGACCCGCAGCGCCAGGGAATTATCGGGCCGCGTTTTGAGCGCATTTTTACCAACTGCGCCCAGCTCTTGATGGCCGATCCGAACGGCGGCACCTTCGTTGATGTACCCAAGCTGTTAATTGACCCGCAGTTCATGAAGGAAAAGCTTAAGTACACCAAAGATCAAAACGTATTGGACTTCTGGACGAAAGAGTGGCCGAACGCCCAACGCTCCCAGGACGCCGGTGAGGTGACCAGTTGGGTAGTAAGTAAGTTCGGAGCTTTCTTGAGTAACGAGATGATGCGCAACATTATCGGCCAAAACAAGAGTTCCTTTAATTTGCGCGATATCATGGACAATAAAAAGATATTACTGGTTAATCTGAGCAAAGGGCGTACCGGTGATATAAATTCCCGATTACTGGGAATGATCTTCGTTATGAAGTTCCAGGCCGCGGCCATGAGTCGTTCGGACGTTCCGGAAAGCGAACGCGTTGATTTTGGGCTTTACGTGGATGAGTTCCAGAGTTTCTCCACCGACTCTTTCGCCACTATTATGTCCGAAGCCCGAAAGTATCGGCTGAGTCTGATCGTAGCCAACCAATTTACCACCCAGCTTACCGAGGAAATTCGCGATGCTGTCTTCGGTAATATTGGTACTATCGTGTCCTTCCGAGTGGGGCAAAATGACGTGGAAACGCTGGCTCGCTACTTCCAGCCGACATTTGACGGCGAAGATTTATTACGAATCCCCAACCACAACGCGGTGGTGAGGACTTTGGTGAACGGCGTCCCGACGGCGCCATTCAGCATGGCTACCATTCCGCCACTCGGAGAGCCCAACAAAGAGCTCTTCCTGGCATTACGGCAACTATCCGCCGCTAAGTACGGCCGTCCGAAAGCGAAGGTCGAGGCCGAAGTATTCGAACGGCTGGCTACCAAAGATTCACCGAAACCCGGGGTTGGTCAGTCCGGTATGTCTCCCGGCGGAGGTGGCTTAAAACCCGGAGCGGCTCGCAAGCGTCCGGGCTCCGGCCCATCATCGTTCCTGGATGATTGGTTAGCCAAGCGCAAAGCGGCACCGTCACCGTCCGGGGCGCCGACCGCAGCAACCAAAGCGAGTCCGCAGCAACCAGGAGGCCCTTCGAGCGGGCCCGCAGCGCCAAAGCAGCCTTCTTCCGCCCCACCGCAAACGACTCCATCACCGGCATCCTCGTCGTCACCTCAAGCGGGCGCGGGGAGTGCTACCGGCCAACAAGCTTCGCCACCACCGACTCAGCCAAACCGAACCGAGCCGCAAAAAGCGTCATCTAACGAAACGCCGCCCCCTGCTAAAAAGACGGAAGGCGAGCTACATGTCCATAAAGACGACGGCACGGACGAAGACACTATCACTATCGACAAAGATGGCACTTTGCACCGGGTCGGTGAATCGCAAGAATAATCTCAGCCGCGCCGTTTTTTAGCGCGCACCAACACCTCGAATAATAACCCGCCAACGAAGCCGGCGGCGTAGAGCAATATAAAGAGTGTGTAATTGTACTGGAATCCGTAGTGTTTAGCGAAGTACAAAACCGTGATTGACCCCGCAAGCGCAATTAAACCGCCGCCAAGTACGCCGGACGGTCGAGCTATCGTTTTGCCCGCGGCATTGCTGATAGTTTCCACGCTTTTTTGGTGAACGACCTTGCTAAAGGCGCGTTGGGTGGGAGATAACCGCGAACGTACGTTTTTCATGGTTTTCTTGTAGCCTTCACGTTTTAGGTCGCCTTGGTGGTAAGCGGGGGGAGACTTAGTTTCTTGGGAGTTTAGCGGGGTATGTTCACGAGTTTCGGCAGTGCTTTCAACTTGTTCGCGCAGTGCTTCGATTTGTTCTTCGTTGGTTTCTTTTTCTTGTTCCGCCAG
The DNA here is from genome assembly GCA_034520885.1 of Candidatus Saccharimonadota bacterium. Lineage (GTDB taxonomy): Bacteria > Patescibacteriota > Saccharimonadia > Saccharimonadales > JAXHNE01 > JAXHNE01. Next base: position 26,094 of record JAXHNE010000004.1, read on the forward strand.
TTGTTTTACGCGCTCAATATTCTTCTTTGATTGTTCCGCGGAATCTACGTCGACTTCCGGTGTGGATTGTCGTTCGGGTGATTGTGGTGAGAGTCGTTCGCCCATTATTGTCCTCCGTTCGCGTAGTCCAGTCGGATGATCTGGGTTTCTTTACGCAGTAAATGCGCCCGTGCCAGGAAATATCCTACGAAAATAGTGACTGCCGTGGCAACGAGCATGCTTTCGCCCGGGCCGGTTTGCGGAAGAGTTCTCGTGGCGGTCTCGACCGTTTTGTTCACGGAGCGCGGCACTTCAATATTTACGGAGTTTCCATAGAACGTATTATTCATGACCAGATCATAAGCAGTCGGATCAGAGGTGGATATAGGAGTTTCGGGGATCGGATCCTTAATCTCAACGGTGATAGTTTTTTGCACGGTTCGTCCGGGAGCTATGGTTTCTTCCGGCCAAACAATAACGTCATCGTCATTGATCTCGCCGCCGCTACGATCAGTGATAGTGGCGTAGTGTAGGATGTCGCTGACATCTTCCTTTATGGTAAAGTCCGGCACCTCGACTTTGCCATCATTCTTAACACTTAAAGTGTATACAATGCGATCGCCGGGTTGTGCCGTAGTACCGTTCGCATCATCAATATCTTGCGTAAGATTGCTGGCAGCCTTATCCAACTTTAGGCAAGTTTCTACGTTGTTAACTTCATCCGCTTCGGGGCAAGGATAACATTCTTCTTGGGTACTTTGGGTGCCAGGAATGTTGGGACACACGTCACAATCTTCGAAATTATACTGTACCCCCTCTACGGCGGGACACACGTCACATTCTTCGACCGATGTTTGCACCCCGTTCTTGTTGGGACACACGTCACATTCATTAGTAGATTCTTGTACTCCGGGATCTGCCGGACAAGCATCTTCCGGCTCCGGCGGTGGAGGAGGCGGCGGTGGCGGTGGTGAGTACTTTCCGTCCGTCACGATATTGCCACAGTTGTATAAGACAAAAACGGTATCACCGTGTTTGTTTGTCATTTTTAGTACTTTATAAGTGGAGTGACTGCCGCTATCGAATGCCCACAAGTTCCGCATGAAATAGGTAGTGTTTGCGATACTCACCGGATACTCGTCAGTTTGTTTACCGGTGCGCGTGACTACTGATCCACGACTTTCGCGTCCCATGGAGTCCAGCTGCTTGTTGTAGTCAGTCGACTTAATCCAAACGGTTTCTGCCTTTCCCAAGGTGCCGCAGTCAACTCCGTAGTATGAGAGGATTCTCTGAAAATCCCGGGTTTCATCCAGGCACATCAACCAAGCCTGGGTACGCGTATCGAATCCGCCATGGATAATATCGTTACTGGAGGCCGCCAGCGTTGGTTCCGGCGGGGAAATAACCGCGAACAACTGTACGAACATGCTCAGCACCACCATAACGACGCCGAGTCGGCGGAGTTTTTCTTCTTGCTTCAGCCGCCCGTAATAAAAAGCGATTTCGCCCAGAATACTGGGGTTGAAGGGAAGGTTGCTGACAAGTTTTCGAAACATTTTTCTTTTGCCTTATTTTTTTGGTGACGCTAGTGTTTATTTAATCATGAAACAAGGTGTTCAAGCAAGTGATTCCAGTTGTCACGTACGGTAAAATCCCGTATAATGCCACTAAAGGGTGAAGAGAAACAGGAACCAGAGGGTAATTTATTAGTGGCAAAATCAGCTAAAAAGTCTAATTACGATGCGAGTCAAATCCAGGTCCTTGAAGGATTGGAGCCGGTCCGCAAACGACCCGGAATGTACATTGGCGGTACGGGGATCGAAGGTCTTCACCATTTGGTATGGGAGATTGTCGACAATAGTATTGACGAAGCAATAGCCGGGTACGCCAGCGAAGTAACGGTCATCTTAATGGAAGACGGTGGTGTCAAAGTACGTGATGACGGACGCGGTATACCGGTTGATAAAGTCAAAAAGACGGGTAAATCCGCGCTGGAAACCGTACTTACGGTGTTGCACGCCGGCGGTAAATTCGGCGGCGATAACAGCGGCTACAAGGTGTCCGGTGGGTTGCACGGAGTGGGAGTTAGCGTCGTAAATGCGCTATCGACTCATCTCACGGCACGCGTCTTTAAAGACGGCAAAATTTACGAACAAAAGTATGAAACCGGCGTCCCGCAATCGGAAATCAAACCCGTTGGTACCACCAAAGAAACCGGAACGGAAATTACCTTTTACGCCGATGACAGTATTTTCGAATCCACTGAATTTAGTTATCAAACCATCCTGGATCGTCTGCGCCACCAAGCTTACTTAACCAAAAGTGTGCGTACCAGTATTATTGATGAGCACGAAAATCGCAGCTATTCTTTCTACTTTGAGGGCGGTATTAAATCCTACGTCAAACATCTTAACGAAGGAAAAGATGTCGTTGATGACGACGTGTTCTACGTGGAAAAACAGGTCGACGACTCAATCGTGGAAATCGCCCTGCAGTACTCCGATTCTTTCAATGAAACCGTAAAAGCTTTCGCGAACAATGTGTTCAATATCGACGGCGGCACACACACCACCGGTTTTCGAGCGGCGCTTACGCGTGTCATTAACGAATACGCGCGCAAAAACGGCTTACTGAAAGAAAAGGACGATAATCTCTCCGGCGAAGACACGCGAGAAGGTCTTACCTCGGTCATTTTGGTAAAACTTCCCGACCCGCAGTTCGAAGGCCAAACCAAGAACAAGCTCGGTAACCCGGAAGTTCGCGGGTACGTGGAGCAAGTGCTGAGCGAATACCTGTCTTATTACCTTGATGAGCACCCGGCGATTGCCCGTAAAATAATTGGCAAAGCTTTGCTCGCCGCCCGCGCCCGTAAGGCCGCCCGCGCCGCCCGCGACAATATTATCCGTAAAGGTGTGTTGGACGGTGCCAGTATGCCGGGCAAGTTGGCGGATTGTTCCAACAAAGACCCCAAAGAATCTGAAATTTACTTGGTAGAGGGTGATTCCGCCGGTGGTTCGGCCAAAACCGGCCGTGACAGTAAAAGCCAGGCTATCTTGCCACTGCGCGGGAAGGTGCTTAACGTGGAACGCGCCCGGTTAGATAAAATGCTGGCCAATAACGAAATCGTCAGTCTTATTAAAGCCTTGGGCGTGGGGATCGAAGAGTCCTTTGATATCCGCGGTTTGCGCTATAACCGCATTATCATCATGACCGACGCCGACGTGGACGGATCGCACATTGCCACGCTGCTTTTGACGTTTTTCTTCCGCTTCATGCGCCCGATTATCGACGGCGGCTACCTTTACTTGGCCAAACCGCCCCTGTACGAGTTAGTAAAACCCGGAAAAGGCAAAGACAATAACGTGTTGATTTATAACGAAGAAAATTTGGAAAAAGTCTTGTCCGAACGCATTGCCAAACGAAAAGCCGAAGGCGCCAAGATCAATCCGGAAGACGATCGTTACAGGCAAGCCGGCTTCACGGAAATCAAGCGCTACAAGGGTCTCGGTGAAATGAATGCCGAGCAGCTGTATGAAACCACCATGGAGCCATCACAGCGTGTGCTTATTCAAGTTAGAGTCGAGGATGCCGAAAAGGCCGACAGTATTTTTAACAAGCTGATGGGGTCAGAAGTAGAACCGCGCAAGAACTTCATTACCACGCACGCAAAATTCGTTAAGGACTTGGATATATAATGTCAATTCTCAATTCTCAATTCTCAATTTTCAATTCGCTTCTAATTTCTAATTTCCAATTTCTAATTTCTGTAACTGGAGGGAGGCACTAATGGCTGAAGAAGATGTAAATAATACACCGGAACCAATCGTGCCCGAGCCGGAAGTAATGCCGCCACGTGACACTTCGCATTCGCGCGTGGTCGAAGATTTGTCCATCGAAAACGTCATGGAGGACAACTACCTCCGCTATTCCATGAGCGTTATTGTGGAACGCGCTTTGCCGGACGTACGCGACGGTATGAAACCGGTGCATCGTCGTATTCTTTACACCATGAACCGCGACGGTTTGCGCAGTACCGCCAAGTATCGTAAGAGTGCCAACGTGGTCGGTGCCGTCATGGGTGATTATCACCCGCACGGCGACGCCGCGATTTATGACTCCATGGTGCGCTTGGCCCAGCCGTGGGCTATGCGCTATATGCTGGTGAACGGGCAGGGGAACTTCGGATCCATGGACGGTGATCCACCGGCCGCTATGCGCTATACCGAAGCCAAGATGCAAAAGCTGGCCGATGAAGTCCTCACGGACATCGACAAGGAAACCGTCGATTACATGGATAACTATGATTCCCGGCTCAAAGAACCCAAAGTCCTCCCCGCGAAACTCCCTAACTTGTTGCTGAACGGACAGTTGGGTATTGCCGTGGGTATGGCGACTAACATCCCACCGCACAATCTCGGGGAGCTAATGGATGCTACAATTCACCAGATTGATAATCCGGAAGCTCACGTTGATGATCTTTTGGAATACGTTAAAGGTCCGGACTTTCCGACCGGCGGCGTGGTTTACGGCAAAGAATCGCTGCGTACGGCTTACGCGACCGGCCGTGGTGGTATCGTGGTGCGCGGTGTGGCCGAAGTCGTGGAAGGCGAAAAGAATAAACACCAAATTATTATTTCCGAAATTCCCTATGGCCTGAACAAGGCGAGCCTTCTAGAGAAGATTGCCGATCTGCACAAGGATAAAAAGGTCAGCGGGCTTGCCGACTTGCGTGATGAAAGCTCCCGCGGGAAAGTGCGTATCGTGGTGGATCTCAAAAAAGACGCCTACCCCAAAAAGCTACTCAACCAACTGTTCAAGATGACGCCTTTGCAAACCTCCTTTAACTTCAACATGATGGCGTTGGTAGACGGTATTCAACCGCGTGTCATGGGCTTACAGGACATTATTCAAGAGCACATTAAGCACCGCCAAAAAGTGGTGCGCCGCCGCACGGAGTTCGAACTGCGCAAAGCCAAAGACCGCGCGCATGTCCTGGACGGCTTGAAGATCGCGCTGGATCATATCGACGAAGTTATCCAAACCATCCGCTCCAGCGAAACCACCGAAGAAGCCCAAGCTAACTTAATTAAAAAGTTCAAGCTCAGTGAAATCCAAGCCAAGGCCATTTTGGCCATGCAGCTGCGCGCCCTGGCCGGTCTGGAACGCAAGAAAGTAGAAGACGAGCTGGCCGAGCTTAAAAAACTCATTTCCGAGCTGGAAAAGATCCTGGCCGATGAAGAAGAGATCCTCAAGATCATCAAAAACGAGTTCAAAGAACTCAAAGAACAATACGCTGACGAACGCCGCACCAAGATAATTTCGCACGAACTGGGCAAAATGAGCGACGAAGACCTGATTCCCGATGAAGACGTAGTCATTACGCTGACTCGCGGTGGCTACATCAAGCGCAACAATGCCGATGAATACAAGCGCCAAGGTCGTGGCGGCAAGGGTAAGCGCGGCATCAGTACCAAGGAAGAAGACATCGTGGAACAGCTAATCTACGCCAGCACCCACGAATACCTCCTGTTCTTCACCAACAAGGGGCGCGTGTTCCGCATCAAGGCCTACGAAATTCCAAAATCCGGCCTAAACGCCAAGGGCATCGCCATCGTGAACTTACTGCAAACCCAGCCGGAAGAAACCATCACCAGCTTTATTAAGCTGGAGGCCAAACCCAGCGACAACAAGGGGTATCTGTTCATGTGCACCAAGCGGGGAACGGTAAAGAAAACGGCACTGGAACAATACCAAAATGTTCGCTCTACCGGTTTGATCGCTATTAATCTGGACGAAGGTGACGAACTGCGCTGGATTCGTGTAACAAGTGGTGATAACGAAGTGGTTATTTCCACCGCGCAAGGGCAGGCCATTCGCTTCCACGAGGAAGGCGTACGCGCTATGGGCCGTACGGCTCGTGGTGTGCGCGGCATCCGTTTGCGAAAAGAGGATATCGTGATCGGAATGGACGTGGTGGAGGAAAACGCCAACATCTTTGTCATCAGCAGCAACGGCTACGGCAAGCGCACCAAAGTGGCACAGTTTACCGCCCATGCCCGAGGTGGAGTGGGTATCCGATCCGCGATCGTGAATGATAAAACCGGTAAGCTCATCGGCGTAAAGTCGCTCAAGGGTGACAATAAAGAAGAAGTCATCATCATCTCCGAACACGGGCAAACGATTCGCTTGGGCTTACAAGACATCCCATCACTGGGCCGCGCCACGCAGGGCGTACGCATTATGCGCCTGGCAGAAGATGACCACGTCGTATCACTGGCCTTAGTCGCCAAAGAGGAAGATGAAGAAGACGGAAAAGAAGCCGCCAAGCCGGCATCCGCTAAGAAAAAGCCGGAAACTAAACCCAAGAATTCAAAGAAGAAGTAAATGTAGCAAAAAATGCTACATGGGTTGCCAAACAATTAGTTGACACACCTGTTTTATGTCTGTATATTGGTACGAGTCTCTTGGTGGACTGGCTATGAGTCTGTCTTCAAAAATCTTGCGAGAATTTTTGACCACCCAAGAGAAGCCAACATGAACCTTCACACTTTAGACTCAGACGCAATTTCTTTCGCGTAGCACAGCGAGGCGTACTTCCTGTACGGCGAGCGAGCAACACAGAAAAAATTGTGTATGAGGCAAAGAGCAATCACGGGTTTCTGGCTATGCCAGAAAGCAGGAGATTGTGCTGTGAAGTTCAGGTTTGTTAAAAATTTATGTACGTGCCAATCACAACGCCAATACCACCCGTCAGAGCACTTCTGGTCTCGTAACAGGAGCTAAAGGATTTTCGTTTGGAGTTCTAATTCTTCAAGCCGCGATTCACTTACGGAATGTTTTAAATACTTAAAACAGTAACAGGTCTAACTTTGAGCGAAAGAATTGCCCCGTCATACGACAGGGCTTCAAAAATTCGCTTCGCTCATTTTGAAGCAAGTTCGAAGCTGATCCAACGAGAGGGCGATCCGTTCTCACCGAGCCCCGCCATACGACAAGGCCTCAAAAAAACGTTTCGCGGACTCATCATTTTTTGAAGAAGTTTGATCCCGGCTCAGGACTGAACGCTGTGCTGGACGTGCCTAAGACAGTGCGGAAGTCGTAGCGGCAGCGAGTTCCTCTCTGTGGTTCGGAACATAGTTAATAGTTAAGAAGTAATAGATAAGAAATTCAAAAATCTCACCTATTATCTATCATCTATATATTCCGAGCTAGAGAGAGGAATGTCGGCGAGCGGCGGACGGCTGAGTAACACGTAGGAACGTACCCCAAACTGAGGGATAAGCACCAGAAATGGTGTCTAATACCACATGTGGTGCGTCTCGCATAGGCGAGACAATAGTTAATAGGAAAGTAGTTAATAGGTAAGAATTCAACCGAATATCATCTATCATCTATCAACTATCAATCTGATTGGCGCTTCGCTCGCGCGAGGCGCATCAAAGCTTCGGCGGTTTGGGAACGGCCTGCGCAATGCATCAAAGCTTGTCGGCGAGGTAACGGCTTACCAAGGCGACGATCATTAGCTGGTCTGAGAGGATGATCAGCCAGACTGGGACTGAGACACGGCCCAGACTCCTACGGGAGGCAGCAGTAGGGAATTTTCCACAATGGACGAAAGTCTGATGGAGCAACGCCGCGTGCAGGATGAAGGCTTTCGGGTCGTAAACTGCTTTTAATAGTGAAGATTTTTGACGGTAGCTATTGAATAAGGATCGGCTAACTCCGTGCCAGCAGCCGCGGTCATACGGAGGATCCAAGCGTTATCCGGAATTACTGGGCGTAAAGAGTTGCGTAGGTGGCATCGTAAGTTGGTAGTGAAAGCGTGAGGCTCAACCTCATACCCATTATCAAAACTGCGACGCTAGAGGACGAGAGAGGTCGCTGGAATTGCTAGTGTAGGAGTGAAATCCGTAGATATTAGCAGGAACACCGATGGCGTAGGCAGGCGACTGGCTCGCTCCTGACACTAAGGCACGAAAGCGTGGGTAGCAAACGGGATTAGATACCCCGGTAGTCCACGCCGTAAACGATGGATGCTGGCTGTAAGAAGTATCGACCCTTCTTGTAGCGAAGCTAACGCGTTAAGCATCCCGCCTGTGGAGTACGGCCGCAAGGCTAAAACATAAAGGAATTGACGGGGACCCGCACAAGCGGTGGAGCGTGTTGTTTAATTCGATGGTAAGCGAAGAACCTTACCCAGGTTTGACATTCCGATTGAAGGACTCCGAAACGGACTGGTCTTCTTGAGCCGTGGTGACAGGTGTTGCATGGCCGTCGTCAGCTCGTGTCGTGAGATGTTTGGTTAAGTCCATCAACGAGCGCAACCCTTATAGTTAGTTGGATTTTTCTAGCTAGACTGCCCTGGTAACAGGGAGGAAGGAGGGGATGATGTCAGGTCAGTATTACCCTTATGCCTGGGGCTAGAAACACGCTACAATGGCCGGTACAAAGGGCTGCCAAGTCGCGAGACGGAGCAAATCCCATCAAAGCCGGTCCCAGTTCGGATAGCAGGCTGAAATTCGCCTGCTTGAAGCCGGAATCGCTAGTAACGGTGAGTCAGAACATGAACCGCGGAACAGGTTCCCGGGTCTTGTACAAAATAAATGCGCCTGGCAGCGCATTGGACTAGGTGGTGAAAATCCACTTCCGCTATCCAGCGGATAGCTGAGAGCAGGGCATCTCTGGTAACAGAATGCCCGAAGGGCTCAATACGCAAAAGATAGTCTTAAATATCCGTTTGACAACGGAAGCTCGTAGCGATCTATGATATGTGTACCATAGGGAAGCTACCAAGAAAGAGTGTTTAGGAATGTCCGAAACAGCCCAATGTGTGACCCAGGGAGATCCTATAGCCGAAGTAATCGCGCCTTTTAAGTAAGGCTAGGCAATAGGAAGTCAGCTGAGTTCGTAGTAGTACATGTAGTAAAATACATATATAAAGGAACGAACTTCGTGCTGAATCCGCATTACATTGTTGGTTTTGTTGATGGAGAGGGATGTTTTAGCATCACTATCAATAAAAACGGCAACGGGTTACCGGAAGTTCGACTCATTTTCGAGATTGAACTTCGGGAAGATGATGAACCAATCTTGCATGAAATTAGTAAAGTTCTAGATTGCGGCAGTATTTACCGCTTAGAATACGAAAGGTATGCCAAATGGCGACCCCACGTAAAGCTAAAAATCAGTAACTTTAAGGGCATTTCAACCAAGATAATTCCATTTTTCCAACGGTATCCGCTTCAGGCTAAGAAGCGTTTGCAGTTTGAAAAGTTTTGCCAAGTAGCAGAGCTTATTAAAGCCAAACGGCATCTTACACCTGAAGGAGTAGAGCAGATTCAAGCCTTAAGGCACGAAGACTCGCGTAGTGCGTTAGACGCGCACGCTACGTGGGGAGCAACAGAGATTAACTGATTGCAATCACCGCCCGTCAAACCATGGAAGTCGCCAATACCTGACGTCTGGCCCAGAGCCGGCCTAAGGTAGGGGAGATGACTGGGGTTAAGTCGTAACAAGGTATCCGTAGCGGAAGCTGCGGATGGATTACCTCCTTTCTAGGGAGATAAACTAAGCGGAGCTTAGCTAGTTGTTAGTAATCAGTCTACGGTTGTCAGTTCAGGAGTTCCTGCTGATAACTAAGCACAGAAAACAGATAACTAGCCGCAGGCTCCAGCTAGGCGATCCAAGGTCTGTTGTCCATAGTAAGCAACAGATACCGTTGATAATTTATTATCTGAATGGAAATTACTAGAACCACGAATCTGAGTTGGTTTGCGCTACATAAAGTTTTAACCCAAAAACTTTGACCAAACTAAAAGGCAGCCGAGCAAGTAGGCTGCTTTTTAGTTTTCTTTGGCTATTTTGAGCTTTTTGCCTCCGGTACTCAGGGCACCGTACCGGCATGTACGGCTTCTTCCGTTTCCTCACCAAGAAAGCCCAAACTAGCTCAAAGTCAAAGCTTTTGGCGAGTCGGCGACTAATCCTTTGCTGTTCTCGCGAAGAAAATCCAAAACTAGCCCAAAGCTAAAGTTTTTGACTAAACCTTTTCTGGCAATTCTTCACTATCAGCGGTGACACTTTCTGGAAATTCGTACTTAAACTTCAGTATCATTTCAGTGAATTTCATAATGTCTTTTGCTTCGGTTTGGCCCATGATAATAATCTCATGGTTTGCATCATTGCCAAGCTCCCGTATTTTGTCGACCCACACCTTACTATTCGGTGGTGTATAGTGGTTGTCAACCAAATAGTCCACATAGGCCACAAACTTCTTACCTTCGTTCGCGCCAGCTTCCACAGCTATGTGCATTAGTAGCTTTCTGCCTGCAAGCACCACTGACGTATATGCGTTGGCTGCTGTTGAGCGCCTCATTTCAGCATACAAGTCTTCGATGTCCTTCGGTAAGTGGTCTATCGTCTCGCCAAGCATTGGTGCAGGAACTTGCTCGTCGTTGGATATTTTTGATATCAAAGTTGGCCTGTTGCATGAATGGCATATGTATAAAAATGCAGTTGGTGCTCCTGATGGTTTTAGACATGAGTAGCCTACGTTAGATGTTATATCTGCACTGCAGTTACCGCACGTATAACGTCTACTTTCTATAGTATTGATTTGTCTCCAAGTACCAGTATGTGCTTGCATAGTTTTTCCTTTGTATTAATTAAATTGCGATTTTAGTGTTTTTGCCCTCTCGAGTAATCCCACATTACGCTGGCTACACCATACACCTTAGGTTTGCAAAAAGCAAGAAACATTGTATAGCCATAAGCAGTATAAACTAGTATTCTAAGGGGTAGCGTGTTACGCAATCTAGTTGTGCTGCGTGTTTTGCCAGGAAAACTTCTTCAGGAGTTCGATACGAGTAGATATCCTTGATGTTTGCATCACCCGACGTGGAAAATCGTTCATTAACTTGTTCGCTACACGCTTTGCTGAGCAAACGAATATGGTTGTCGCGGTCAGCTTTAGATTGTTCAGCCCTACTGTCATAAACACCAACACTAACAACAAATAGACTTATCGTTAAAATGGTTACCCAAGACATCACCAAGATTGTATTCTTCATGACCCAATCATAGCACAAGAGGACTATCAGAATTTTCATTGGAGGGGTGGTTTGTTTCGCTGTACAGCGAATTTCTTATGCTCAGAGACTTTTAAGTCACTAGTTAGTTGCGGTATTTACTACAACAACAGAACACGTAAATAATTTACAAAATTGTAAAAAAATTGTATCATATGACTTATGCGAAATTTTGAAGCTTTGTTAGGGCAAACAAAAGAGGAGATTGATTCCTTTATGATAGAGAACGATGCAGATGGGTGTGTAGGATGCCCTATGGCTCGTTTAGCTGCGGCTGATGTACTTTGGAGGCGAAAGAATTGGAATAGTATGGAAAGTAGGCCAAGCATCTACAATGATTTGCTTGAAAAAAATGGCGCAGAACTCATAGAGAAAGAGCTAAAATTTAGTGGCTTGAGCGGTGCATGCGATGGTTACTCTGAAAGGTGGTCACCAGATACTCCGCGACCAGCAGGAATGTGCAATAGCAAAGACATGGAGTATTCAAGAATTGAGATTACAGCAGGCCGGATATTAGAGACCTTCGACTGGGTCCTGCCACCTGCAGTAAAAACGCTCATTGGTATTCGCCAAAAGTAGCTTTTTATGAGTTCGAGTGATACGTGGTTTGTAAATTTCTTATTCTACTTTTTGGTAGAGTTGGTGGTCTTCAAGGCGAACTTTACCTTTTTGCCAGTCGTTTAGGGCCAAATCAAGGATGAGTGATATACCCCAATCTTTACCTTCTGGTGTGAATCTGTAAATCTCTGACGGGTGTAAGCCGGTGGCATCTTGCCATATTTTAGTTGGGTGTTCACCAATTTCTATGAGGGGTTCGTAACTAGTATTATCTATGGACGAAGGTACATAAAGACCCCTCATTCTTTGCAATACTCGTCTTACACCAGAGGTGACGGAAGGAATATGGGGCTCAATTTCTGGAGCGGTGAGCGCAGGTTCAAGCTCAACTGTCTTAGCTGAAGCGACAGTTGTCAGTATGAATACTCTTCCCAGCCTGAGGTTTGCAGGCGCAAATTCAAAGCTGGCTTGTTCTGAACCACTAGTCATTAGATGATTTTTTACTTTCTATTAAACTTAAGCAACCATGAGCGGCATGCCTTTCTATGGTTGATCGTGGTAAAATTTTTACAGATAAAAGAGGAAATACAAACATGGCACGACTACCGGTACCAGGAGGGGATGTCGGAAACTGGGGTGAGATTCTCAACAGTTATCTCAAAGTCTCGCATGACTCCGGTGGAGCCATTAAATCCGGTAGCGTTACCAACGGAATGTTGGCGGGTAGTATTGCGCAAAACAAAATCACCAACTTAACCAGTGACCTAGCGGACAAGTACGTTTTGCCAGGGGGTGGCGTACCAGAAGCCGATCTGAGTTCCGCTGTGCAAACGAAGCTTAATGCTTCGACGGCCTGGGGCGGTATTACCGGTACGCTTAGTGACCAAACTGATTTACAAACCGCATTGGACGCAAAATTTAACACGAGTAGCATTATTGATGATGACACATTTGCTACTGCGACCGCGAGCAATGTTGCCAGCGCCGAATCAACTAAAACCTATATAGATACGGAGGTAGCTGCAGTACAAAGCGATGTAGACGACTTGGAGGCCGCCCAAACGGAAATCAATGCTTTGCCAGCTGGTACGACCCCTGATGGTACGGAAGAGTTTCCAGCAGATCAATCAGGAACAACGGTTAAATTTACTTTGGACGAAGTGGGGGATTTACTATTCGGACGCGATATTACGATGACTCCCGGGGTAGATGGTCATATAAGTGTTGTTGACTCGTCGGGCGTACCCGAACTGGCTTTGCGGCAAAACACCGCTGACAGCAATGACGGTATTGTGCTTAGTTTCGCTTTCGGTCAACCGGCGATTAGTCTGGGTGCCGGTTCAGCGGCAGTCGATGTACTGCTGGTAAGGACGGATGCTGGAAAGCTGCGTATGTCGGCAAGCGGCGGTGCGGTTCCCGCTCTAGAGGCGCCGGTCACTAATCCTATCGTTTCCACAACGGTTGATCGTACGTTTGTGGGAGGTGATGTGGGTAAAATAGTAGAAGTAACACACGGTTCCACCGTGCGAACCCAAACTGTTCCACCCAACTCATCAGTAGCGTACCCAGTAGGCAGTAATCTATATGTGCGCAAAACAGGAACGGCTAACGTCGCTATTGCTGCGGGTTCCGGCGTGACTATTCGTGACCCGAACGCGCTGGGACTTACCATCTCAACACAATATGAAACAAGACGTCTGATGAAGCGGGCCACAGACGAATGGGTAATGACTCGATTATGACGTTATTCACAAATACCGGTGCCAAAATCGTCTCAAACACAGGAGGTCCGCTCAGGAACCGCAATACCGCATTTGTTGATGCGTTTTCTCGCGCCGATAGTGCGTCATTGGGGAACGGCTGGATTGATGGTCATGATTGGGACAACACCGCTTATGAACCACTGGGAATTTACAACAAAGCCGCAGTGGTATCAGATCCAACTGCTCGTGTCGGTGCAGATTATGCCGAAGACCAATTCGAAGCACACCCGCCATTAGACGGCAAGCAACATCAAGGTATTGGTTGTGCCTGGAGAGATATGGGCACCGAATCGGTGTATTTGGAAGTTGAGTGGAGTGGTCTTATGAGTATTAACGAAGGTCACCATGTGGAAGGCGCCCCCATAGTGCATGTTGTTCCGGGATCGCCCGAACATGGGCTTGGTATTTGGCCTTCTGCTTTAAATGATTCGACGCCGTTATTCTTTATTGCGGGAATTGGCAACCCGCCCGAAGATTTCGGAAATTATATTTATGCCGTCGCGGGGTACTCACATACGGATGGTATGCCACGCAAGTTGGGGATTCAAACGAACGGGACGACCGCAACGTTTTGGCTTGATGGCCCTCCGGGGGTCGGGACACAAATAAGTCTTAGTGGTTTTGGTGGCAGCCCCGCTTATGGTTTAAATCCTTTTCCAGTTCCGGCGAACCTGCAAAACTCGACTCTACACGGTTTTGAGCTAGATACGCACTATGTATCTCCCCCTTATGCGCAATGGACGGATATTCCTGCCACTCCTGTCGTAAATAGCATTGTAATTAAGCCAAATTGATATTTTTGGCTTAGGGTAGTCACGCACACGTTAATCTTAAGCTACATTTTAATGAGAGGCTATTATTTTTTCACGCCGGAGTTATTTGAATCACCGAAGTTATATTGCGAAAAAGGGTTTATAGAAAAAATCTAGGGCACTAATCGTGTCCATTATGCCATGATACGGTCATGAAAAAAGATGTCCCAGATGTCCGGTTCAGTCAACTAATCCGGAACAAACAAGCGTCCAAGTAGTTTTCGGGTGTCGTGAACAGGTTCGGCCTGTTCTGTCTTGCGGCCCATTCGTCCAGGATGGAACGCAAGTGCTTGGTGGGGATACAACCGTAGAGTTTTCTCATGTAGCGCTTCATGACTCCCGTACATATAAACCCAATATAGCGCATGACAGCTGAAGCAACCACGAAAAACGGTGCTTTTTTATACGTTAGCGTGTTAAAATTTAAGCGAACTATTAAAGAAGAGGAAATACAAACATGGCACGACTACCGGTACCAGGAGGGGATGTCGGAAACTGGGGTGAGATTCTCAACAGTTATCTCAAAGTCTCGCATGACTCCGGTGGAGCCATTAAATCCGGTAGCGTTACCAACGGAATGTTGGCGGGTAGTATTGCGCAAAACAAAATCACCAACTTAACCAGTGACCTAGCGGACAAGTACGTTTTGCCAGGGGGTGGCGTACCAGAAGCCGATCTTGATAGTTCCGTACAAACTAAATTAAACCAAGCTTCTACCCACATAGCAGATGGCACTGCTGCCCATGCTGCTTCAGCCATTGGCTTTACCCCTGCAGGCTCCATCAGTTCTACTGATGTGCAAGCCGCACTTACGGAGATTGATACGGACGTGACAGCCATTCCAGAAGCAGTCGCGGGGCGTATGATTACTATTACTCCAACCGGCAGTAACACTTCACGCTTTGATGTCTTGCCGGGGGTTGCGAGGCGAGTTGGCATCGGAACTACCACTGGATTTATAAATAATCAAACGGGGCCATTTGATGTTTTTGATCCGATTAACGTTACGGGCATGGTGCAAGGTGATGAATTGCATATTCAGGCAAATGGGTACTGGAAGAACAACTCCGGGAGTGCCGCATCACTTACGTTGTATGTTGCAGTGAACGCTACGACCATTGCCACCTTTGCCGCATCATCTATAGCAACTAATGCTACGAACCGAGCGTGGACGATTGACTTAAAAATGACGTGTGGCACATTCATCGGCGCAACACTATTCGGTGGGGGTATTAGCACCTTGGGGGCTACTGATAATTCACAAAGTGCCGAGCGAGTGTGGTCTCGCCGTGTCTCTCAAGCGTTTGATTACACGAACGACTTTACGGTCAATATCACGGCAGAACATGACGTTGCAGACGCCAATGTAGAAACTTGGGGAATCCGCGCAGCAATTTATCATACGATTGGAACATGAGTATATCTAATTTACGAAATGGTGGTGCGGGTTCAGGTCCACAGTGTTGGACGGCTCCGGATGGCACGGAGTACACCGTGGTTATTATGAATGACTGGAACGCACTTGCATGTCGCAGGGCACCGGGACAGGCGTGGGAAACGTTTGATTTATCCACCATTTCAGGTAACCCACTCGGCTTACCAGTGGGTTCGGGTGACGCTCACAACAGGCTGGCAATTTGCCGCGACTCATCAGGATATATTCACATTGTCGGCAACACGCACGGCGAGCAAGTCATGCACTATATCAAATCTAATCAGCCGGATTCAATTGCAGGTGGTTTTAGTTCGGCAGCCGGTCTTATTGATTTAACTCCATCGTTTGAGGGCGTGGACCCAGCTAATGCTGTGCGGGGTACGTACGACACATTCCTGCCTTTTACTAACGGTGTTATTGCCTGGTTGCGGGGGCAAAGAGATCAGCAATCCGTGCTTGGACGCGACTCTGTTTGTTACGTATTGAAACCCGGAGAAACTAACTGGCAACCGTGGGATGGTGTGGGAGATCTTATAAAGTGTGACAATACTGAAAACAATGGTGACCCCGAGCGAGCCTACTGCCACGCTGTTACGGTACACAATGACACCTTGTGGGTTTCGGGTGTGTGGCAATGGGATGCAGTTGAATCAGGGGAGCCTGAAGTGGATGAAGGTCAAGACACGCGTCGTGAGCCGTTCATGATTAAATCTGACGATTTTTCGACCGCAATCATGAACAATAACATACCAACGTTCACATCAGTAAGCGGGCAGACGGTTATCATGCCCATACTGGAGCCGGAATCAAAAGCAGTAACAGACTGCACAATACCGAACACGCTAGATCCGTCATTACTAGGCGGTAACCTCGGTTTTGACAGCAATGACAACATTCATTTTACAGAGTCCGGGTATGTAAATGGGCGACATCACTGGTGGGACGGCAGCGCCTGGCAGCAGGAGGACGATAGTGAGCTTTTCGTTCCTTTTATTGGTCTCGTGCAAGCGAAAGGACAACTGCACCACTACAAAACCAGTGGTGGAAAGCTGAAAATTACGAACCTAGAAACAAACGATTTCTTTTACTTGGGCTATGACGTTCCGGGTAATTTTAGTCCACTACCAGACCCTATTGCGCTAAGCAATGGGGTGCTAAAATTCTCCATTCCGGACGGTGATGCCCCGCAGACTTATTCATTTGGTACTGGTACAAGACTCAAAATACCTTGAATAGTTTAGTCGCTAAGTGGTCTTGTTTTTTACGTCTTGCTGAGTCGGGCTTTGATCCGTTCCACGGTTTGATGATGGATAGAACAAAGTTCCCGGTTTGGGCCCTTGGTTGGGGGTTGAATCGTAAAGCTGCTGTTGTGCGTCTTGTGGGCTTGATAGATTATTATGTATGGAAGGCAGGGTATTTTGACCAACAGTGTGGCTGAGGAGGGTTGATTGCAGACGGCGCTTGCGCCGCAAAAAGTAGACACCTGAAGTCAATAGGGCGATACCCCCAAAAGCAGTAATAAATATCAATAGTGCGTTACTGTTGTCCGAAGGCGATGGTTGGCCTGGCTGGTCGCTGCTTTGGCCGCCGCTGGATGACCCGCTGCCATATGCTGGCTCATTTTTGGAGCTGTTGTTTTCGCTTGTGACCCCGTCTTCGTCCCGTGTCCCCGCGTCTTGATCGTTGTACGAGTACGAATTGCCACTTGACCCCGAACCGGTGCCACCCCCCGTATTACTCGTGTCAGTACCGTCGTCGGTCGAAGGGGAGGTGTTATCACCACCACCGCTTCCACCTCCTCCGTCATCGCTTGGTGGCGGGTCGGGGCAAGTTGGACCGGAGTCCGGATCTGGCTGCTGACCATCCGGACCAATAGTGTTGTTTTCTTCGCAGACATTCACTACGCTACTGTCGTCGTAAAACGCAAACCCGACCGCGTCAATGACCGAATTATTTTTCATGACAGCATCGCGAACCCGCCTGAGCTCGATGAGTTTCATGTTTCTGTTTTCCTGCGCCACGGTGTTATTTCCGGTAAAGTTAAAGCCTAAAACACTGTCCACGATTATGGTTCTTTCGGAGTTCGTACCATGTTGTCTGTTGGAGTCATTATCAATAAATCGATAGTTTCTGCGCTTGAACGAGCTGGCGTCTGATGGGTTAGCTTTATTGGGCGGGACGATATGGATCTTCATTGCCATGCCATCAAGCGTATTGTTATTAAATAATACATTTTCTATAACGGCATCAGCCCCGCCGTTAGCCAGAAAATTTAGTCGGGCCGGGCCAAAAAGGTTATTACGAAATGTTAGGTTTTGCATATTTGCACCGGCGTAGTTGGCTTCAAAATCTATCATCGATCGCCGCACTTGGCGCATATCGTTATTTTCGAATAACAGGTTAGAGCCGTCCACTATAGCTAGTCCTTGGCGTCCATTTTGCGCGAATGTACCATTCCTGACGGTTAAGCCGTCTCCACCGCTCATGTATACGAAATCGCCCCACACTTGATAGCCTTCCACGTTGCTTAGAACGGTGTTTTCAGAATCAATAATGTTGTAAGCGTGTTGTGCTTCCAGCTCCGCTATGTACTGACCGTCCGGACCTCCGTTAGAATTCGGACCACGTACCGTAAGATCTTTGATAGTAATATTCTGACTATCACTCACAGTTATGTTTGAACGATTACGCGGCCAGTTATACGCGGGAAAATAATTGCTGGGTGGTGAGGTGTCGTGTCCGTCCGTGTACTGAACCATCTCTGAGCCATTTCCATCTAGCGTAAGCCCGCTACGCTCAAGGATCAACAGCGGTAACTCAGCATGATAGCAAGCATTGTTGCCAAATTGCAGCGTGGAGCCATCGGGGGCGTCGTCAACCCAAGACTGTATCTCGCCTGTAACATCTTCGCTACAATCGTCGGCAATCGACCCCGGTATTGTAACTGTCGTTGCGGCTCTTGAACCGGTCAGTAAAATTGTCATGCTAACGGCAAACAAACATACGAATAAAGCTTTCACGTAAAACTGTTTTGAACGGTGTTTTTTTTGATTTGCCATGGCGGGGTAGTTTTGCCGGCTCGGTTGCTACTTTTGCCGGCTAATTTATACTTGTGCGCCTATCTGTTAGCGTTGTGTTTTGATCTCCAGCCTATAGTATAAAGCATGTAACCTATATGCCTAAACGTAACGGGGCAATTTGCATTAAATAAAAAACACCTCGTAGGGTGTTGGTCGTGATGGGCGACCCGGGACTGGCCGAGTTATACGACACGGCACCGTATCGTATGATACGGTGAACCTCGCTATTAAATGTTCGCTTTGACTCGGGCGTTAGTGAAATTGAATTCTTGCTGGTGGGCGACCCAGGATTTGAACCTGGGACCTCTTCATTATCAGTGAAGCGCTCTAACCACTGAGCTAGCCGCCCGCGTACTTTATTGTCTTCTTTCGCTAGGGCCTGCCATACGTAGCCTTGGCGAAGTATGGTGGAGCGTCGGGGACTCGAACCCCGGACCCCCTGCTTGCAAAGCAGGTGCTCTAGCCAACTGAGCTAACGCCCCTCAGGATAAGACTCGCGTTATTGTAACGGAAACCATCCAATAAAACAAGCTTCTAACAGGGAAGAAACAAGATATCCATTGTTTTTCCACGTGGGTGGATACTGGAATTTGTTCAAAATTACACCATGGGTGATATTTTATTGTTCAATACGTAATTCGAATATTTCCACCGAAATTTAATTTAAATTGTATTTAAATTAAATTTTATGTAAAATAGATCTGTAGTAATTGAAAGAGTGCTTTGAGGGCAGTGTGAGAGCCCTTAAAGCAAACATTAAAAACATGGGTTCTGCGCTTGAGTGTAGTTTGTTAGTTCTTAGTGAGAAGCACAGCACGGCGTACTCATTGGTACGGTACGCGAGCATTACAACTAAAACTGGCAAAATACACCAAGAACAGTAACCGGTTACAAGCTGTGCTTGATGAGCGGGTTACTGAAGCGCATAAGCCATGAAGGAGGGAAGATGGGGACTTATAAGGCAGGCGAACAAAACCAACGAGTTTTATCCAAAAATAACACTGGTACGTATACCGTAAGCGTGCCAATTGAAATGATCCGCCAGCTAAAATGGCAAGACGGACAACGGATAAACTTGGAAAAACGTGGCAAAACCATCGTCATAAGCGACTGGGAATAGCGTGAAGGTCTACGGTGTTCGAGTAATTGTTAGAAAGGGTGACAAGTATCTGTTGGTGCAACATAATCAGACGCCGCAATATCCTGGCGATGTAAGGGACCCGGAAAAGCGTGGTCTCTGGAGCTTTCCTGGTGGCCATTTTGAAGGTGACGAATCGCCAGAACAAGCAGTAGTGCGCGAGCTGCAAGAGGAATTTAAGCTTGTGGTTAATCAAATTAGCTATGTCGGCGAGTTGTCGTATAAAAACAAGCTTTATAAAGTGTACTCAGCAAAAACAGATCAAGAGATAATCTATTTTGATGAAAAAGAAATAGAAGCCTATCGCTGGTTTAGTTTTGAAGATGTTAAAGATTTGACGCGTTCAGGCTTAGAGCACACAGGTTACGAGTACAGTTTGCTGCAGAGTGTCCACAATTCTTGAAAAACCACCAACTCCCCAAGAAAGTTCAATACGAGATGCAGCTAAGCAGCGCCACCCAAGCCGCAGAGACCTTGACTAACCCCTTCCAAAGCGAAGACTAAATTACATCAATTGTCGCCAGAATATGAGTTGACCTGATCTGTTATTCTTGCTATTATGACCGGGCTGCTTGAGTTTAAGTCATTAGATTTGACCTAAACCGCCAAGCTAAAAACGTAAACTCAAGCTAATAGAAGCAACGCAGCAAAGGAATTTTCTTTATGTGTGGGCTTGGGTCGTAACTTAACAAGTTGAATGAAATCAAGTAAAGATGATCCCTCACCTTTTCTGCTTTCGAGTAATCTATAACTAGATTACGAGAATGAACGAAAAAGTGAGTGGATGTAAGGCAAACGGCATAGTATTGGTTGCTAGCGCAACGGTTCAAAGTTGAAAGTTCTTAAAGTATAAAGTTATGAAACCCATACTTTTTACTTTTAAGTTTATAAACTTTGTAACTCAAGTTGGTAGTTACCAATAACTAGTCAATCCGCCTTTGCCCCTTTGGGGGCTATGGGCGGACTTGTCGAAACTCTTCGGAGTGGAGACGAGTTGCACATCAAATCAACTCACGTGATTGTGCTTGGATGCAATACAAGGAAGAAGCGAGTAACGCAGCGAGCCGTACTTAGGTACGGTGAGTGAGTAACACAGCTTCTGACGCAGTAGTGCGCCAAGAACAACAACAGGGTAGCGAGCTTTGCTCGTTAGCAGGTTGTTGTGACACAAACGCGTGAAACGTAAAAAGTTACTCAAGCGCGCACAACGGATGCCTTGACGTAAGATACCGACGAAGGACGTGAGGAGCTGCGATAAGCTCCGGGGAGCTGCTTACTAAGCTTTGAACCGGAGATGTCCGAATGGGGAAACCCGATGGGAGTCATGTCTCATCACCATTATCTGAATGTGGCCTCATCTGATGTCAAAATTTTTGATTGAGCGCACAGATCAGTTGTCTGAAACAGCGGAAAATTATTAAGACGTATGTGTATAATACGTCGAAAGAATTTTACACTGTTGTCAGTCGCTGCTATGCGTGCTCAACAGAATATTTTGGCATTAGATGAGGCCTGATAGGATAATAGGCGGTAAGCGGGGGAACTGAATCATCTTAGTACCCTGAGGAAGAGAAAGTAAACAACGATGCCGGTAGTAGTGGCGAGCGAACCCGGTAGAGCCCAAACCTTATTATGCTCCAGCTGTATCTCACTGCTGAAGCAAGCAACTAGCAAATAGAAACTAGCTAATACCTAGTTCCTGATTCCTGGTTTCTTGTCAGTAGCGAGATGCAGCCGGTAAGGCTGGTAGGCTAATGCATATAAGGGGTTGTGACACTACAAATATCCAAGACGGAGCACTAGATTTATCTAGCATTCCGTTTTGGCAGTCTGAGCTACCACCATCAGGCACAAAGTAAGAAATTTGCCGAGCGAGCAGAATCCGCTGGAAAGAGAGCCAAAGAGCGTGAAAGCCGCGTATGCCAAGCGAAGCAAACTTTGTTTTTGTAGCGCTTGCGCTCTGCGCAAGCAAGTTGAAAGTTGAAAGTTCTTAAAGTATAAAGCAAGTGATTCCTACTACTTTATACTTGTTACTTTTTAACTTTTGAACTTGCACGCGTGGAACGCGAGCATTTGTCGAGTAGATCGGAACACGAGAAACTCTGATTGAATCCGGAGGGACCACCCTCCAAGGCTAAATATATCTTACGATCGATAGAGAACTAGTACCGTGAGGGAAAGGTTAAAAGAACCCCGGGAGGGGAGTGAAATAGAACCTGAAATTGTGTGCGTACAAGGAGTCGGAGCCAATGCTTCGCATTGGCAAATTCGAAGCACGAAGTAACGAAATAGGAAACAAGCACGAAACAAGAAATAAGAAGCACGAAACAAGAAATAAGAAGCACGAAACCGAAGGGTTTAAAGTTTCTGATTTCAGATTTCAGATTTGTTTCAAATTTCAAAATTTCGGATTTCAGATTTGCTGATGCGGAGCATCAGGTGACGGCGTGCTTTTTGTAGAACGATCCAGCGAGTTACTGATACACGCAAGCTTAAGTCAATTGACGGAGGCGCAGTGAAAGCGAGCCTGAATAGGGCGAATTAGTGTGTATTAGTAGACCCGAAACCGAGTGATCTAACCATGGCCAGGTTGAAGCGCAGGTAATACTGCGTGGAGGACCGCACCAGGGAGCGCTGCAAAGCTCTTGGATGAGCTGTGGTTAGCGGTGAAATGCCAATCGAACTCGGAGATAGCTGGTTCTCCTCGAAATAGCTTTAGGGCTAGCGTCGTACGGTAGCATGTGGGGGTAGAGCTCTGTTTCGGACTGGGGCGCGCAAGCGTACCCACCCTTGACAAACTACGAATACCATATGTGGAACTACGGCAGTTAGAACGGCGGGGCTAAGCTCGTCGCTCAAAAGGGAAACAGCCCAGACCATCATCTAAGGTCCCTAAGTCTATGCTAAGTGGGAAACGAGGTGAGATTTCTTAAACAACGAGGATGTTGGCTTAGAAGCAGCCATTCATTTAAAGAGTGCGTAACAGCTCACTCGTCAAGAGATCTCGCGCGGAAAATGTAACGGGGCTAAGCATAGCACCGAAGATATGGGCTTGTGCGTAGCACAAGCGAGTTAAAAGTTCGTAAAGTTAAAAGTTCGTAAAGTTTTGAATATTTTTCATTACTTTCGACTTGCTACTTTCAACTTTCGACTTGCTCGTGCTATGCATGAGCGGTAGAGGAGCGTTGATATTGCATTGAAGTCGAACTGCGAGGTTCGGTGGAGCGGTATCAAGTGAGAATGCTGGAATGAGTAACCATAAGGCAGGTGAGAATCCTGCCCACCGAAAGAGCAAGGTTTCCTGGGCCACGGTAATCGTCCCAGGGTTAGTCGGTCCTAAGCCGAGGCGCGTAGCGTAGGCGATGGACAACGGGTTAATATTCCCGTACTAGTCTTACTTTGTTGTCAATGCGCGGCATGTTAGCCGGAGCGGGTTCATGGTTATACCCGTCTAAGGAGTGTAATAACTCCGAATGCGATCCGCCAGCCGGCGGAGAGTCCGGTGAGAGTGCTGACCAGAAAAGTTTGACAGCTTATGAGTATGGCTATCCGTACCGCAAACCAACACAGGTGCTCAGGTCGAGTAGACCAAGGTGTACGAGTGATTCTTCGTTAAGGAACTCGGCAATACAGCGACCGTAACTTCGGGATAAGGTCTCCCAGCCCTAGTTTTGGGCTTTATCCAGTCTCATATATCAGTATGGACTGCGATATACTGTTGCCATGTTCTTTGTTTACCTTTTGCAACATAACAAAACAAAGCAGATTTATATCGGCTATTCGGCCGATCTAAAACGCAGAGTTAGTGAGCATAATGCAAAAGGTAAGAAGTTTACGACCAAATCGAGCGGTCGTTGGCTTCTAAAATATTACGAAGCTTACGCGTCCGAGACAGACGCAAAGCTTCGCGAGCGTAAACTAAAGCAACATGGCAGCGCAAAGCACAAGTTAGTTGAGCGACTCGAAGAAAGTTTAACTCTTCGAGCCCAAAACTAGGGCTGGGCGCAGCTAAGGAGCCCACGGAACTGTTTACCAAAAACACAGGTCTCTGCTAACACGAAAGTGGATGTATAGGGGCTGACTCCTGCCCGGTGCTGGAAGGTTAAGGGGATCGCTTCACGGCGAGAACTGAAGCCCCAGTGAACGGCGGCGGTAACTATAACCGTCCTAAGGTAGCGAAATTCCTTGTCAGGTAAGTTCTGACCCGCACGAATGGAGCAATCATGTGGGCACTGTCTCAACGAAGAGCTCGGTGAAAGTGCATTGGCGGTAAAGATGCCGTCTGTCCGCAGCAGGACGAAAAGACCCCGTGGAGCTTTACTACAATTTGACATTGTGCCGAGTTTTAACATGTGCAGGATAGGTGGGAGACTTTGAAGCCCCGACGCTAGTCGGGGTGGAGTCATCAGTGAAATACCACTCTTGTTAAAATTTTGTACTTACTTGAACCGTTATCCGGTTTGGGAACAGTGTCTGATGGGTAGTTTAACTGGGGCGGTTGCCTCCCAAAGAGTAGCGGAGGCGTTCAAAGGTCGGCTAAGTTCGGATGGAAATCGAACCGATAGTGCAAGCGCAGAAGCCGGCTTGACTGTGAGGAGTACATTCCAAACAGACACGAAAGTGGGAGCTAGTGACCCGTCGTATCAGCCATTAGGCTAATGAACGTGGGATCGACGACGCACACGGATAAAAGTTACCCCGGGGATAACAGGCTTATAGCGCCCAATAGTTCACATAGACGGCGCTGTTTGGCACCTCGATGTCGGCTCATCACATCCTGGAGGGGGAGCACCTTCCAAGGGTTCGGCTGTTCGCCGATTAAAGTGGTACGTGAGCTGGGTTCAGAACGTCGTGAGACAGTTCGGTTTATATCCGCTGTGGACGATAGGAAACTTGAGAGGATCGACTCCTAGTACGAGAGGACCGGAGTGGACGCACCGCTGGTGTACCAGTTGTTCTACCAAGGGCATTGCTGGGTAGCTATGTGCGGATCGGATAAGCGCTGAAAGCATATAAAGCACGAAGCCGACCTCAAGATTAGGTTTCCCCATGAGGACCGTGATAGACGATCACGTTGATAGGCGCAAGGTGGAAGCATCGTGAGATGTGGAGCCGAAGCGTACTAATAGTCCCATTGACTTTTTACGACCAGAACAGACACACCGTTCTTGAAAAGCCAGGCCAAGCCTGACTTTTCCAAGAACTTCTGGCGCATTGCACAGTTTTCACCTGTGGGACGCGTGAGTAGTATTTTCATACAACTCACTTGCGTTTCCTCGGCGATAAACTGCACACTGCATCCAGATGTGCCCGTTCTGGAATTGTTTGTGTGACTTGTTCCGTTAGAGTTAGGATTACTTGTAATCCGTTAGCTCTTTTCGGGATTGACTAGTTATTGGTGCTTTATCAGCACTGCCTGTCTACCGAAAGGTAGGTTTGCCTTAACAGTTCATCTTTATCCGTGCACTTTTAGTGGACATCGACTAGCGCTAGTCAGCGCGAGTTAAAAAGTTCATAAAGTTATAAAGTAAAAAGTACGTTTAAGACTTTTCGACTTTCGACTTTATGCTTTGGACTCGACGACTACCGTCGTCGGTGCCCACAGCGCAAGGGAGACACCTGTTCCCATACCGAACACAGAAGTTAAGCCTTGCTGCGGTTACAATACTTGGGGTTCACCCCTGGGAAAATAGCACGGTGCCGAATTATATAAAAGCCATCCGAAAGGGTGGCTTTTATCTTTTTAGAGCCGTGCTATTTTCCCGGAGAACCCCAGTATTAACTCAAGAATTATAATTGACATAAACGCAATGTAGTGCTATCATAAGCACATTCGAAGGAATAGAGGGTTTCGCTCACAAAGGGCGGAGCCCTTTTATTTTTATCGAGAGACAATATTAATAGGAGGCCTCACAAATGGCAGGAACTAAAAACGGCGGGCGCGCAGCCGCTACAACCAATAAAACTAAGTACGGCGCTGATTTTTACGCAAAAATTGGTGCCAAGGGCGGTAAGCTCGGAAAGACGGGCGGTTTTTACGCGAATCGCGATCTGGCCCGTAAGGCCGGCGCCAAAGGCGGACGTATTTCACGCCGCACCAAGAAGACCGCTTAAGCGATTCACCTCGCGTAGGCAACAAAAGTCCCCGGCAAAGCCGGGGACTTGTCTTGTTCTTGGCATACTGTGGAGAGTTTGTCTCGTTGTGGTGTGTCCTCGCCGTACGTAGATACGGTTCGCTCTTTCCCGCTCAAATCAATAAAAATTACCGGGCAATTTAGCCTTTCGGGTTTATTTTGTGGTGGCGACTTGGCGATAGGGGCGGCAGAGTCGGGAAGTGGATACTTTCCACGTTTGGCGGCAGTTCGGGCAACGGTAAAGCCGATCACTTTTTGCTTGAATACCGTTATTGAGACAATCCGGACAAGTGCTGCGGGAGTGCAGCCAATCGCGGTAGGTATCCAGGCATTTTTCAATGTGTTCTTCGGGGATGTTTACCGCATAACGCTTTCCGAGTTCCTGGGCTTTACGCCAAGCGGTTACTTCTATGCGAAGCAGTTCGAAATCCGTCGTGAAGGTGGTGTGTTCCAGTAGGGCATGAGCCAGTTCGTGCAAAAGAGTGATTCGTTGTTTGTCGTTTTCGCTGTCAAAGCAGTAGGTCACCGTCGCGCTGCCCGGCGACCAATAAAAATGTTCGCCCTCCACGAAGGTAATGTGCGGGTAGTGAGTACGCAATTTAGTGAGTAGCTTTTTCATTTTAATCTAGTTTTAAAGTGCTTTTCCGGGCTGTCTTGATCCTTCGCCAGTTCATAACAGCCGTAGACTACGGCTTCTTCGGGACGGGTGGCTTGTATGATTTTCGGTAGTGTGAGCAGTGGGTTTTCATAAATTTTAAGCTCTTCCATAAGGCGATCTTGGTATTTATCAAAGTGCGCCCCGACGCCACCGCCAAAAATAATAACTTCCGGCGTAAGGGTAGCAATGACATCGATCAGCCCAATAGCGATGCCAGCGGGCAATGGTGTACCATTTACCACTGTCTTTGGGGTCGATTTCGCTGGCTAGCTTGTCGTATTTTTTCACGATTGCGCCACCGGAGGCGAAGTCTTCCCAGCGCTGGAGCTTGCCGTCGTGTTCAAAGAGCATGTGCCCGATTTCACTATCTTGCGTGGTTTTTTCTATATGGCCATTTTGAATGATGGCGCCACCAATACCCGTGCTGATAGTAACGTACATGACCCGTTTGTATTTATCGGAAACGTGCTTTGCTTCGTACAGCCCCGCTACATTACAATCGTTTTCTATAAGTACTTCGCACCCGACGATGTTTTTTACGTCGGCACCGATGGGGACGTTCGTCCAGGTAAGGCTGCCGAAAGCTACGCCCACCCCTTGTTTGCGGTCAACTTTTCCGGCGATGGCTACCGCGCAGCGAGTAAATTTTTTTGTTGATAATTTTTCAACGTTAATGGCCAATTTGTCACGGAAGTCGTCGTATAGAACGGGGGTTTTGAACTTTACGGACCGTTTAAGCTTACCGTCGCTCGTGAAACTGGCAAGCAGCGTTTTCGTCCCTCCGATATCAATGGCCAGATACATGTGTTCAGTCTAGCATAGAGCACCCCGAAAACTACCTTTGACCTTTAGGGGTAAAACGGATATAATTAGAGTAAATCTGATCGGAGTTACGGCTTACGGGCCGCCGCAGTAACGAAGGAGGCATGTATAACATGTCAAAGAATAATGCAGTGACCATGGACGAGCTGCTCGAGTCCAACGAGGTTACACAATTCAAAGCGGGCGATGTGGTCGAAGGGACGGTCATGTCGGTCAAAAAACACGAAGTGTGGGTTGACTTGGGCGCCAATGGCGTTGGAGTCGTGCTACGCCGGGAAGTCGGCCGTGGCAAAAAACTGGAGGAAGGGCAACAAGTGTCCGCCAGTGTTATTGACCCGGAGATAGAGGACGGGTACGCGCTGTTAAGCATGCGCCGGGCCGCCAAGGATCGTGGATGGGACGAATTGCAAAAGCTATTTGAAGCCGAGGAAATCGTGACGGTAAACCCTTATGACGCTAACCGCGGCGGGTTATTGGTGGAACTGGAAGGCATACGCGGCTTTTTGCCGGTGTCACAGCTGGCCGCCGGGCATTACCCCCGCGTTTCGGGCGCTGACAAAGACGAAATACTCCAAAAGCTGAATAAGCTACTGGATAAAGATATTCGCGTGCGCATTTTGGATATAAGCCGCAAGGAAAACAAACTGATCTTTTCCGAAAAAGAGGCCATCAAGGACGATATGCAAGAACGGTTCGCCAAGATGAACGTCGGTGACACCGTAAAAGGCGTAATTACCGGAGTGATTGACTTTGGCGCGTTCGTGAATGTCGACGGCGTTGAAGGCTTGATCCATATTTCGGAAATTTCCTGGGATCGCGTTGAAGACCCCAAGGATTACGTAAAGGTGGACGATACGGTAGAGGCCAAGATTATCTCCATTGATAAAGACCGTTTGTCGCTGAGCCTGAAGCAAATGCAGGAAGACCCATGGCTGAACGAGGTGAAATCCTTTAAGAAGGGTGACAGCGTAGAAGGTAAAATTACCCGCATTACGCCATTCGGCGCGTTCGTGCAGCTAAGTCCATCAGTGGAGGCCTTGGTGCATGTCAGTGAAATGGGCGAAGGTGAAGGCGTTGATCCGGAAAAGATTTTCCAGCTGAACGAAAAGAAGAAGTTCAAGGTGATCGATGTTGACACTGAAGCTCGTAAAATTGCTTTGAGCCTCAAAGACGCGTAAGTGATGTAGATAACGAAGCCAGAAAGGAGACGAATATGGCACGAACAATTCAAATTCAGGACCATATTACCGTCGGTGATCTGGCTGAAGAGTTGATGATGCCCACGACCGAGCTGATTGCCGAGCTCATGAAAAACGGCGTCATGGCCACGGTGAACGAACAGTTGGACTATGACACCGTGGAAATCATGCTGGAAGAAATGGGCATGGACGTGGAGTTGCAGCGGAAAAGTTCCGAAGAAGAGGAAGCTCCCGCCCGCAAAAAGAAGACATATAGCGATAAGGCCCAAGAACGGCCGCCGGTTATCGCGGTAATGGGGCACGTGGATCACGGCAAAACGTCACTCCTGGATGCCATTCGTGAAGCTGATGTGGCCACCGGTGAATCGGGCGGAATCACGCAACACATTTCCGCCTATCAAATTACGCACGATGACCGCCGGGTGACATTTTTGGATACGCCGGGGCATGAAGCCTTCGCCGCCCTGCGTGAGCACGGAGCACAACTGACCGATCTGGCGATATTGGTGGTCGCGGCCGACGACGGTATTAAGCCGCAAACGCTGGAAGCCATTCGTTTTGCCCAAAAAGCAGGGGTCAAGATGATCGTGGCCATGAACAAAGTCGACAAACCGGACGCCGACTTAAACAAATTGAAACAACAACTGGCCGATAACAACCTGCTCATCGAAGAGTGGGGAGGCGATACCGTTGCCTTGCCGGTGTCCGCTAAGACCAAGGAGGGCATAAAAGAACTTTTGGATATGGTGCTGTTGACCGCTGATGTCGAAGAATTAAAGGCCGATACGGATATACCGGCCGAGGGCTTGGTGATTGAATCGCACATGGAAAAGGGTCGCGGCCCGATTGCTATCGCGCTCGTGGAAGGCGGCCAACTAAAACCCGGTGATTTTATTGTGGCCGGTGCTACCTATGCGCGAGTCCGGAACCTGGAAGATACGCTCGGAAACCCCATAAAAACGGCCGGTCCGTCCACGCCGGTAATCATTTCCGGTTTTAAAGATTTACCGGCTTTCGGTAACGAATTCAAGGCGGTAAAGAATGAAAAGACCGCTCGCCTGGAAGTTCAGCAGGCCAAAGCTCAGAAAGCGACGGCCGCTTCCCAAGTTGGCAGTAGTGCGGATTTGATTAATATAATGAATCGTTCTCGGGATTTGCAGCAGTTGAACGTAATCGTGAAGGCCGACGTGCAAGGGTCGCTTACCTCTGTCATTGATAGCCTTAAGTCGCTAGACACCAAAGAAGTGGCGGTTCGCGTTATTAGCTCCGGTATCGGGGCGATCAACGAAAATGATGCGTATTTGGCGCTTACCAGTAATGCGATTATTTACGGGTTCAATGTAGAACTGCCGGCCGGTATTCGCCATAGCATAAATCGTGATAAAACCTCGGTTCGTTTATACCAAGTTATCTATGAATTAATTGATGACGTGAAAGATGAAATGAGTAAACTCTTGGCACCGGAAGTCAAAGAAACCGACACCGGTAAACTAAAAGTACTCGCGGTGTTTAAAACCACCAAAACGGAAGTGATATGCGGCGGTGAAGTAACGAAAGGGCGCCTTGTCGCGCCGGCCTATGCCCGAATCTTCCGGGACAAAGAGCAAATTGCCGAAGCGGAAGTGACTAACCTTAAGCGGGGCCCGCAGGACACCAAAGAGGTGCAAGAAGGCGAACAGTGCGGTGTTAACTTGGCAACCACTAACAAGCTACAGATAGAAGAAGGCGATAGACTGGAAGTCTTTACCAGAGAAGTTATTGAAAGATCACTGTAGATATTGTATAAATATATACTATGAATGAGGAGCGATTCTCGCCACGCTACGGCGAAGAATCACATGACGATACACAGCCGGGACGCAGCCGTTTTGAATCGGTAGTGGATTTCTTGCGTCGTTCGCGCGAAAAGGATGACGAAAATGAAGATGATGACGCCGAAAAAGGTACTCGCCGTAAAAAAGGAAAAAGCTCGCGCTGGCGTCGTTTTTTGGGCCGAATGTTCGGTGGTGGCGAACAAGAAGCGGACGGGCGGTCAGCCGATCCCGAACGGTCGGCCCGCGCACCGCTCATTTCCTTGGAGCCGCTGCAAGCCAAACGGCAAGATAAAGCACCCGAAGAACCAACGCCACAAGAAGCCCAAGAAACTTCACGAAGTGAGTCCGAACCGGCGTTAGCAGAAGAGTCATCAAGGCCAAACCCGAGCGAAGAAAACCCGGAAGATAATGAGCTGAATTCAGAGCGGGATACTCCCGGTATCTCTGAGGCCGAAGCAAAGCGATCTCGGGGGGTCAACCCGGATAACGAAACCCCGGAAGAGCCCGAAACTCAATCGCCAAATACGACACTCATTGAGCGAAATGAAAGCCAAACCGAAAAAGACAATGAGCAAGACCGTGGTAGAACCGGAAACGCTACCGGAGCTTTATTGGCGCTGGATTACTTGAATTATCGGGGGCGTAAGAAGTTAGAGCGCAAGCTGGAGAGCGAACAACGTGAACAAAATAAACAATTACGGGATTCCAAGGAGCAATTACAACACCAAAAGGAGCAGCTAGGCGCGCAACGGACGGAGTTAGCCGCTGCGCGCCAAAGAAAAAATGCCGAACAAAAACCCTTAGAAGCCCCGCGAGAACCGGAGCGACCCCCGGCTGCACCAGAGGTGGACGAGAAAACTCCCGCGGCGGAGCGCACTCCACAAAGCCCTGAGGAGCCCGAAGTCGAGGTAGTTTTTGAGCATCAGGAACTTCTTGAAACTGATAAGAACCAAAAGGAAGCGGCTCACGAGCGTGTACGGGCCGAAAATCAGGAATTGATAGAACTACGCAAACTGCAGGAAAAAGAGCGTGACATTGCTCGTCAGCAAGCTCAGGAGCGTGAAAGGCTGGAGCTGGAGCGTCTGAAGTCGCAAGAAACCGAAAAAATTAACGAAGAGTTGCTACGCAGCGAAAGTACTTTCGTTGAGAAAGAGCACGAGCGGCACAACGAAATAAAAGATCAAAGCCAGCGGCTGGCACCCCCTACTTCGGTGGCCAGTGTCCTTCAAAAGCGCCAACCGCCAGAGTTCGGTGGAGACGATTCACTCGGAGAAACATCAAACGTACCGTTTACTAATGCAAACGCCGCCTCGGCTACCGATGTAAAAACAAAACCCCCGGATACTAAGAGTGCCGGAAGCGCTTCCGCTACTAACTTATATAAAACTGCCATAACCAGCGGGTTTATTACCGCAATAGTATTACTAGCGGCTTTTATCACCGCCGCGCTTCTGTTTTAATCGCGGATTCATGGCTAAGTAGTTGTAAATATGCATAAGTATGTATAAATACTTGACTTTATTGTGTGTTTATGCTTAAATGTAATCGTCAAACAAAAACATAAACAATTTCATTTTTAAGGAATATATATGAGTGAAAAAGCCCCACAACTACAGTATCCAGAGCAACTCACGTTTGATGATTTGCAACCTGAAAATGCAACAGATCAAATTGAGTTTTTTCATACGCTTGAAAACCCGGAAGACTTAGAGCAGCTACGTTCTGATTTTGCTGAAAGTGGCAATGATGAAGAAAAATTTGCCAAACAGTCTTCTGCGCTAGCACGGCATAATTTTGCTGATTTTATGAATGTGGAGGCTAATAAAGAAAACACCACGTCAAAGCAAATTAATGAAGCCCTTGGTAAAGACGCTGTAGATAATATACGAGACTTTTATCAGGACTTTGTGACGATGCCCGATGATGAATTTAGAACCCGAATGATGGAGCTTCGTGAGGCTCGAACTGATAGTTTACGGGAAAAAGTGGAAAACGGTGAAGAAATCACGTATGTTCCTTGGGTTCACGGTGACTATAGTCAGTATTTAAAGCGGACCAATTTTGAGAACAAAAAACTAGTTAACGAGGCCATTTCCGCACCAGAAAAAAACGGCTCAAAAGTCATTGATTCAATAAAAGAGGAGCAAAATACTCCAAAAGTCGTAAAGCCAAATAGTGTCGTTGAGGTAGATGAGTTCAAAAATGCGGTGATTGAGCAAGACCCGAGCGCGCTTGAGGGGTTGGGCACTGTCATTGATGAGGATGCAAAAGAGAGCTACAAAAGCGTCGGTCAGGTTGGAAAACAAAAGCAAGAAATTTTAGACCATGATGAAGCAGCGCTTGCGGGCGTAGACACACTTATTGACAAGAAAGCGGAAGCTGGTGCTCTTCCGGAAGTGAAAGAACAAGAAAAACGGCCAAAACTTTGGGAAAGAATGCGGAACAAGGCCAAGCAAGTATACGCGAAAGCTGGAGCAAAGTTTACGGAGCTCACGACATGGGCTACTGAATACTTCGGTGATGACGAAAGAGGTAAAAGACGTACGGTGGCTACAGCGGTACTTGGCGTTGCAGCAGTGGGGCTTTTTTCGTATGCGATCAGTAAAATTGGTGAGGATGGGGGTATGACGGATACAGCAAAGGATATCATCAATGGTGGCGGAACAGGTTCTGGTGGTAGCGGAGAATCAGCTAGTGTCGGTGAAGCTGCAGCTGCAGCAACAGGAAGTTTAGCAGCCACGGCAGCTGAAGGCGTTGGCGAGGCAGACACGTCAAGCATACTAGAGCAATTTAATGTAACTGTACCGGAATTGATCAACGCATTTAGTGAGCAAGTTCAGAGCGGAGAGGGTATTTCACATCTTTCAGAAAGGATTGGAATTAGTTTTGGCAATAATCTCGAGCAGTGGAACGCGTACAACCAGGGCGTAAGTGAGATATTGCAAGGCCTGGAAGGAACGTATAAGGGCCCCGACGGTTTGTTATATGTATCTGAAGGTGCTCAAGTACAACCTAGCCCTGAACAAATTCAACAGCTGCTTGAGTTAGCTGAAGAAGTAAAAAGTACGTAAGAGTCTGATACAATAAACACAAACAGGAGAAGCTGATGTTTAAATTAGATAACAATTTGTTGGTAGAACTGGGGCTCGGGGATTTGCCGGCCGAGGAAAAAAATAAAATGCTTGGCCATATCTACGAAACGCTGGAAATGCGCGTGGGTATGAAATTGGCCGAACAAATGAGCAATGATCAGTTGGATGAGTTCGAATCGTTCATCAACCAAAATGATGAATCAGGGGCGCTGAAGTGGTTGGAAACTAATTTTCCGGACTACAAGAAAGTGGTAGCTGAGGAGTTGGAAAAGCTTAAAGGCGAGATAAAGCAAAACGCGGCGGCAATCGTAGAAGCCAGCAAAGGTGATAACCAGCAACCAGAAGCACCGTCGCAGCAATAAATTATTTGTTCAGTAAGTCACGATGGCCGGCGAGGAATGCCTCGGCGGTCATTTCTTTTTTGCCGGCGGGTGTAAGTTTTAGTAACTGTAGTGAATTTTGCCCGCAACAGAGGTGCAACTCGTTTTTATTTAACACAACAGTACCCGGTTTTCCGGAAAAACTGGAAACTTTTGCAGACGTAATTACAACATCTTTGCCGGCTAATTTCGTATAACTTTTTGGCCACTCATGGAAAGCGCGTATCTCTCGTTCCAACACCTCCGCGGGTTTGTTCCAGTCAATTAAGCCGTCCTCCTTGGTGAGCTTTCGTGAATACGTGACTCGTTCCGGATGAGGTTGGTTTCTGGGGGTTAATTGCCGGGAGAGGTGTTTCGGGAGGTAACTTTTTAGCAGATTGTCGCTTAAGTTGATCAGTTTGTCGGTGAGTGAACCCGTTGTGTCGCTGGAACTAATTAGTTGGCTTTTTTGTACCAGTATTTTGCCGGTGTCCATACCTTCGTCGATTAGCATCAAAGTAACACCGGTAGATTTTTGCCCGCTTAAAATGGCGAAACTGATTGGATCGGCACCTCTCCACTGGGGTAAACGCGAAAAATGACTGTTAATAATCCCCAGAGGAAAATAGTCGATGACGTCCCGGGAAACGATAATACCGAAATCTATTAACACGCCCACTGGAGATGAAAGCCCACTGTTTTTTAATTTTTGGGAAAGCTCCGCTTTTGAACTGACCTCAGTAATCGGTAACTCGTGCCCTTGGGCTACATCCAAAACCGGAAAATTCCCGCGGTGACCCGGGGGTTTCGGTTTCGTGATTACCGTTTCGACATCACAATGTTTTAACAGTAACTCCAGGGACTTTGCCGCCACCGGGCCGGTCCCAAAAAAAACGACCGGAGTTTTGGCTTTATCCCCAGAGACCATCGTTGCCTTTGACCTGTTTTTCGTAATCCAGCTTTTCTAATTGGCCGTCTTCCATAAGTTTGAAGAACCCGTCGGGTTTGTCTTTGATGTGGTCAATGAACACTTTTCCGTTGATGTGGTCAATTTCGTGCTGGAATATTCTTGCCAGGAAACCTTCCGCGGTGACGCGAATCTCCTGGCCGTTCTCGTTCAAGGCTTTGACCTTTACTTTCTGATAACGGGGAACTTTCCCGTATATATCTTTTACGCTCAGGCAGCCTTCGAAATCATCAATGAGTTCGCCTTCGAACTTGGCAATCTCCGGGTTAATGAATACCGAAAAGCTTCGGTCTTGCTTGTCGTCAAAGTTGTTGCGCACGATCACGATACGATATGGCCGATCAACCTGAATGGCCGCCAGCGCGACTCCTACTTCATGATCGCGGCTGTCTTCCCAATCCAAGGTGGCGGCTTTCATGTCTTCGATGAGACGCTTTATTTCTTCGGACAGAACGCCTACCCGTTTGGAGCGTTGCCGCAAGTGCTCGTGAGGGAGCGTAATAATGTCATCTTTCTTCATTGGCGATAAGTATACCGTATGTTCGAGGGTTACAACAGGTTGATCGGGTCGATGTTGTAAGCTACATTTTTCGGGAGCGTTTCGATAATTTTAAGCAAATCACCACGCCTCTTGGACTTAACGATGAGCTGCCAATGAAACTTGCCATGTGCCTTGGCTTTGAATCGCGGACTCGGTCCGACAGTTTTGATTCGCAGGCCTTTCAATGTTCCCAGCCGTTCTTTTACGTACAGAATACGTTGCTTGGCCTGCTCCTCTTGTTTATGTGAGGCGGTTATTTGCAGCAAAAAACAAAACGGTGGATAAAGAAAAGTTTTGCGCTCCTCGAGTTCACGCGCCAAAAACGTTGAAAAATCTTTTTGTGAAGCGGCGGCGATAAGCTGGCTATCGGGGTTATAGGTTTGAATGACTACTTCTCCCTCGCGGTGTCCCCGTGCTACGCGACCAATGATTTGGTGTAGTTGTTGGTACGTTTTTTCGCGGGCACTAAAATCCGGTATTCCCAGTGAACTGTCCGCTCGAACAATGCCGACTACCCGGAGCTTCGGGAGGTCGAGCCCTTTGCTGAGCAGTTGTGTGCCTACGAGAATATCTATTTTTCCGCTTCGAACATCCTCATAGCGCAACTCCAAGCGTTCACTTTTTGCCAGGTCGGTGTCAAACCGGGCAACGGTCGCTTCGGGAAATAGCTTTCGTACGTGCGAAATGAGGGCTTTGGTACCCACTTGTTTGTAAAAAATGTCCGGGCTGCCGCATTCGGGGCAGGCGGCGTAGGGGGAGACCGTGAGTCCACAAGTATGGCACCGCATACTATGGTGATCATCATGAAACGTTAAGGCGATGTCACAGTTAGGGCAAAGGTGTTCCCATCCGCAGGCCTGGCATAACACCAATCGTGCCGTTCCCCGGCGATTAAGGAATAAAAGAGTCTGTTCATTATTCTTGAGCGCGCGCTTTACGCGGGTAAGAAGTGACCGTGAAAGGTGAGGGGAAGTGCTGAAATCACCACGCTGCTTAAGGTCCACGATCTCCACGTCCAAAGCCTCCTCTGGCTGGTCGGTTCGCATTCGAAGAACGGGGAGTTTTTTCGCTTGAAGCAGCGCATGGTCAACCACTGAAGGAGTGGCAGAACCAAGAATCAATTTTGCACCGTGAAGCCGAGAAAGTTGCGCGGCAACGCGCACGGCGTGATAATGCGGAGATTGTTCTTGTTTGTAGGCGTCTTCGTGTGATTCATCGACTACCACGAGTCCCAGGGATTTTATCGGGGCGAATAGCGAGGAGCGAGTCCCCACGATTAGTTGGCCTTCGTCACTCTCTACGATTGATTGCCATAGTTCCCGTCTTTGTTTGGTAGTAAGTTGGGAATGTAAGACCAGAGGGCGAACATCGGTGAGGGCTTGTAAATCGGCCGCGAGTTGGGACGTAAGCCCAATCTCGGGCGTTAAAACCAACACGGACTGGTTGTTGCCGAGAAACCGCTTGGCGAGCTCGGCGTATACGCGGGTTTTTCCGGAACCAGTGTCCCCGTGCAATAAATATGTAGAGTCGTTGCCGTGAGTAATTTGATTTATCACCTCCCGTTGCCGCGTCCACAGCTTGGGGTTGGTCGCTTTTTCCATTGGCTTCACGGGAAGTTTGTCCGTGGCCACGGGTTTCCCCTTAAGTACCGACCCCGGCATAAAAAGACGTAAACTACTTCCTGATGGCGACGGATAGTAAGACTCCATCCACTCCCAGAGCGCCAAGGCTTTGGCCGGTAAAGGTGGACTGTCCGCTACGCGGGCAATCGGTTTCACGGCAAACTCCGGTTTTTTTACTTCTCGCTCAACGAAACCAAAGAGCTCGCTTTTACGCACCGGCACGGTGACCACCGTTCCGCTACCCAAGGAGCGATTTGACGAATAGGTCAATGGTTTTTTACTGTGGTAAGCGTTTCCGGCAACTCGTACCTCATAGTAGTACATAACCCTAGTATAAAGTCTTAGTGGAATTTTCTTGAAATATTTTTCAGTGTTATGTACACTCTATGTACGTTGTTCTAATAACAATAGAGACGCTTATGTTAGATGTATTTATTACCAGTCGTGTGCGCCGAAAGATTATAGTGGTGTATGCCAAGTATCCGGATTTTAAAACCCACGTACGGGGGTTGGCCAAGCTTATCAAAGAAGATGCCGGCAACATTCAACGCGAACTAAAGCGCCTGGAAAAGATCGGCTTTCTTACGTCCGAAAAACAAGGCAACACCAAAGTCTACTGCACCAATAAACACTTCATTATCTTTAAAGAATTACAAAGTATCGTGTTGAAGTCACAACGCGCGAAACAAAAACGACAACAAGCTCGACAATAAGCTTGCATTTTTATCTCTGTTAAAGTAGGATGTATCGGATGATTCACGTAACGAAAAAAGATCCCAAGGAGTCCACGGAAGGTTTGATCCGTCGATTTTCCCGTAAAGTACAGCAGTCAGGTGTTTTGGCCGAAGTCAAGCAGAATCAACACTTTGAAAAACCCATGAGCAAGCGGGATCGCCGTAAAAAAGCGATCGTTCGTAAGCAGCGTAAGGCCGACAAAGTAAAGAAACTGAAACTTGGGCGGCGTTAAAGTTATAAAAAGCGCTTGCCTTCTTCGCGACATATCCGGATGCGCGCACCGGAAGAGTCTGGTACACTACTGTTGAAATGAGCCTGAAACGAGACATTGACGCGGACTTAAAACAAGCACTCTTATCCGGTGATAAGCGGTTGGTTTCGGTATTGCGCGGCGTAAAAAGCGTCATCTTAAACGAAGAAGTCGCCCAGGGTAAACGCGAAAGCGGGCTGGAGGACGCCGTTATCATCGGTCTACTGCAAAAAGAGATCAAAAAGCGCAAGGAAGCCGCAGCGCTTTATCGTCAAGCGGGCGATAGTGACCGGACGGACCAAGAAGAATACGAGGCAAAAGTAATTTCCGGGTACGTTCCGGAAATGATGAGCGAAGCGGAAGTAGCCGACATGGTCAAAACCGTTATAAGCGAGTTGGGCGTGGAGGATATGTCCGGCATGGGACGCGTAGTCGGTGAAGCCAAAAAACGAAGTCAAGGTCGAGCCGATGGAGCGGTCATTGCTAAAATAGCTAAGGAGCAGCTGGGATGATCATACTTATGGGCGTTGCCGGTTCCGGAAAAAGTTCCCAGGGTCGTATGTTGGCCGATGAAATGGGATTTCCATGGGTGTCAACCGGTGAATTTTTGCGCATGCTGATATCCGGCGAACGACGTAAAGCCATGTTGGAAGGAAAGTTGCTTGAGGATTCCGAGATTATCGGCCTCACGCAGAAAATATTCGCTATGATTGATACGGATAACGAGTTTATCTTGGATGGTTTCCCTCGGACGCCCGGCCAAGCGGATTGGCTTCTCGCGCAATTAAAGCACGGGCAACTTAACATCAGTGCGGTGATACATCTTCAAGCTAATCAAGATGTGGTGCGTGAGCGCCTTTTGGAGCGTGGGCGTCAGGATGATCATCCTGACGCCATCAAAGAACGTTTCGTGGAATATCGAGAAAGTATTCTCCCGATCCTGGAGCAATTCAAGGCCGCCGGCGTAGCGGTTCATGACATAGACGGCAATCAGTCCATGAAAGACGTACATAACGACATAGAAGCGGCGATTCGGTCGGCAACGTAACATTTTGATGACGAAAATAAAGACCCAAAAAGAAATCCGGACTATGCGCGAGGCCGGGGGTATGTTGGCGCGGGTTTTGGTTGCCGTGGAACGTGGGGCGAAAGCGGGCATGACTACCAAAGATTTGGCGAACATAGCCAAGAACGAACTAAAGGCTCTTGGCGGACAGCCGAGTTTTCTCGGTTATCAAGGGTTTCCGGACGTGTTGTGCGTATCGGTTAATGATGAAATCGTGCACGGCATACCTTCCGATAAACGCGTTTTACAAGAAGGGGATTTGGTGAGCGTCGATTTCGGAGTGACTTTGGACGGTTTGGTAACGGACTCGGCCATGAGCTTTTTTATAGGCGAAGTCAAAGATCGGCAAAAACGGGAACTATTGGCTACGACCAGCGTGGCGCTGGAGAATGCCATCAGTGTGCTTAAAGGAGGGATTCGCGTCGGTGACATATCGGCCGCGGCACAAACGACCATTGAGGAACACGGATTCGGGATCGTGCGCGACCTAGTAGGGCATGGCGTCGGGCATGAGCTACATGAACTTCCTAACATACCCAACTTCGGACGGTCCGGCACCGGTCCAAAGCTATTAACCGGTATGACCGTCGCCATTGAGCCGATGGTAACTCTCGGGGCGCATCAAGTGGTCATTGACCCTGACGGATGGACGGTGCGAACTGCCGACGGAAGTCTCGCGGCCCACTTTGAGCACACCATATTAATTACCGAAAACGGGTATGAAATTTTGACGGATCGAACAAAAGTTTCATAACGCTTTCGTTTTACTAGAAGATTCCTTCGTTGGTTGCTATACTTCGTTTATGCGCGAACAAACACCAACACATTTTGTTGGTCTTGATATTGGAACCCAGAACGTACGCTGTGTAGTGGGGATGGTGGATGAAGCCGATCCGACAAAACCGACCGTTATCGGGCACGGAAGCGCCATGAATCACGGGATGCGCAAAGGCGTCATTACCCATGTGGACGATGTCGCCGATGCCGTATCCCATGCCATTATGGAAGCCGAACGTCTTTCAGGGGTTCACATTCAGCATGCTACGGTGAATGTCAACGGCTCACATGTCTCCGGCATTAACTCGAAAGGCGTTATCGCGGTCAGTACGGCGGATAAGGAAATAGGTGAGGACGAACGACTTCGCGTGGAAGAAGCGGCCACCATTGTGCAGCTGCCGCCGAATCGTGAGATTATTCAGGTATTCGCGAAAAATTACCGTATCGATGGCCAGGATAACATCAAAGACCCCATAGGGATGCAAGGGGTGCGCCTAGAGGTGGACACGCACATCGTCACCGCCTTGGCGCCGAACGTACGAAATTTGGAGCTGGTATTGGAAAAATCCAAACTCAAGTCGCAGCACAAAACGCTTTCTTCTTTGGCGGCCTCCGAAGCCGTACTGGATCGTAAGCAGAAGGAAGCCGGGACACTTCTTGTAGATATCGGGGCGGGAACCACCAATCTTTCGATTATAGAGGACGGAGAAGTTCATCACGTGGCCGTTATCCCCGTCGGCAGTATAAATTTAACTAACGATCTGGCAATCGGGCTTAAAACCGAGCTGGAAATCGCGGAGAAGGTAAAACTTGAGTACGCGATCCTGGATGACTCTAACAAGGATTTGAATGCCAAAGTAGAACACGATGGCCGTTCGCATCTTTTTGAAATGACCGAAGTAAAAATGATTACCGAAGCTCGCATAGAAGAGCTGTTCGAACTAATAGATAAAGAACTTAAGGCGGTAAAGCGATCACGCAAACTCCCCGGTGGAGTAGTGTTCGTGGGCGGTGGTGCGAAAATTCCCGGGCTCGAAGGTTTTGCCAAGGAAAAGTTGCAGCTTGCGGCTCGGCCGGGCGCATTGCAGCCTTTAAGTGGGTTAGTGGACGTTGTTGATGACGGCGCTTACGCCAGCGCGGTCGGTTTGATGCTTTTGGATATGGTGCTTATTCCGGATGAGAACGCGGTGTTCGGCCGACCGAACACCAAAGCTTTCGGTTTTATTGATGGATTAATGGGGAAGATAGGACTAAAGAAGTAGGACTCGCTTTTTGTTCGCAAAAGTACTTTGAAGTGAGTTGCAATTGATCATATACCCGCTATCGGGTATACTCACCCTACAGATGTAAGAGGGAATTATTAGATGCCACAAGTTGCTCCAGCTATTGAAACGTTTGCCCGAATTAAAGTTATCGGTGTTGGTGGCGCCGGAGGCGCCGCGGTTAATCGTATGATTGAATCCGGCGTAAAGGGGGTGGAGTTCGTCGTCGTTAACACTGACTCCCAAGCCCTGCACCACTCCAAGGCGGACACCAAGGTACATATCGGTAAAGACGAAACTCGTGGTCTTGGTGCCGGAGCCGACCCGGATGTTGGTGAAAATGCCGCGGAAGAATCCAAGGAAGACATAGTAAACGTTGTAAAAGATGCCGATATGGTGTTCGTTACCATTGGTGCCGGTGGTGGTACCGGTAGTGGTGCCGGACACGTAGTTGCTCGACTGGCCAGAGAGGGAGGCTCCTTGGTTGTTGGTTTTGCAACAAAACCGTTTGCATTCGAGGGCCAGAAGCGTCGCAGAAACGCCGAGCACGCCATAGAAGCTCTGCGCAAAGAGGTGGATACATTAATTACTATTCCCAATGATCGTTTGCTGCAGACTATCGATCGCCAAACACCGCTTCTCGAAGCCTTTAAGGTGGCCGATGATGTCTTGCGCCAGGGCGTCCAGGGCATTTCCGATCTTATTACCGTACATGGGCTAATTAACTTGGACTTCGCCGACGTGAAAGCCGTAATGAGCAATGCCGGATCGGCGCTTATGGGAATTGGGCGCTCAAGTGGTGAAAATCGTGCCGTGCAAGCCGCACAACAAGCCGTGGAGTCTCCGCTCCTGGAGGTTTCTATCGATGGTGCCCGGGGCATTCTGTTCAATATTATCGGTGGTAACGATATGGCCATGCACGAAATTAATACCGCCGCCGAAACCATTACCGCCGCCGCCGACCAAGAAGCGAATATCATATTCGGGGCAACCATTGATCCTGATCTTGAGGGTGAAATTGCCATTACCGTCGTTGCTACCGGGTTTGATGCCGCGTATTTTTCCAGTCGTT
Organism: Candidatus Saccharimonadota bacterium; assembly: GCA_034520885.1. Taxonomy (GTDB): domain Bacteria; phylum Patescibacteriota; class Saccharimonadia; order Saccharimonadales; family JAXHNE01; genus JAXHNE01. The sequence continues at coordinate 68,313 of JAXHNE010000004.1, forward strand.
CAACACTCAACGAACAAGCCAAGGAAGAGCTATCCGCTTCTTCCGAGGAAGAGTCCGAACGGGGAGAATCCAAGACCAAAATTGGCGACGAAGCCATGAATGATATTGATATGGACTTGGATAATAAAGAATCCTCGGCTGACTTTTCCGCTGAAACTCCAATGCCGAATATTTGGTCAATCGACAATAAAGACGAAGATGATGAACAAAAAAATAGTAAAGAAAAATCCAAAACTTCGGATGCGTTTTCTTCCGACGAGGAAGATGCCGAACTGGAAAAACCTTCCTTTTTGCGTCGTCTTAAGAACAAGCGAAAGCAAGAAAAAGACGATACCGACAAGAAGTCTGGTAAATAATATAACGCTATTTACTTACCCCGTAGCAAGTAAATAGCGTTGTCCGAGAGCGGTAATCCCCACATATTTTACCGGGGCAAAACCATGCATAATTATACAACAGAAATATCTGCCCCGGGGCTTGAAAAACACCATGGATAGCGCTAAAATAGGGGTTAGATACGCTATATATGGATAAAGATATACGGCGGTGGTACGTTGAAATGAACAAATAATTTGATCTAAATCAAAGATCAGAAAGGGTATGCATATGAAATGCAGCCGATGCCATAAGATCGATACGAAAGTGATCGAATCAAGAGACGTGGCTGACGGTGAAGCGATCCGCAGACGCCGTGCTTGCCTGAACTGCGAATATAGATTTACGACATACGAACGCCTTGAGCGACCACAACTGAATGTAGTGAAGAACGACGGCACCCGTGAGTTATTTAACCGGGATAAACTACTTGCCGGACTTCTCCGGGCGTCGGAAAAGACCAAGATTACCAGTTTACAACTTGAAGAACTGGTGGCAACTGTCGAACAAAAAATCTATGCCTGTGGAGAACAGGAAGTAACTTCCGCGAAGGTCGGTGATCTCGTTATGGACGAACTCGCCAAGCTTGACGAAGTGGCTTATGTGCGGTTCGCAAGTGTTTACCGGCGGTTCAAAGATATCGCGGGTTTCGAAAAAGAGCTGCTGCAAATTCGCAAACGCAAAGCAGAACCTGTCAAGAACGTATAGAACTTGACGGTTCCCCCCGACCCTTAAATCGGTAGATTTAAAGTTCGAGGGGAGCGAGCGAAGGAGACGTTTTGAGAGCGCGTTCACCAACGCTACGAGCCAAATAAAAATCATAAAAATTAATAACTAAAAAAGTGAGGGTATTATGGGACAAACAACAATCCTGGGCCGCAGGCGCTTCTTTACGGCCCCCAAAGAAAAGGCTTACGACAAGCTGTCATGGAAAGAAGTCGACTCCGTTTTAAAAAATCCGATGACCGGAGAGGTCGTCTTCGAACAAAAGGGAGTGGAATTTCCCGAAGGCTGGTCGGTTAATGCGATTAATATCGTTTCGCAAAAATACTTTACCGGTACGCCGGGCAACGAAGATCGCGAAGCATCTTTAAGGGATCTCATTGACCGCGTAGTGGATACCATTGCTCGCCACGGGATACAAGAAGGCTACTTTGAAGATGAAAAAGAACAAGAAGATTTTACGGAAGAGTTAAAATACATTCTGGCCACTCAACGCGCGGCGTTTAACTCGCCCGTGTGGTTTAACATTGGTGCGCCGGGCCGATCACAACAGGCCAGTGCGTGCTTTATTTTGGCGGTGGAAGACACTATGCCCTCAATCCTGAACTGGTACCGCGAAGAAGGCATGATCTTTAAGGGCGGTTCCGGTTCGGGCATTAATGTGAGCTCTATACGGTCTTCGTCGGAAGCGCTGGGTAAAAGTTCCGGCCAAGCCTCCGGGCCATTAAGCTTTATGCGTGGCGCGGATAGTTCCGCCGGCGCCATTAAAAGTGGCGGTAAAACCCGCCGCGCGGCCAAGATGGTGATCTTAAACGCTGATCACCCGGACGTAGAGGAGTTCGTGTGGTGCAAAGCCATTGAAGAACGCAAAGCTCGCGTCTTGGAAGAAGCCGGGTTTGACATGAGCTTGGACGGTAAGGACATCCACTCCGTCCAGTACCAGAACGCCAACAACTCGATACGGGTGACGGACGAATTCATGAAAGCCGTAGAAAACGATGAAGACTGGGACTTAAAAGCCGTTAAAACCGGTAAGCCGGTAAAAACCATCAAAGCCCGTGATTTGTTTACGCAGATTTCCAAGTCCGCCTGGGAGTGTGCCGATCCGGGCATGCAATTCGACACCACTATTAACAAGTGGCATACCGCGCCGAATGCCGGGCGCATAAACGGCAGCAATCCGTGCAGTGAATACATGCACTTGGATAATTCGGCCTGTAATCTCGCTTCGCTTAACCTTTTGAAGTTTTTGGACGAAAACAACACCTTTGATATCGAGGCCTTTAAGCACACCGTGGAACTTATCTTTACCGCCCAGGAAATTTTGGTGGGCTACAGTGAATATCCGACCGAGTCGATAACCAAGAACGCCAAAGCTTACCGAGAACTGGGCATCGGGTACGCCAACCTTGGCGCGCTTTTAATGGCCCAGGGCTTGCCGTACGATTCCGAGGAAGGTCGTGCCAAAGCCGCGGCGATTACCGCTTTGCTTACCGGCCACTCTTACGCCACGAGCGCGAAAATAGCCAATCGCGTCGGACCGTTTGCCGGGTTCCACAAAGATCGTAAAGGCATGCTCAAGGTGCTCAAAATGCACCGTGAAGAGGTTTCCAATATTGACGCTAAATTGGTACCGGAAGAACTGCTAAGCGCCGCGGCCGGTGCGTGGGACGAGGCGGTAGAACTGGGTACTTTGTACGGAGTGCGCAACTCCCAGGCCAGCGTGCTGGCACCGACCGGGACGATCGGCCTGATGATGGACTGTGATACGACCGGTATCGAGCCTGATCTCGGCTTGGTTAAGGTGAAGAAACTCGTTGGTGGCGGCACCATGAACATCGTTAACCAGACCGTGCCACGCGCCCTGGAGTCTTTGGGCTACAGCAAAAAGCAATCCAAGGAAATCGTTGACTATATTGACGAAGAAAAAACCATCTTCGGCGCTCCGCATCTGAAAAAAGAACACCAAGCGGTATTCGCGTGCTCCATGGGTGATAATGCCATTCACTATCGTGGGCACGTAAAGATGATGGGCGCGGTGCAACCGTTCCTTTCCGGAGCTATCAGTAAAACGGTGAATATGCCGGAAGAAGCCAGCGTGGAAGACGTGGAACAGCTGCATATGGAAGCCTGGAAATTGGGACTCAAGGCAGTGGCAATCTACCGTGATAACTGTAAAGTCGCCCAGCCACTCTCCATGGCCAAAAAAGAAGGCAGTGAAAAAGAGAAAGAAAAAGACGCGGCGGTAGAAACCGGTGCCCGCCTAACGGATAGCGACAAAGTCGTCTTAAAGGGTGCCGTCCGTACGCGTTTACCGAAAGTCCGCAACTCCAAAACCTTCTCTTTCCAAGTTGCCTCCACGCACGGCTATATGACCGTTGGCGAGTATGAAGACGGAAAACCCGGTGAGATTTTCGTGAACGTCAACAAACAAGGGTCAACCATGCGTGGTATTCTGGATGCCTTCGCGATTAGTGTAAGCCATGGCTTACAATTCGGCGTACCGCTAAAAGATTATGTGCGGTCGATGCTTAATACTTCATTCGCGCCCGCCGGAATCACGGATGACCCCGATGTGCGCACCGCTTCGTCCATTGTTGACTACCTCGGAAAAAGGCTAGCGTTAACTTATCTTTCCTTCGATGATCGTCTGGAACTGGGGTTGGCAAGCATTGATGACATGCCGGAATCGCAGACCAGCTTGTTAAGCGAGGAGATGCCGGAAGAAGAATCGGTTTCAACCGAAGAAGTCACGACCAGCGTCGTAGAGATGAAATCGCAAGAGGAAGCGTCCGAACCGGCGAATCCATCATCTTCGGAAAAACCAAAAGAAGACACCGCGCCACTATGTTTTAATTGTGGGAATCAGACGCAGCGGTCTGGTAGCTGTTATGTCTGTACATCCTGCGGTAGCACCACTGGCTGCTCCTGACATTTCTGGCACGAACAGCCTAACGAGCAAAGCTCGTCAGTGCTGCTCGTTACGGCGCAGATCGAAGAGTTTTTCCTGCGATACTCACAAGAGGTACGAGGTAGTACCTCTTGCTGTGTTTCTCAAAAAGAACTTCCAATCTGCATCCGTCCAGAAGTGTCAGGCGAGGCGAATTGTTCTGGCTGCTCCTGACAGGCAATCACCACCAACGGCTGAAACCAGGCAAAAGCCCGGTTTTGCCGTTGGTTCTCAGGCTATTTTGAATGTTTTAGCTGTGAGGCGCAGTCACCGTACCAATAAGGTACGCCTCCTTTGCGCTTCTCGCTAAGAACATCCAAAATATCTCTGAGTGATAGCCTGTCAGTGTCAAAGTACTCCGTATCAGCATATTCACTAGAATCGAGCGTCTAAAACCTATACACTACGTAGTATGAAAATGGTTATTCTTTATCATCCGGTATCGGAACAGGCGCGAAAAGTCGAGGAGTTCGCACGTGATTTTGAACGAACACAGCACGTAAAACCGGAATTAGTGAGCCTGGAAACCAAAGAGGGCGCTGATCTTGCCCGAGTATACGACGCGGTGCAATACCCGGCGATTATCGTGACTCGGGACGACGGGTCGCATATGAAGCAGTGGGAGGGCGAAAAATTGCCACTCATGGATGAAGTTGCCGCGCGCCTTCGCTAGTGCTACACTTACAGTGTTAACAAGAGAGCAAATCCGTTTACTCGCCTGAATTTTCAAAGAAACTTTGGCGAGCGAGAGCAGCTATCACCTGCAAGCCGTACGTGGCACGGAGCGAGAAGAACGTTGAAAGGCCAGTAGACCTCGCCGGTAAGAAGTGACCGTGATCACTGTAAGTAAGTCCCTGTCAGGATGGTACCGCTTTGGGTTACCCGAGCTCCTGAAATAAAGGGGCTTTTTATTTTCTAAAAGGAAAGTAAGTAAGCATGGGAAAGACATTCCACAAAAACAGTCGGCGCCGCGCCGAAGAATACGAAGAAGACCTTATTGCTCATTGGAAGAAAAATGGAACATTTGAAAAATCCATCAAGCAACGGGAAGGCGCGGACAACTTCGTGTTTTATGACGGGCCGCCGTTTTTAACCGGCACCCCGCATCACGGTCATTTATTAATATCCGCCGTGAAAGACGCGGTCGGTCGTTTCCAAACCATGAAAGGCAAGAAGGTGGAGCGGCGTTGGGGCTGGGACTGCCATGGGCTGCCAGCGGAAGTGTTCGTAGAAAAACAACTCGGCATCAATAACAAGCAAGAGATCGGCACTAAGATTAGTGTGCACGATTACGTAAAAGCTTGCCGTGCGGCCATGGTGAAAACCGGTACGCAATGGGAGGACGCCATTGATCGGATTGGTCGCTGGGTGGAGTTCGAGGGTGCCTACAAAACTATGGATACCGAATACATGGAAAGTGTTTGGTGGGCTTTTAAAACTCTGTATGAAAAAGGGAGCATTTACGAGGGCGAAAAGATTTTAGTGTACTGCACGAAGGACGCTACGCCGATCTCTAAGTCCGAAGTGGCCATGGAGAATAGCTACAAAGAGATTACCGATCCCAGCGTATTCGTTTATTTCCAATTGGAAGACAGTGATGAATATATCTTGGCGTGGACGACCACGCCATGGACGCTCCCGGCTAACGTCGCCGTCGCGGTAAACGCTAAACTGACATACAGTTTAGTGGAACACGATGGAAAGAAAATGTACGTGGCCAAAGATGCGGTGGAACGTGTGTTTACGGATGAAAAGAAGCAAAAACTGGAACATAGTGTTGTAAAAAATGTTAAAGGAAAAGAACTCGTTGGCCGGAAATATCACCCACTTTTTGAGAACCACGGTCCAAAAGCGCATCGTGTCTTAGATGCCAGCTTTGTTTCCGCCGAGGAAGGGTCCGGCTTGGTTCACGAAGCCCCGGCTTACGGCGAGGAAGATTACGAACTTTGTAAGCAAGAAAACATTCCTATCGTTGCCATTGTCGATGAAAACGGCAATTACACCCAGGGTCGTTGGCAGTCGCAAAATATTTGGGAGGTAAACAAAGAAATTGCCAAAACCCTCGTAAAAGAAGGCAAGGCGCTTAAAATCGAATACATTAAACATGAGTACCCGCATTGTCACCGCTGCGGGACGAAGTTAATGTATCGAGCTCACCCCAGTTGGTTTATGGACATTCAAGGTCAGAAAAGTGAGATGATTGAAGCGACCAACCAAACCAGCTGGACGCCAAAGCACCTGCAAACCGGGCGGTTCATGCATATTCTGGAGTCGGCACCTGACTGGAATCTATCCCGTGATCGTTACTGGGCAACACCGATCCCCGTATGGCGTGGCGTCCGGGAAGACGGAACGGAAGTCGTAAAAGTTGTTGGCTCCTACGAAGAGTTCAAAGAGCTCACCGGCAAAACGCTAGACGACTACCACTTGCCGCAGGTAATGGACATTGAGTTTGAAGTAGACGGTACAACACTCCGACATATCGGTAAGGTGTTAGATTGCTGGTTTGAAAGCGGGTCGATGCCGTTCGCTCAATTCCATTATCCGTTTGAAAATAAACAACGGTTCGAAGAAAACTTTCCGGCGGACTTTATCGTCGAAGCCATAGATCAAACCCGCGGCTGGTTCTATTCGCTCACGGCAGTGAACGTTGGCTTATTCGGTAAAGCGCCGTTTAAGAACTTAGTATGTACCGGATTTATTAATGCCGCGGACGGCAAAAAGTTAAGCAAAAAACTTAAAAATTATACCGATCCACTGGAGTTAATGGATCAGTATTCGGCGGATTCGTTCCGTTTTCTGTTACTACAAAGCCCATTGCTGCACGGAGAAAACTTCAATTTAAGCGATAAAGAAGTCGGTGACGTTGCTCGTAAGCTCGGCATGATCTGGAACATGTACGACTTCTTTACGCTTTACGCTGACGTTGACGGGTGGAAGTGGGACGGTTCACTGAAAGATCCGAGCGATGATCTGAAAAACCCTCTGGATACCTGGATCGTGTCACGTATTCATCAGGTCACCGAAGAAGTTGAAAAATACACCGATTCGTATGATCTCCCGAACGCGCTTAAACCCGTTTTGCCATTTATTGACGACGCGAGTAATTGGTACGTGCGTCGTAGTCGCAAACGCTTTTGGAAAAGCGAAGACGGCCAGGATAAACGGCAAGCGTACCGCACGCTTCATTACGTACTTGTTCGGCTGGCTCATGTGTTAGCCCCTTTTACGCCTTTTTTGGCCGAGGAACTCTACCAAAAGTTGACCGATGGCGAGTCGGTGCACCTGAACGATTGGCCGGCAGGCGGGAAAGTTGATGACAAAATTTTAGAAGATATGAGTACGCTGCGAGAATACGTCAATCAAGGATTGGCGGTTCGGAGCCAGCACGGCATAAAGGTGCGCCAGCCGCTCCCCAGCGTTACGGTTGTTCACTTGAGTGAAAAAGTAGACGCCGAGAATATCCTAAAGGAAGAGTTGAACGTAAAAGCGGTGCACACGGGTAAAAAGTTTAAACTGGATACCCATATTAACGCGGCGCTAAAACGTGAAGGGATTATGCGTGAAGTAATTCGCCACGTACAAAACGCACGCAAACAAGCCGGGCTTGAGGTAGATGATCGTATTCGCTTGCAACTCGCATCGGATAGCGCGGAAATTACCAAAGCCATGGAAGAACATCAGGAAACGATTACCCAAGAGACATTAACGGCCGAGCTCGCCGGTGTGGAAGCGGAAGGATTTGAAAAAACCGCCAAAGTTGACGGCCAAGACCTCGTAATAAAACTTCACAAAGTATAAGAAGTGGGCGCAGGGGTGTTTACAGGGGGAGGTATCTCTGGTAGAATCGCTCGGTAGCTAAATTTTTAAACGGGCTTAATACACATGAAAAAAGCAGTCATCTCCACCGGTGGTAAACAGTATGTCGTCTCAGAGGGCGACGAACTTAATGTTGAACTATTGAAAGATGCCAAAAAAACCGCGTCCTTCGATGTGCTTTTACTGGTTGAGGACGGAAAAACATCAGTCGGGACGCCTCTGGTGAAAAACGCCAAAGTGCAAGCCTCCGTGCTGGCGGCCGATGAACAGCAAGAAAAAGTGAGTTCTATTCGGTACAAGCCAAAAAAACGTGTACGAACCGTAAAGGGTCACCGCCAGCGCCAAAGCAGAATCAAAATCACCAAGATTACTAAATAATTCGCGGAACTGTTTTTGGGTCATAAAACCCCAGGCTATTGTTTATTTTCCCACACCGATGCATACTAACGGGGAAGATGGTTGTGCTTTATGCCCTATAAAATTTCCAAAACCAAACTCCTGTTAGCTGTCTTTCTGTGCTTTGTATTGTTGTTTTTGGCCACCGTGTTACCGGTACGGGCCGTTACTCAGAGTTACCAAACCGATGACTCAGCGTTGCTTCCGGGAATGGTGGTCAGTTTAGGTGATGACAGTGATGCCAGGAATCCGCTTATTCGCCGTGCGGGGGTAAGTAATGCCCGAAAGCTAGTTGGTATTTCAACCGCTATCGAGGATAATCTGGTTTCGCTGTCCAGAGCTAACCGCCCGGTATTCGTAGTAACTGACGGTGAAGTGGACGCTTATGTCGTAGACACCAAGGGTGAAATTGAAAATGGTGACGCATTGCAGCTTTCTTCGATACGAGGGGTTCTTGAAAAAAACCAAGAAAACACTAGCGGCATCATTGTTGCTACGGCCCTGGAAGATTCAAACTTCGATACCACTGATACGTACCAAGCAACGGGTTCCAATGAATCTCAAGAAGTGAAAGCAATGAAGATCAGAGTGGCAATCAATAACCAGGCATTTACTTCATCGGGTGAATTAAACGATAAACAGTCCGGGTTGGCAGAGCTCGGCTTTGCGATCACGGGAAGAGATATCGGTGAAATCAGGGTAGTCATTGCCTTGGTAATATTCTTACTGGTAATGGTTGCCGAAGGCGGGATTATTTACGGGGCGGTTTCCAGCGCGATTACTTCATTGGGACGAAACCCTTTGGCCAAAAAATTTATTCGCCGCGAATTAGTGCGGGTTTTATTCGTTGCATTTTTAGTACTAGTAGTCGGGATCTTTGCCATCCACGCCATCCTATTTGTTTAGAGTGTAATATTTACAATAAAATCTGTGGAAAAGCTTGTGTTTATTATGCAACACCCCTAAACTGGTAACCAGGCGTTGTAGCAAAAAAGTGTTCAGCTACATAAGCCACAACAAAAAACGAAAAACAGATGCAAAACGACAAAAATAACACGCCATTGTCGTCTACGAATCACTCGTTGGATGACCCGCCGGTTAGTAATAGCTTTGGCCGGGACAACACCTCTCAAGAAGGTGCGGGTTCGTATTCTCTTGAGTCATTGAAGGTTAAAGATCAAAACCAAACTTCCGAACCTAATGTTTCTCCCGCGGCACAACATTATGAGGGTCAGTCCATGCGCAATGTCCAGAAGCGGAAAGCGTTGGTCATCTCAACTCTCATTACTCTCGTCGTGCTTCTTATTACACTCGGATCGCTTTTTTTATTTTCAAGCAATACCAACCAACAAGACAACCTGGCCCAGCCCGGCTCCGAGCAAGATCTCCAGCTCAACGAACAGTTTGATCAAGTTGACATTCCCGGTGTAGAGCAAGAGAGTGATGCGCTTTTGATTAACGGTGACGTTGTCACCCGTGGAATCGTCAAATTCTCCCAAAACGGTTTCGTGGGCAGTATTGACGCCGGCAACATCACCCAAGACCGCACCTATCAGTTACCTGATGATAGCGGGGTAATCTGCATAGATACCAACAACTGTGATTTTGCTGAGAGCGATGAGCTGACCACTGTACAAGGTCAAGTTGGCCAACTTTTAGCTAATCCGAATCCATCTAGTCTGGTTAATGGCATAGAGGGTGAAGTTACGATTCAGGGGTCTGTGAATCAGGTTGGCGTTGCGTCAAATAATGGGAATATCACCATATCTCTACCTCAGAATATTTCCCAGGGGAGTTCGCCGACATTTAATAACCTACTGCTTAACGGTAATTTAACGCTAGGCTTAAACTGTTCTACGTTCTTAAACGGGGGCACCCTAACTACTAATGCCAACGGACGAGTCATTTGTGGTGATGATCAATCGGCAGGTGGTGCTGGCACTGGTGTGACAACTGCCGGTGGGACCATCGGTTCAATTCCGATGTTTACTGCTAGCGATCAAATAGGGGATTCAATAATTTCTCAGACGGCAGGAAATATAATAAATGTTGCAGGAAACCTAGAAGTGGCAGACACCTCCCACCCATCATATTTAGGGTTATACCATTTCTCAGCTTTCAATATTCAAAAGACTTTTAATTCTAGCGATAGTTGTTTTTTAGGATGTTATGGTAATTTCACTACCGTGCGTGCCGATAACCCCAGTAATCCTAATATATTAGTGGGGACTAGGATCCAGGTTGGCACTGCCGCTAGTAGCTTTACGCTATCAAATGCCGAAGGTTTGGCAGTGTCCGGAATAACAAAAGGCAGTGGCTCTACTATTACAAATACTAAGGGTATAGTTGTTGGTGCTCAAACAGCCGGCATCAACAATGCCGGAATACTAGTTGGCGAAGCAACGGGCACCAATCAATCCAATTTAGTGCTTGGTCAAACTTCTATCCCATCCGGTAGTTATTCAATCTACAATGGCTCAACTAATCAGAACTACTTTGCTGGCAACCTGGGCATCGGCGACAACACACCTACTGCGCTGCTTACGGTAGGGGCAAGCGATGCATTCCAGGTGGACTCAGCCGGCAACATCCTTACCTCGGGTACGTTAAATGTTCAAGGCAATACCACCATTGGTGATGCCAGTGGTGATACCCTCACCGTAAACGGTTCAAGCATAACTCTGGCTAATGGCTTCACGAGTTGTACAGCACTTAATACCGATGGTTCCGGCGTGGTAGACTGTGACACAAACACTTACCTCACCAGTGCCAACGCCTTCATCCAAGGTGGTAACAGCTTTGGAGCTACTGCCACCCTCGGCACCAATAACAACAATAGTCTTACATTAGAAACCAACAACACCGCAGCCCTTACTATTGATACTTCACAGAATGCTACTTTTGCAGGGAGTGTCACTTTGGCGGCTCAACAAACTCTGAGCTTAACTGGTGGTACTACTGCCCAACGTCCGGGCAGTCCGACAGAAGGCATGCTCTACTTTGACACCACTACAGATGGACTGCTCGTTTACGCGAATGGTAAATGGCAAGGTGATAGAGCAGAGAGTGTGATTGTTGCCGCAAGTAATAGCACTCAGGCGCAAAAGGATAGTGCGGATTATGTAGCAGGTGGGGAAAACGGCGACGGAACAACTACATTAGATGGTGACCAAATAGAAATAAACGCTGCCATAAATCAATTAAGCTCTAATGGTGGAGGTAAAGTTTATCTGTTGCCTGGAGAGTACAACCTAGACGATAGCATTAAAATGAAGTCAGATATCGTGCTGTCAGGCTCGGGTAATTCCACTATTATTAGATCTGCTCCAAGTGTTAGCTCCACTGAGATTATTGAGCTTAGCGCTAATAACGGTAGCGTTAACGGTATAAAACTTAGAGACTTTGTGGCTGTAGGTTCAGGTAATAGTACGGAGACTATAAAGTTTTCTAACGGTAGTGGTTCATCGCAGCGCATAGAAATCGAAAATTTGCGTGTGGACTCTAATAGCGTTGGTGCACCTTCAAGGAGTATATCAGTCAATTCTGCTAGTGAGGTTAAGATTAGTAACGTCGCTTTAACTGGTGAGAACGGCATGCTTTTGAACACAGTATCCAATGCGGTTATAAGTGATTCTACGTTTTCAGAGTTTACGGATACTAACAGGACAGCCGTGCATTTATTAAACTCAAATAATGTAGTGGTATCTGATAATAATATTTATAACAATACCAGGGGTGTGAGAATCTCAAGCAGTGTAAATAATGTGGTTGATGCAAACACTATTGTTTGCCAGGATGATAATTCATTAACAAGGCATGGTATTTATCTAGACAGTACATCCATCAGTAATATTATTTCTAACAACAACATAAGTGGTAACTGTAGCGAGAGCGCTATTTTGGCTGGTAGTGATACTGACAACAATATAATTACCGGTAACTATATAGATGCCGATTACACTGCTGGTATACATGTAGCAGGTGACGATAGCTTAGTTAGTGCTAATAGAGTAGTTGGTCTCGGATCATACGGTATTTCCGTAGAGGGGTCTAACATAAAAACCGTTAACAATATGATTTCGCGGGCAAGTTTTGCGGGAGTATTTGTTTTGGGTGACGAGGCCGCTGTAAGCGACAATAATATTTATGACTCGTTTGGACATGGAGTAATAGTGTCCGGCTCTGATAATTCCAGCGTGAGTAATAATGCAGTTAAAAATAGTGGAGGCTCGGGGTCTAACAGCGGAATATATGTTCAGCTCAGTAACGGATTAAATCTTGTGGACAACAGAATTACAGACAGTGCCGGCACGGGATACGCAATAGATATAAGCGACTCGGCATCTACGGGTACATATCTAGCGGGTAATCAGTTTTCAGGAACCGGGGCATCAAGTATCAACGACAACGGCACCAACACTATCTACGGCGGCCAAACCAATGCCGCCAACGACTACGTTATCCAGCCCCAGGGCGAGATAGACCTGAATGCCGATACGAACATCGATGGCAACCTCGTCGTAACCGGAACCTCCGAACTACAGGACCAACTCACCTTCAGTGGCGTCACCACCGACATCACCACCGGCACCGATGAAGACCTGACCGTTATCGCCAATGGAACGGGCGTTATACATCTGAACGACACGGTACAACTCGGCTCACTCCCCGGAACGTCCGACACCAACGCTCTTCTGTGTCTCAACGGCAACGGTGAAATAGACAGTTGTCAAGACGCCACCTTGGGCGGAGAAGCCTTCATCCAAGGCGGCAACAGCTTCGGGCAAGCGGCAGTCTTGGGTACTAACGACACCAACAGTCTCAGCTTTGAGACCGATGGCACTACCGCGCTGACCATCGATACCTCGCAGAACGTCGGCATCGGCACGACAACACCGGGGGCGAAACTAGAGGTTTCAGGTGATATTTACCTTTCGAAAGAAAGTGATCGCACTATCAAGGTGGCTAACAGCACCACATCCTCAACTGCCGGTGCCGCGCTTAATATACTGGGAGCCGATGGAAACGACGCTAGCGGCGGCGCTATAAACATTACCGGCGGTAGAGGAACAGGGTTTAACGATGGAGGTGCAGTTACTATTACGGGCGGCCTCGGTTTGGGCGGTGGTGCTGCTACTTTAAGCGGAGGTTCAGGATCATTTGTACCGGGTTCTGTTACAGTGCAGGGCGGCGCCGGATCAGGCACAGATCGCTTTGGAGGAAATACTTTCATAGACGGTGGCCAGGGTACGGGTACTGGTAGCGGCGGTTCAATTTCGTTCAGGACTGCTCCGGCCGGTTCAACCGGATCATCCTTAAATGCCTTGGTAACCCGGCTGCAGGTAGCCTCTACCGGCAACATAACGGCCGATAGCGGTACGTTCTTTGTGGATGCAGCAAACGACAGGGTAGGTGTTGGAACTACCGGACCGGGTGCTCTCCTTCACGTAGCTAGTAACGCTAGTGGTGATGATCTACTAAAAGTTACTGATAGTACATCAACCGCACGCGATGTGTTAACCATCGCGGATGGCGGCGCGACTACCTTCCGCAACCAAACAGATACCGTCAGTGCATTTAGGATCCAAAACAGTACCGGAGTAGACTTGTTAAACGCTGATACCAGCAATATGACCATCACAGTGGTAAGTGCCACCGTGAACGGCATTCTTACGGTAAACGGCCATATAGTTAGCGGTAATACATCTGGCAATACAACTATAGCCGCTGAGGTCGCGGCCTGTACTACGCCAACGGTAGACTTGTCTGGTAACGACACCGCCGGAACTATAACGGTAACTACCGGTACGGGTTGTGCCAGTACTGGAGCGCTTGCTACGATTACTTTCTCTGATGCTTATGGAGCAGCCCCAAGGGTAACTCTTACGCCGGGAAATGCTAATGCTACAGTGTTGGATTACTACAGAGGATCAAGCACCACTGAGTTTACACTAGAGACCAATACAGTACCGTCGGACAGTACAGAATACATATATGACTATCAGATAATAGAATAAGTGTATTACGTATTCATGGTAGCAAAAGTTTACTCTACAAAATTGCCTGTGGATAACTTCTATACAATAGATTAACTCAAATTTATATCGTTGAATTTCTTACTACAATTTAAAGTATATTAAAACACCTAGAAAATAGTAGTGGAGATGTTAAACTGGGACAATATTTATTTCGTTAAAGTAAATACAACACTTACAATTCGTAATATAGAAATATCATTTTTTAATATGCTTTAAAAAACGAGTACAACTTTTGGTTTTTTGCTTATTGAGGTGTCACCCCTTGTGGTTCACACTACTTGATAGGTTTCAGTCAAACAAACACTGGCAAAAGCCAAACAAAAATAAATCAAAACAAAACCGACCGAAACCAACACGTGCGAAAGGGAAGGCGCACAAGCCAATCGCGAGAAGTAGCTACTCTGGCGAAAGTCTTGTTCGTGTGACCAAAAAAGCACACACCAAAAACCAAATGTTAAAATCCAAACACACCACCAGGTTCGGCTCTGTCCGTTTTCAAAAACGGGCACTGCATCTGTTGGTGTGTTTTTTCTTGCTGGCTCTCACGGTGTTTTCTTATACGCGCGTATACACCCCTACGCGCGTAGAAGCTGCTCCCAGCTCCACCCTCAACTTCCAGGCCCGGCTGTACAACAACAGTGGAGACATCGTTACCGATGGCAACTATCATATCGAGTTCAAAATCTACAATTCCGAGGCCAGTGGCCAGTCCGCACAAGGGACATGCGTTGGTGGTGCTACCGACGACTGTTTGTGGGTGGAAACCCGCACCACCGGTAACTTGGTAAGCGTCAAGAACGGTTACTTCAGCGTTAACCTTGGCGACGTAACCGCTCTTCCGGATATCAACTGGGACCAAGACCTGTACTTGACGATGAACGTTGGTGATAACGGTGGCAGTGCCAGCTGGGACGGCGAAATGTCTCCCCGCATCAAGCTCACCAGCGTGCCGTACGCCTTCCAAGCCAACACTGCCCGAGAGCTGGAAGTTCAAGACTCCGGATTTACCGGGAACCTCAGTTTTGACACATTAACAGCAGACCGAGACATTTTGTTGCCGAACGCCAGCGGCACAGTCATCCTCGACAACACCCTTAGCGACACTGCCTTCATTCAAAACGGCAACAGTTTCGGGCAAGCCGCCATTCTTGGCACCAACGACAGCTTTGACTTGCGGCTAGAAACCGGCGGCACAACCAGGCTGACGCTAGATGCAACCACCGGTAACGTTACCCTTACTAGCGATCTCGCCGTAAATGGCGGAGACATTACCAGCACTGGTGCACTTAACATCACTCCCGGGGGGGTGTTGACTGTTGGTGCAACCGGGCAGACTGCAACACTTCAGGGTTCAGCCACTACAATTACCAGCAACGGAGCAGGTAACGACATCACACTGAGTAGCGCTGACCAGATTATCCTTAACTCTACTGGCACCATTGAACTTCAAGACAATACCAACATTACTGGCGCGCTTGATGTTACTGGGGCTGCAACAGTTGGCACTGATCTCGCCGTTGATACGAACACCTTGTTCGTAGATGGCAGTGGCGACAGTGTCGGTATCGGCACAACTGGCCAAACGGCAAAACTCCACGTACTGGGAAGCGGAACGCCGACTACGAACAGTAGTAGCTCCGGGCTGATAGTACAAAACGACGGAACGACAGGTAGTAACGCAGGAATGAGCATTATTTCTGGTAACGCGGCGTACTCGCAGTTACTATTTGGTGATACGGATTCAGAAAACATCGGTCGCATCCGTTACGATCATTCTGCGGATTCGTTAGCCTTCCGCTCCAATGCACAAGATGTATTGACACTTAACAGTAGTGGCACTGGTTTATTCAGCAATAACCTGGGGGTTGGTAACCAGATCGGGTCGAGTGTAGGTGATGTTGTTGGGTTTAAGGTGGATCATTCTGCGCCTGCTGTTGGATGTCTTTACGGTTGTTATGCTAATCAGGGCTATATCACTGTTGATTTGAGCGGAGGCAATGCAAACCTCGGTGTTGGTTACCAAGCACGAGTTTCTACCACGGCCGATGCCAACACATTGAATACCGCTACCGGTATACTACTGCAAGATGCTTCTCTTGGTTCGGGCTCGACCATTACAGACAATACGGGTATTAGGATAGCCGCAATGACCTCGGGCACGAATAACTCTGGTCTAACCATCGGTGAAGCAACCGGCACCAACCAAGCCAACTTGGTACTTGGGCAGAACACCATCCCATCAGGCGCTTACTCTATATACAACAGTTCAAGTGATGGTAATTACCTCCAAGGCAACACTGCTATCGGCACCACTAGCACAACAGCCAAGCTAGGGGTGACTGGGACTAGTTCTCAGCCAGCTGCTATCTTTACTTCTTCGGGGGCTATTACTGGACCGAACGACGCCGTAGTAATTTCATCTGCCCTTGCGCGGAATAGTACCACTTCAACTTACCAGGGGGCTCTTAGCATCGAAAGTGCAATCGTGCCAGAATCAAGCTCAAGTAACATTAGCTTTATAGATATCAACGGAAGTGTTAATCAAACTGGTGGCGCAAACGGTATCACCAACGGAGTACTGATACGACCAACCCTAACTGCTGCTACCGACTTTCGGGCCATAAACCTGCAAAACAACGCTGGCTATGGCATTTACCAGGCTGGTGCGTCAGCAACAAACTACTTCGCTGGTAATACCTCCATCGGCACCAATGATGCTACTAACGCTCGGCTCACTGTAGAAGGACAAAAGGAAACAGTTCCGCAGTTAAGGATAAATAGTGTTAACGGAGGCTCAATTGACAGTTATTTTACGTTCGAAGCGGCAGAAGAATCAAACCTTGATGACGATCTACGAATCGGAGTTTCAGGCGGTGCTGGTGATGGCTACTTCACCTTTAATGACAATGGCACCATGGGTATCAACGGCACGAAAGCCAACTATAACCCCGAAGCCGGCCTAGAAATATTCCAACCAGACACTGAAGACTACCTGTACCTATCTACAGACAACACCACTAATGGGGATGTCTTGAAGGTTGAGGCTGATGGTGACCTAGCAGTAGACAGCGACACTTTGTTCGTGAGCGCTGCCGACAATCGCGTCGGTATCGGCAATGCTTCTCCTGGCGCTACTTTGCAGGTCAATGGTGGCGGCTCAATACCGACTTTCATTGCTAATAATAACGCCGGTACGGGTGATATTGCGCAGTTCCAGGATGGCGGTACCAGCATCTTCCAGATAGCCGATGGTGGAGTGGTTACGTCTACGCAGGCAAATGGCACACTGATTGTGCAAAATCCGGTTGGCTCAGACGGGTTAATCGACCTGGACGTTGATGGATCAAGCAGACCGGCCATAACGGTTACCAACGGCGGTGCTGGGCCAAATTTCGTGGTACGTGGAGACGGCCGTACTGGCATAGGTGGCACTACTAGTGATGCCCGACTGACCATTAGTAACTCTAGCGTTACGGCGAACGCTTGGGGGTTGAATGGCATACAAGCCCGCTTGCAAGGCGGTACCTTCATAGATGACTCTACCGCTGGCAGTGGTACTGCCACAGATGCGGTGATAAATTCTGTTGGGCAGTCAACGCTAGAAGCAACGAACGCCAGTGTTACTACTACCAATGCCTATGGTTTTTATCTTGCTGGAGCTCCGGTATCTGGCACTAACCAAACACTTACCAACACCTACGGTTTACGAATTGCCGCGACGTCAAGTGTTGATGGCGCAGGTGGCACGCCTACCAATAGTTATGGCTTGTACGTAGATGCGCAAACAGGTGCTACTAATAATTATTCAGCTATCTTCCAGGGCGGGAACGTCGGCATCGGCACAACAACACCCGGGGCGAAACTAGAGGTTTCAGGTGATATTTACCTTTCGAAAGAAAGTGATCGTACTATCAAGGTGGCTAACAGCACCACATCCTCAACTGCCGGTGCCGCGCTTAATATACTGGGGGCCGATGGAAACAGCGCTACCGGCGGCGCCATAAACATTACTGGCGGCGCTGCAGGAGGGTTTTCCACAGGAGGTGCAGTTACTATTACGGGCGGGTTCGGACTTGCCGGTGGTGCCACTACTTTAAGCGGAGGTTCCGGAGGATTTCCTGGTTCTGTTACAGTGCAGGGCGGCGCCGCAAATGGCACAGATAACGCTGGAGCAGGTACTTTCATAGACGGCGGCCAGGGTACGGGTACGGGTAATGGCGGCTCAATTACGCTCAGGACTGCTCCGGCCGGTTCAACCGGATCATCCTTAAATGCCTTGGTAACCCGGCTGCAGGTAGCCTCTACCGGCAACATAACGGCCGATAGCGGTACGTTCTTTGTGGATGCAGCAAACGACAGGGTAGGTGTTGGAACTACCGGACCGGGTGTTCTCCTTCATGTTTCCGACACTTCTATTGACAACGACATCTTCCGCCTCCAGGATTCTGACGGTACCTGTAATTACAATCCCGAGTCAGGTTCTGTTACTGTCACCTGTAGCTCTGATGAACGGTTGAAGTCTAATATCGCCGATAGTTCGTTGAATGCTCTTGATTTGTTGAACCAATACAGGGTTCGAGACTACACCGTCAATGCCAGCGGCGACCAGTTGACTGGTGTAATAGCCCAAGAAGTACAGCAGCTATTGCCAGATCGTGTTCACCTGGGTGATGACGGATATCTAACCGTTGACATGCCATCTACCTGGGAGTTAGTGAAAGGTATCCAGGAACTAAGCGTAGGCGTAGCCGAGAACAAACAGGCTGTATCTGATGCCAGCAGCCTAAATAATATTCAAGCCGCGCAGATATCTAACATAAATAGTCAGATAAGCTCAACCAACAGCCAAATATCCAGCATTCAATCACAGCTAACCAGCGGCAGCTTCAATAGTCTTAACGTGTCCGGTAGTGCCTCCTTAGCCAAGCTTACAGTTACTGGTAATACCACTGTCCAAGGTAAGCTAACGGTCGGACAGGTGGAAGTATCAGGTAATTTGACCATTGGTGGACTACTGCACAGTAAAGGCCAAAAACCTGAAGTCGAGGCTCTCGCGGCGGCAGGGCAGGACGCTATTGTAAATGTAGATGGTACGGACACGGCCGGTACGCTAACCATAAAAGTTCAAAAAACAAGCAGTGAAACTTTAATAAAAGGGGAAGTGCTGGAGTTGGACTTCAACAAAGCCTATAGCGTAACACCAAGAGTGGTCATCACTCCCGTCAATGAAGAGGCGGTTGAGTTGCCGGTATATGTAGTCAAAACCAACCAGGGCTTTAAGCTCATAATCACAAATGCCGCTCAAGACGGGGCGGAATACAAACTAGATTATTTTGTCATAGGTTCAGAAGGAATAGCCAACAACTAAATAATTACAGATGTAATAGTTACTATACGGCCAGTTAAGGTAAACGTAATCCAGCAGGCTCTAAAGGGTACATAGCCTTATAATGCTAGTTTCAGCCTACGCCTAAATGGGTGTGAAAATAATATGAAGATAGAAAAACTATAATATTTTACGACATGCTTTTTTCGGAAATGAACCGAGGAAGACTTGATGATAGTAGCGGTACAACACTATCAATTACTAACATACTAGGCAATGACATGGCCAGCCAATCTGTGGGAAGGATAGTATTTGTAGGAAATTTCAGTGGCAATGGCAGCGGACAAACTAGCTTAAGTGCCATAGCAAGAGATCCGCGCAAGTACGCTAACAACATTTACTCGCTACTTGTATAGTGGTAGTCTATATATAAGACAAGACAGGGGTAGTACATGAATCACCGCATTGCGGTTATCAATCAAAAGGGCGGCGTTGGCAAAACCACCACGGTAATTAACTTGGCGGCTTATCTGGCCAAGCAAGGGAAGTCCGTGTTGGTGGTCGACGCCGACCCGCAAGGGAACGCCACCAGCGGCTTGGGCGTGGACAAAAGCAAGCTGAATACGGCGCTTTACGACGTGTTGTTTCGCCACGCCGACCTTGACCAAGCCATTGTAACCACTGCCACCGAGGGCGTATTTTCGGTGCCCAGTAATGCCAACTTGGCCTCCGCGGAGGTAGACATGGTAAACGAACAACACCGTGAGTTTTTGCTTAAACGGGCTTTGAGCGGTAGTTCGCACGATTTCGTGTTGATTGATTGCCCGCCGTCACTGGGGCTGTTAACGGTGAACGCTTTGACCGCGGCGGACAGCATCCCCACCAGCAACTTCTTTTTATTTTCTCTATGACCAGGGGCACTGATAGAATAAGCCTGGGTTTAATCTCCCCGAAAGCAGCGAGTATAACTTGTGGTGAAGGTGTCTTGGTGAAGATGGTAATATCGTACATCCGTAGGTGGTGAAAGGAAAGAGAAACTCAAAGGCACAGCCATAGGTATGAGCCAGTGGCAGAAAAGAGACAAGCGGATCGCCTGATTCAAGTGGCATATGCTTCTGTGCATAGCGCACATTGGCAGCCAGACTGTTATGGGGTATCATAACACCCTTGGAGAAACCTGTGGTTCCGGATGTGTAACTGATAACAGCCACAGCATCGTTGGAGATACCTGAAAACCTAATGTGCTCTCTCTGAAGCTCGCCATAACGTGAGGCAAAGGCAGCCTCCATACTCTCATAGGCCTTTTTACATTGTCATTTCTATAAGTTATCATAGAGAAGTTGTCGAGAGTAAAAGACTCCCAGTATCTCCTTTTATACTATCAAAATCGAAAGACTCCCATATCTTATCATCAACAAAAAGCAATCAATCGGAATGATTAATTATGTTAATCAAATCGTCGGTCTAAAATCGGGTAATACAGGAACGATAACGGCACCATAGCTGACTACAGCCAGATATGTAACGCACCAGTTGGCTGAGTTTTTACCTACCAGGGCTATCTTGTCGCCTTCTTTAATACCGCTACGACCAAAGGCTATGTGAAACTTCAGTATCTTTTCTGCTATCTCCTTGTAGGTGTAACCCTCTTCTTTGTAGTTAGACAAAGCCTCATATCCCAGTTTATAATGCTCTGCTCAATGTAGCCTATCAATCTCTCTTTAATCATAGTCTTTACTGTTTGGTTGGCATAAAGTTAAGTATCTGCTGTGTTCCGCAAGCCTCCAATTGTATTATGAAACCTCGTCCTCCTACATACTGTAAGTACGCCATATAACAATACTACATATCTGTTGCGCACATAGCAAAGAGAGGTGAATATTTCATGGCGTTAAACTATCTCTTGTAATCATTACCGGAGGAGCCTAATAGATGTACATTAATATAAGAGCTATTACAGAGAGTGTGTTAACGAGCAGGAAGAAGTAGTTATAGTTTTCCCTTTCTCTTACCTAAATAACCCATCTTCCTGGCGAAAACACCTATAGTAGGTACAACAACACAATGAGAAAAGCAAAAAACTCAATCTCCATAAACACTTCACTAATTCCTCTGTAAAGCTGGACATAAAGACTATTACCAGCATTACAAGCAGGTAAAGAAGGCAACGAAACCTTAAGCGACAGTGTTGACACCGGTCTTTTAACGTGTATTCTGTGTGGTTTAAAGGTAGGCGTAGGCTATTGAGAAATTGAGCACCAGCAGAAAAAGGCTACACCAAGAATTTTATTGAGTACATCGGGGAAGTTTGACATGCAAATTGGCTGTTTAGTTATCAGGTCTATCTGTTCAGTACGTAGTAATATCACTATACCATATCAGCGCTGTAGCACCTACTAACGCAGCATTTGAACTCTTCCAGCTGTGAGGGCAACAGTTTAGCACTACCTTTAAAAGCCTCAAGGAGGTTGTCGTTAATGGCCTTACCTGCCGGCTCGAACAAAAGGCTGCCGGCATTGGCCAGTCCGCCGAAGAGAAAATTGCTTCAGGACTGGTTATTGTCACCAGATTGCAAGGCTCTTACCGAGCACCGTACCGGTATACCAAAAGCCTTCAGGGCTATGCTATCGCCCTGTCTGGCCATATCATAAACTATTTCACCTGTCAGCTCAGAGGGCGCTATCTCTCTCATAGCACTATAACCATCGCTCTCTGCCAGCAACATTCCGACGGTACGCACCAAACCAGATACAGAAGCATATGTCTCCAGGCATCCTCTATTTCCACATCCGCACTCTCTGTCACCTTTTTTCAGTAAAGGCGGAGGTATGTCCATACTCACCTGCAAAACCGGTGTATCCGTACATCAGCTTCCCGTTAACCATAAAACCGCTGCCTAGTCCTGTGCCGAGGGTTATAACCACAAAATCCTTCATGCCTTTAGCTCCTCCATATACCATCTCCCCGACAGCCGCAGCATTGGCATCATTGGTAACAACAACGGGTAGGCTGGTATGACGACCGAATAATTCGTAAGTGGTATGATTCCTTTCCATGGGAGATTAACAGCAGGCCCGACATCGCTTCCGCCACTACTGGCATTGCGGGCACCATGCCTATACCTTAAGCCGGGTATCAGGAGCGAGGCATTAAGCTGTTCTGTCAGCTTCTCATACAGCGACGAGACAAAAAGAGCCGGCGTGTCGAGATTATGCCCGTGGCGACCTTTCAATGGCAATAATATTGCCTCTCTCATCGGCCAATCCGAAGGTGGTGGTGGTTCCTCCGATATCAATACCTGCTGTCACTGCTTCTCTTGTCATACTTGCCGGCAATTATTGCGGTTAACCATCAGTAAAAATAGGCAATTCTTAATGACTGGCAGCAACAAACGATAAGAAAAATCGTTATCAATGGCTTGCTGTCCTTCAACTGCTATCGCCGTGCCTCCTTTTTTATTCTGAGAATATCAGCTTTCTTATTCTTCACACTTATATCCCGAGTCCTGAACCACATCCCAGTTACTCTTAACCTCTATCTCTTCATCAAAGAATGATACCTCTTCGGTTGCCTCTCCTCTATAAAATCGCCTGGCGTAAACTGTCCGTTACCGTCGTGGTCATATATAACCTTCAGCTTATAGAAGCCGTTTTCCAAAATGTAAACCGTACTCTGCCGGGTGCTTGAGACGTTCTGCTATAATAACTTCGCGTGGAC
>JAXHNE010000005.1:0-145094 GCA_034520885.1 Candidatus Saccharimonadota bacterium
TCTTGGATTCGTTACCGACAAGCAGCGCGAGTGGCTATATGAGAATGCGCTTGCCTTTGTTTACCTGCAAGTGTCTTCGAGGGCTTGCTTGCTGGGCTGCCAGTAAATTGAAGCCATGTTGCGCGGTACACCGGTTATTACGTTCAAAAAATACCTCGATTGAGGAAGTTGCCGGGAGTGCCGCACTCTACGCCCATAACAGCGACACGATCTTGGAGCAGAACACAAAAACTATTAACTGACAGCAAACTACGTGGAAAGTATAAAACTCGGGCAAAAAACAAGCTAGTAAATTCAGCTGGAACGAAACAAGCAGGTGTATTGTTAAGAAGTTACTAAACTAACGGAAAAGTTTTCGTTTAATTCTTCTTACAAGTTCTTTTGCAAGAAACTTCGTGCTCCGGAATTGATTGACTTCTTCTTGTGTCTTCGCTAACTGTTCTTGCAAATGTGCATTTTGTTCAATCCGTTTATCTAGGGCACTTTGAACCCTTTCTAATTGTTTGTGTACTTTTGTTATATGCTTAGACCAGCCATAAGATAGTTGTGGTTTTGATACAAGTATTTCGGGATAAGTTTTGTTAAAAAGTTGTTTTCTGTGGTTGGCTTCTTTTGCGACATAGTACTCATTCAACCCATCAAAAAAGACAAACTCGTACTGATGTTTTTTAAATAGCGGTCGCCAGTCTTTAACGATATGGCTTGCTTCAATACACAATACTTCAGGCCTGTATTTCGACCAATCATTTCCTTCTAATACCTCGTATTCAAACCCTTCCACATCAACCTTCATAAATTGAACTGATGACACGTTGTGTTTGGAAAAGACATTCTTGAGGGTATCGACTTGTACTTTTTGATCCCTATATTTCTGGGTATTTTCCCTTGGTTTTTTACTGTATTCTTTTTTTACTTCTTTAGAGAATGTCGAGAGCCCATCACTTTCATAGCTGCGTAAACTAAGTTCTCCCGGTTCGTTTGAAATGCCGATTCGTAAGTTCGTGTCTCCTTTTCGGCTTCTCTTAAGTAGCTTGAAAAGATGTTGTTGTGGCTCTATATTGACCCCGCGCCACCCTTTTTCGTAGAAAAATTTTGTAACAGAGTCGTCTGTTGGATGGTGTGCACCAACGTCAACATAAAATCCCTTCTTCATATCAGGGAAAAAAGCAGAGAGAATAACATCTTCTTTGTTTTGCGCATAATATATCAATGTATCCACTAGCTTTTTACCTTCACTTTTATACCCGGGTCAGTTGGGTAAGGCAACTTTCTGCCTTTTGATACTATAAACTTTTCCGCGCCATCCCACCAATCACTGACCGTGATACCATCGTCATGAGTAATCGCCGGGTCGAGCAAATATTCGCCGTCACTGAGAAAGTTCGGCACTTCCCATTCTATTTCTCTTGTTTCGGATTTCTTTATTGAGCCCATGTCAAGATTTTCGAGTTTGGTGTTGGTACCAGTAATGTGCTGGTCTGCGGTGTTGCGTATTCTCATACCGACAATAAAGCTATCCATGTCTTTATTTGCTTTAATTTTTTGACGTATTTTGATGTTCTTTTCGCTAACTTCTACTGCCAAGGATTTTGTAACAAGCGTTTGATCGCCCCACCTGTTCTCGTCTTCATTTTGTGCGGAAAAGGACGTAGTTGTCTTGTTAAATAGTTTTGTGTATGCCTGTGAAATCTTTTCCGGTTTTCCTTCAAGTACAATCTTACTTTTATCGATAAGTACTGCGCGATCACAGTATTCGCGAACCGCGTCCATGTCATGGCTGACAAACACGACAGTTTTTTTGTTCTTTTTGAGTAGTTTGAAATACTCGAAACACTTGCGCTGGAAGTCCGCATCGCCAACCGCTAAAACCTCATCAACTAGTAAAATATCAGCTTGGGCGCGAACGGCCATAGAAAATGCCAAACGCACTTGCATCCCCGACGAGTAGTTCTTAAGTTTTTTATCCATAAAACGTTCAAGCTCCGCGAACTCTACGACCTCGTCATAAAAGTCATCTACCTCTTGTTCGCTAAAGTTCAGTAAGGCGCCGTTGAGATAAACGTTTTCCCGGCCCGTAAGTTCCGGATTAAAACCAACGCCAAGCTCGATGAACGGCACGAGCCGACCATTAATTTTAATATCGCCTTTTGTTGGCTGGTAAATACCGGCGAGCATCTTTAAAAGCGTGCTTTTCCCGCTCCCGTTACGGCCAACAATGCCGAAAAATTCACCCTTTTTAATATCCAGCGAAATATCTTTCAAAGCATGCTGTATCTCGGTTCTTTTGCTCTTCTTTTGAAAAAGCTGGGTAAAGTGTCCTTTGAGTGTATTCGTTGAACTATGTTCAATTTCAAAATCCTTGGATACGTTTTTGGCGTGAATTACCGTGTCGCTGTTCATTACACTTCCTCCGCGAAAAATCGCGAGCGCTTTCTAAAATAATATACCGCGAGTATGGTTATCCCGACCGTTATCCCGACGGGCACTAAGCGGATTGCATGTGTCATATACAGTGAGCTAATCGTGTCCGAGTTTGGCGTGATCGCCAAGTATCGTACGTCCTGGATTATTTGTGCCACGGGACTGAGCATCAACACCTTTGCCGCGGACAACGGAATAAGCGAAAGCGGATACAATATAGGTGTCGCGTAAAACGCTCCTTGCATAATGACCTCCCACACATAATTAATATCCCGAAGTCGCACATAGACGGCGCTTAACAAAAACGACATCCCTAGCGCGAGAACGAAAAGTTGTGCGATAAATATCGGGACGAAAAGCAAGTTCGCAGTAAACGGAATGTCAGTAATGATCATGAACACGGCGATAACTACGACGTTGATGGCCAAGTTAATTAACGCGGAGACTGATCCGGCAAGCACGATAACGTATTTGGGGAAATTGATTTTCCTAAGCAGCTCACCTTTGTCTACAATGGCTTTTACGCTATTGTTTGTTACTTCAGCGAAGTAATTCCAAAGTACAATACCGACCAACAGATATACTTCGTAATTAGGTATTTCGTCCCCAAAACGAATAAACTGCCCAAAAACAATGTATAAAATAACGAAAAGTGCCAGGGGGCGAAGAAGCGTCCATACATACCCGAGTGCCGAGCCTTGATAGCGTAGTTTGAAGTCAGTTTTTACTAACTGCTTCAACAAAATTATGGAGTAACGATATCGTTTTTTTAGTCTATCCACGTTCGCACTATTTTACTCTTTTTAAAGGGGCGTCACAAGGTTGCGGCTTCCTGATTTTTGGTAGTTACGATAAGCTGTGGGCATGAGCAAAGTTCTTGTAGCCGGGGTGAATGGTTTCGTCGGACACCATGTCGCGCGGCAACTATACGAAAACGAACACACGGTTATTGGGGTCGGAAACCAACCCAAAGTAAGTGATGAGCTCAAACCAATCGTACGAACATACTATGGACTTGACCTCACCAGTGACCAGGAAGTACGGAATATCGAACTGAACAACCTTGATGCCATTATCAATCTTGCCGGTTTCGCGAAAGTCGGGGACTCAAAAGGAAAAGGCGAACTTTACGAAAAAGTGAATGTCGGCGTACATACCACCTTGTACAAAGGGTGTCTGCGACAAGGGGTGTCGCCGCGTATTCTTGCGATAAGCACAGGTGCGGTTTATGACCCGCACCAAGACTTGCCAATTACCGAAACTTCAGCATTGGTCGATGATGCTCAAACCAATGAATATGTCGTTAGCAAGAAAAAGTTAGAGGTCGCGCTCCAACCATTAAAAAAACAAGGCCTTGATATTATTATTGCCCGGCCTTTTAACCACAGCGGACCCGGCCAGTTACCCGGCTTTTTAATCCCTGACCTTGGCGAGCAAATCAAAGAAGCAGCCGAAAACAACACGCCATTAAAGGTCGGTAACCTAACAACCAAGCGTGATTATACCGATGTTCGTGATGTTGCTCGCGCATATGTTGACTTAGCTACACGCGATAAGAGCAACCTAAAGCACGGCGTATACAACGTATGTTCCGGGAAAAGCGTCGCGGGCACGGAAATCCTGGAACTCCTTAAAAAAGCTTTTAACGCACCGGGCGTAAAAACCGAGATTGATGAGTCGCGAATACGTAAAAACGACATTATGGAAATCTACGGATCACGCACAAGAATCACGGAAGACATAGGCTGGGAGCCCATGATACCCGTTGAAAAGATGATCGACGACTACGCTGCCTGGAAAAAGCTTAATGCTTAAAAAGTGGAAAAAGCTCAATTCAGAACAAGTTTTTAGCCACCCGCGACATAACGTTTTTATTGACGATGTCGAGCTCCCTGATGGTCATCAAACTCGTTATATTCACTTCGGCAAGAAAAACGATGCCGTGATGATTATTCCACGTTCACGCGAAGGAAAGATTTTGCTGCAAAAGGAGTACAGTTATCCCCCGGACGAAATACTGTATCAGTTCCCCGGTGGCGGGTTGGAAAATAATGAAACCGTTGAGGCGGGCGCCTTAAGGGAGTTGGGCGAAGAAGCCTCGGCCACGGGCACTTTAACCAAACTTGGCTGGACATACATCAATAATCGACGTGCCGGGAATAAACTTCATGTTTTCTTGGCTACTGAATTATCAAAAGCAAGCCACGATAACGACACGGAAGAAGCTTTTGAAGACTTCTGGCTATCTGAAAGCGAAATAGACGAACTTATACGAACTAATCAGCTAAGAAATTACTCCGCACTTGCGGGTTGGTCATTTTATAAGGTCTGGAAAAATTCGGTCTAGTTGCCGGACTCGAAGCCGAGGTCATATTCGACCATACGCTTCACGAGTCCCGGGAAGTCTACTTTACGCTTCCAACCGAGAGTTTTTTCGGCGTGAGATGGGTCACCAAGTAGCAAGTCTACCTCTGCAGGGCGGTAAAAGTCCGGGTTTACTTTTACCAAAACTTCATTGGTTGCTTTGTCGATTCCTTGCTCGTTTTCGCCCGATCCTTGCCACGCAATATTAATGCCAATTTCCTTAAAGGCAAGCTCTACGAACTCGCGAACAGAGTGCGTTTCGCCCGTCGCCAGTACATAGTCGCCAGGGTTGTCTTGTTGCAATATTCGCCACATGCCTTCGACGTAATCTCCGGCGTATCCCCAGTCGCGCTTGGAATCCATGTTTCCAAGCTCAATATGGTCTTGCTTGCCGAGTTTAATCCGTGCGACCGCATTACTAATTTTTCGAGTGACGAACTCCGGACCTCGATATTCGCCTTCATGATTGAAGAGGATTCCGCAGCTAGCGAACATGTTGTAGCTTTCGCGGTAGTTTACGGTGATCCAGTGACCATACAACTTCGCTACCCCATAAGGACTGCGCGGGTGGAAGGTTGCTTTTTCCGTATAGCCCGTTTTTGGCCGGTTATAATCCAGTCCTCCGAACATTTCCGAAGTAGAAGCTTGGTAGAAACGCACTGAGTCCGCTCTGCCACTTAAGCGAATAGCTTCCAGCATATTAAGCACACCCTTTGCGGTCATATCGGCAGTAAGAATTGGGTTTTTGAAGGAGTACCCGACGTGACTAATCGCCGCGAGATTATAAACTTCGTCGGGGTCGGCCGTATCCATAGCGCGTATCAAGGATGATAAGTCCGACAGGTCTGCTTCTATGGGTTTTACGTAAGGCATGGTGTCCTGCACCATCCGTTTCTTTGGATTATATTGGCCGCGCAAAACGCCATAAACCTCGTAGCCTTTTTCGTGAAGTAGTTCGGCAAGGTGGCGCCCATCTTGCCCGGTAATCCCGGTAATGAGTGCGGATTTATTCATCTGCTGTAATCGCTTCCGTTGTGACACCCGCATGTGCTAGTAATTCTGCATCCGAGAAACCAAGACCTTCTTGTTGGCGATGAAATGCATCAAGCTGCTCGTCCCACTCTTGCTGAGTGCCCCCACCTTCGACGAATGCATTTAGTGGTCCGGGGTTTTCTATATTTTTTCCCATACGCTAAGTTTCCTCCTCTCTAGGGACTAGTATATCAGCTTCGATTTTCTTGTTTGTTGTGACTATTACGGATTAGCGGGGGTCGATACATACAATCCACCCGAAAACCCCACTGTACAAGGTTCAACCTTGTACAGTAACTACCCAAGAGTAAAGTTTATCCCCCAAAACCTTACGCGAACGCCAAAAAATACAATCCACCCGAAAACTCACGAACTCCCAAGTAGACGCCTGGCTCTACCACGGCCGCCCACCAAAAATCCCCCAGCTCTAACCCCAATTACCAACCCCACCAAAAGCCACCACCCAAAACCCACTGTACAAGGTTCAACCTTGTACAGTAAGCTCTTTGCTGTTTGCCAGCACGTCTTTAATTTCTAGCAGCTCGTTCCTCTTCGTTAGGTACTCGCTCACGAACTTTTCGTAATCTTTTTTTCCTTTAAAGCCATCCATTATTAACTTGGGTTTCACCCAATCGGCCTCCGCTTGCTTTACGTAAAACCTATAGCTTGAATATGGATACGTTTTATAATCTTCGCCAATATCAGGCGGGTTCAGGTGTATATACCTGCTGACATGCCACCAGTAGGCATCGCTATTAATCCGGCTTGCTTTATAGACCCCTTGAAACAAGCTGCCGGTTCTTTCGTGCCGTTTGTTGAAGTAAATCGCATAGCCAGTGGCTATCGAACGCATCAGTTTTGTTATCGCGTCCGGCTCGTACTGATATAAAAGTAAGTGGAAGTGGTTGGGCATCAAGCAAAAGCTCACCAAATCGACCTTATCCGCCAAACCCTCCCTGCGCAAGTTGAACCGTTGAGCATCGGTTAACAGCGTCGTATCAACCTCATCTTTCTTCTGATGCTCAGCATCGGACAGGAGGGCATACTTTAAAAAGCTCAAAAACACCGCGTAGTCACGCTGATCGGTAAATATGATGCGCTTGTCGACACCACGGTTATACACGTGATACATCGAATCCGCCCCAAATTCCTTAACCACATTCCTGCTCGGCATAAACTAATTCTACCCCTCCACTGTACAAGGTTCAACCTTGTACAGTAACTTAGAGTGCACCATTTATCTCAGAAAATGGTTTTTTTGCTCAGGGCAGATTACCAATTTTGGCGGCGCGGTTTAATGCGGCTTGGAAGTCAGGAAGTCAGGGGGTGAAACTACTTAAGAGTCACTGCTTCATATCTATAATTTTATTAGCAAACAAAGGGTACTGTACAAGGTTGAACCTTGTACAGTGGTTATTTAGTGGTTTTTTCTTTTGGGTTTTGAGGGGGTGGCGGAGAGGGCGAGGATGGTGCCGGCGAGGAGCCACCACTGGGTGGTTACGGCTTCGTTGGTGAAGAGGTGCATTACCAGGCACATTACGGCGTAGGCGATGCCGGTGGCGAACAACGTGAGCCCCAGTGCGCTTTTGGATTTTTTGAGCGCGTAGATTATGTAGCCGAAGAATCCCACGAAGATGGCCAGGCCGATAACACCCACCTCGTGCAGGATTTGAATGTAATAATTTTCGGTGAGCAGCCCTTTTCCGTCGTTTTGGATGGATACGATTCCCGCCGTGCCCGGGCCATCGCCTACGGGATTTTCGCTGAATTCGCGCAGACCACCCTCTGCCAGTTCATAATGGAGGGCGTTGGAGTCCAGATCGGCCTCCGTGTTTTCGTCGCTATGATAAATCACGTTTTGTACGAAGTACTGATCCCGGAACGCATAACCGAAGGAAAACAGCCCCACGGCCAGCACGAGCATAGCGGCGATGATGCTCCGCCGATGTTGCTTGATCCAGCTTTTGTAATGCAGCCAGGAAGCTACCAGCACGCTAATTGCCACGCCAATCCACGCCGCGCGGGAAAACGTCAAAAACAGCACCAACCCGTGCAACATGAGCAAGCCGGAAAGTAACAAACGTTTTTGTTCGTGTTCTTTCTTGAACAACACGGACCAAATAAGCGTGATGGGAATGATCAAAAACGCCCCGAGCGAGTTGGGATCACGAATGGTGCTGAACGCTCGCGGCAGATCGGGCTTGTCGTCTATGGCAAAGCTTGCCTTGGTGCCGCGATCTTTGCCATAGCCAAAGGTGGTCATTACGTCACTCGGCAGTACGAACTGCGCCACGCCGAGCAAACACACTATGGTGCTTACACCGAGCAGCACTTCGCCCAGTTTTCGCGGCGTCACCAGTTTGGGCGTGAGCAACGCGGCACTAAAGCCGATAATGAACAGCCAGGTCAGCCGATTATTGTACACCGTTCCCAGGGAGGCAACGCCTTGGTCGGTATTGCCGAAGGCAAAATACAGCAGCATATGAAGAGCTAGATAGCTAAAAGCTAAAAGCGTAAAGCTTAGGTAGGGGGTGTTCTTATACTTTTTGGTATATATCACTAGTGCAAAGCTTACCCAAACCGCCAGCATAATAAATACATCTTTTGCTACCTTCCAGCCGTTCAAGCCGCCGGTGAAGGTGCTTAGCCACTGGCTTAAAAAGACATGGAACGGCATGTAGATCAGTAACGCCAGCGCGCCGTAATACGGGATTTTTTTGATTTTTTCGGTATTAAACATTCGTGGGTTTAATTGTAACGCAGTTAGCTGAGAGCTATAAGCTGAAAGCCGAGAGCTAGAAGGTTGGGGCGGCAAGGCCGCATAGGTGAGGGTTTATAGGTGATAGGTTATGGTTGATAGATTGAAGATCGGGGATTGAGGATAGGAGTTAGCGGATGGGAGATTGTTACGTGTTGACAGCGTGTATACTTTGTGTACACTTTTTTATATGAAAACCGCTGTTATAAATATCAGAGTTGATCCGAAACTGAAGGCTCTGGCCCAAAAGCGCGCTGGGGCTCTTGGTGTTCCGCTAAGTTACGTCCTCCATACGCAGCTGCTTAATTTTACCCGTGGTGACAAAGTAGAGCTACCGGAGGAAAAAATGACTCCGCACCTGGAGAAGCTCATCGAGAAAGCCGAAGCTGAAATTGCCCGGGGCGAAGTATCCCCTATTTTTGATGCCGACGACATTGAGGGAATGAAGCGCTGGCTTGAATCCGACCATGACGATTAAGCGTCCCGGAAGTTAAAAGCAGTTTAAAAGCCTTTGGGAGAACGAAAAGGATCGCGGCGTGATATTATTTGAACTAATTGGAACTCATGGTCAGCTTTATGGGTAGACAGCGCTGAACCGCTTGACTTTTGTTATTTATGTACTTACAATGTAATTACTATGCAAGCTAAAATTATTAAAATTGGCAATTCCAAAGGCGTGCGCATTCCCAAGGCTTTGCTTGAACAGTCCAAGCTGGGCGAACGAGTTACCCTGGAAGTGCGTAAAAACAGTATCGTCATCACCCCTGATCTGAGTTTTGATGAAATTTCAGGGCGCGAACTGGCCGTCATGAGCGAACCGGCATTAAGCGACTGGAACAGCCCCGAAGAGGATGAGGCGTGGGCACATTTGCAATAGGTGACGTATTGGCTCTTCGGTTCCCCTTTTCCGACCTACGAAAGTCCAAGGTCAGACCCGTGCTGGTGGTGGGAGTTTCGGACTTCGATAACCTGGTCGTTTGCCAAATTACCAGTAAAGCGCCCGACCACAAAACCGCGATACGTATTAGTGGGAACCAAGCCGATACGGCCGGCCTACAACGGGATAGTTATGTCCGGGCGAACAAGCTATTCACGGCGGATCCAAAACTGATAGTTAAGAAGCTTGGCGCGATCAACCAAACAACACGGCAACACGTTCACTCCCTGCTGATACGAACATTTGATCGGTTGGCCGCCAATGAGTAAGCATATCGTTATAGACGCGCGGATTCGGCGTTCCAGCACGGGGCGTTACGTGGATCGTTTGATGGAACACTTGCAAGACGTGGACACCACAAACCGCTACACTGTGTTGATTGAACCTGACGACGATTGGCACCCCAAAGCCGTCAATTTCAGTACCATAAAGTGTACCTACCCGCAGTTTTCATTGAATCCGTTGCATCAAATCGGGTTTGCCTGGCAAATGTATCGACTTAACCCTGATGTAGCACACTTCCTAAACCAACAGCCGATTTTTTATTTTGGTAACATCGTGACCACCACCATGGATCTCACCATGCTGCGCTACACGCGCCCCGGCAAAACACCGTTACCGATTTTTTGGATAAAAATGGCTGGTTATAGATTCTTGTTTTGGTGGAGCCACCGCAAATCCAAGCAGATTATTACCATTTCCGACTACGTTAAAGAAGAGTTAACCAAAAAATACCCGTTTATAAAAGGTCGCGTGACCACTACGCATTGTGCGAGTGAACCGCCTCTTAAAGTTGAAAGTCAAAAGTTGAAAGTTGAAAGTTTGCGGGAGCCGTTTATTTTTGCCGTGGGTACCGCTTTTCCGCACAAAAATCTGGAGCGTTTGATAAAAGCTTTCGAGAAAATACATGATTCACGCCCCGAACTAAAGTTGGTACTGGCGGGGAAGAAGGAATACCACTACGAGCAGCTGGAAAAGTTCGCCGACAAATCCCCCGCCCGGGATAACATCATCTTTACCGGGTTCGTGCCGGACGAGCAGCTCAAGTGGCTGTACGAGCACGCCAGCGTGTACGTCTTCCCTTCCTTGTCCGAAGGTTTCGGCCTGCCGGGGCTGGAAGCCATGGCGCATGATTTGCCGGTGGCCAGCAGCAACGCCACGAGCCTTCCGGAAATTAACGGCGACGCCGCGCACTACTTTGACCCGCGCGACGTCGACGACATGGCCGCCAAAATCACCGAAGTGTTGGAAGACGAAGGTTTGCGCAAAGAACTCATTAAAAAAGGCCGCAAGCAGCGGAAAAAGTTCTCCTGGCGCAAAATGGCCGAACAAACCCTGGGCGTCTACCGAAAAGCCTTACGGGATTAGGGGTTAGAAGGTGGTGGTGCGACTTTGTCGCAATAGATGAGAATCAATAGGTGATAGATGATGGAAGGTGGTAGTTGGTAGATGGTAGATGGAAGGTGGTAGTTCGTAGTTCGTAGTTCGTATTTTGGGGGTGTGGCATAGCCCCGATTGATCGGGCGTGCAAGCATGAGCAAGTAGTTTACGTACTCCCCCATTTTGAATGGGGACTCGGAGCGCGTTCCAGAATCCCGCGAAATTTAATTTAAATTAAAGTTAAATTAAATTTCGGATATAAAAAATTGCCCCTGTTATTTTTAATAACTTAATGGGTGGTTGATTAGTGGTTTAGCTATCGCTTAGGAGTTCCTGGAGGTTGTCTTTGTTGGCATCCCGCACCGCCGTGATACAGGATAGGTAAACATAGTCTACGTAACTAAAGCTGCAAGAATTCTTATTTCTATATTTAAATTTATAACCTTCTTCGTTCATAAATTTTTGGCCTTTTTCGAAAATTTGTTGTTCTTCCAAAACTTTGTTTTGTAACTCTAGTTTTTGCGGGTTTACCGGATTTTTGGTTACTAGATATTCGCACGTGCTTACTCCCCGGCTGAACTTCTCCTGGGTGGTCATGCAGTTGGATTCGATCTCCAGCTCCAATCCGGTTTCGCGTTCTATTTGCTCTACCAAGACGGGAAAGTCGCGGGAAAGGCCTTTTATCATTTGGGCGTTATCCCAGTCTTTGTATTTATTGTAAGCGAACACTCCGAAGATGATGAGCACGCACACTACAAGGAACGCAAAGAATTTGTGCGTTTTTTTAGTTCGTTTGGTCTTGGCTTGTTTCTTTGGCATAGGTTACCTTTTTTATTACTAATAAAAACGTGCTGATGGCGCTTAAGCCAATGGCAATTATCCACCATTGTACACCCACGGAGCTATCGATTTCCTGGCCAGTAGTGGCAAGTTGGCCGGAAGGTTGTGCGCCCAGTGTTTTGCCGTTTTCATTGGTCGTGGCAGCAGTGCTTTCGACCGGTGACTGCCCTGGAACGCCCACCGGAAGCGAGCTTTGGCGGGGATAATCGGATTCAACGCTGTTCCCGCCCCGAATAACGGCGTTATTTGCCGAGGAAGGCGTGTTTTTGTTTGGATCCGCGGTGGGGCTTTGGGAGATAATTGGATCACAGGCGTCATCAATGCCGTCTTGGTCGCTATCCTGGCCGCTATTAGCGATGGTAATGCAGCCATCTTGATCGTCCGGTATGCCGTCGCCGTCAAAATCGTTGGGGGCGGCGGGGACGAAAAAGTGATCATACACGTGGACTGTTTGGCCGAACCTGTCCATGCCTTTTATGCGTAGTTCATGGTAGCCCGGGGCAAGATCCGGCAAACCGAACTCTGCCGACAACACGCCGTTTTCATCGACCGGGAAAGAACCCAGCGACACCGGTGTTGAGTGAACCTCCACCTCCACGCTTGATCCAGGCTGAAAACCGCTTTGGCTAACTTTTTGCGTGTCATTGCTTGAGTCGACACCAAGCCTGCGCTTTAGGTGCCGCGGTACTCGTGCGCTGTCAGGCTTGGGTTGGTTCATGCCGTGCACCTTTTCCAGCGCCTCGCCGCCAAAAACGCCCGCGTCGGGCAGCGGGATAGGAACGCCGTTTTGCGCAGGCGGCATTTCGTCCTCGAACTTTTCGGTTTGGTTTAAAATGGCGGTCTTGTATTGTTTGAACCCTTCCGGCGTTGGGTGGAAGGATTCATTTCCCAGTATGTTTTTTATGAACCCTTTGTCATTACCCGCCGTGGCTCCGTTAACGTAGCGGGGACTTTCATCACAAAGTTTGCCGCCGTGGAATATATTGGTAACGTCCACGTAGTATACCCCGGCCTCTTGGGCGGCGGCTTGCACGACTTGGTTCATGTACTTAGTGGCACGGGCAACGAAGTAGCGTTCTTGGCCATCTAACCGAACGTTTACCGCGCAACTGCCGCCGGATTCACGAATAAATACCGGATAGCCGTGGACGTATACCCGCGCGTCGGGCGCCCGGCGTTTAATTTTTTCGTAAGTTTTGGCAAGCTCCGATTTTTGCCGCGCGATCATGGTGGCCACGCGAGTGGAGCTATACGAGTCAGGCCGGGCGTGCTCGCACGTTCCGGGAATAAACCCCTTGCCGCTGCAGGCATTCAAAAAACCGCCGAAGTCGGCGTCGTTGCCACCGATGCCCAAAGTAACAACTGCTGGATCAAAGCTCCTAGAACCCGCGTTGTTTATGCTCTTTTTGATTAAGGAATTTACTTGAGCTGTTGCCCCTGGTTGCCAAACTTTCATGTCGAGTTCGCGGCTAAACCTATATTGGTTATCAGTGTGTTCAAAATCCTCTTCGCTACCGGCATCGTGTTTTTCTTCGCCACCGCCTATCACGTTATGGATCTTCGCGCCGCTACAGGCCACGGAGTGGAACTGCCCGCTACCGGGCGGTGATTCACGGTTGCTCGCCAAATACCCCATATCCATGGCAATCAGGTAGGGATAGCTGCGCCGGGACAAATGGCACAAGTTACGTCCGGCGAACGTATCAACGTCGCCCTGTTCGTCGGTTCCCGGTTCGTACCAAGTGCCGCCGATGGTATCGCCCTCCCCGCTGGAGTAGCTGTCGCCCATGGCCAGATAACCTTCCGCGGAAGGCACGTAATCATCGGCGATGAGTTTGTGTTCCGTCCAGCTGTATTC
This sequence comes from Candidatus Saccharimonadota bacterium, assembly GCA_034520885.1. GTDB lineage: Bacteria > Patescibacteriota > Saccharimonadia > Saccharimonadales > JAXHNE01 > JAXHNE01. The sequence continues at coordinate 13,591 of JAXHNE010000005.1, forward strand.
GTGCACCGGGTTTTCTGGTGTCCAGGAGTCACTTTTTACGCTGAAAGACAGCTCGTTTCCGCTATCGCTAAAGTAGAGTCGCTTGATTTGTGAGTTGTAATCCAGCAACTCCGCATCAGAAAGATCCGATTTAAAATCCCCGATCATGCGGCACCCCGGGTAGGGAGTTTCTTTTTGCCTGTAGGCCAACCGGTGCTTTTCCCAGGAGCCGTGTTCTTCGGTGATCGTGCACCCGGAGGTGTCGATCATTTTCAGTTCTCTGCGCGAGTTGGTGTAGGCCACGAAGTTGCCGTCGTTGCTCACGGCGAAAGCCTGAGGCTCTATACCGACTTTCAGTATCATTTTCCGCTCGTAGTCGGCCATATCGATTAACACCATGCCTTCGTTCCCACGGGTCAAAAGAAAGCGCCCGTTTTGTGAAAAACGGTGGCGGGATACGTTAAAATCGCCGTCCGAAAGAGTAAGCTTTGTTTGGTTCTGAAAGTTCAGCCTGTCGGGGTGATACCCCCAGTGCACTTGGCGGCCATCCGCCCAAATTCCGCCCCAGCCGCGAAAGTTCTCCTGCACGGTGATCTCGTACGTTTTGTCCTGAAAGTATTTTCGGTGGGTTTCCAGCACTTTGCTTCCTTGCGGAGCCGGCTCGAACCAACCCGTCGGCCCGCTCATACCGTATTTGTAACTAACGAAGCCCGCTGCGGTCCCGTTATACAAAAAGCTTTCGTGCCGGGCGACGTTCCAGGCGTCGGTAGCACGTATCGCGAAGCGCCCCTGGCTGTTGGCCACCGTGCAGTGTTCGCCAAGGTTTTCGCCCCTTAGGTGCTGAAAAAACGTGAATGATCCCGGCCTGTCGTAAACCTTTTCGTCCAAAAACGCCTTGGAAACATTTTGATATTCGCAGTACGGAAGCTGCTCGACACGGTCTTCGGAAATGTCACCGATTGTCTCCAGGCTCGTGCCGCCGTCCCAGTGCGTGAACGCCGTATCGGCGCTGGCGGTGTCCGGAAAACACCAAAAAACCAGGGTGCACAAAATCACCGAACCGGCCACTCCCACAAACTTCATTGAGTGAAGTATAACGCACTTCGCGCTGGAATGCCAAATTACGCGCGGTGCAACGCTTGTGTTTGATCAAAGCTTTTACGCTATAGTTTTTGGTATGGAAAAGAGGATAACTCCGGCGGATTTTGGCAGCGACACTCCCCCGCCGCGCATCATCGGCACGGAGTGCGAGTATTTACTGCAAGGTGGTGGCGGGTTGTGGTGGGATATCGTGTCTCCGAAAAATATTCATAACATCGGCCTTGGCTCCAAGTATGAGTTCACTAGCAACGGTTCGCGGACTTATATTGATCTTGGTAAGCTTATCGAATACGCGACACCGGAGTCGCTCGGCCCCTTGGACGCAACGGTTTCTGATTTTGCGGGAGTTGAAGTTATGAGAAGGCTTGTCATGACCTCGTGCGTGGATTACGAAGGATTGTACCGGCAAACGGGCTCGTTCGCGCAAGAGAAACACAACAGAAGGGACAAGAGTACCACCAGAGGGTTTCATGAAAATTATCTGGCCCCGGCAGAGGCGACGGAAACGGAGTTTTTTCAAAAACTGCTTCCTTCGTTTTTGGCCAGCAAAGTATTTGATGGACAGGGTGCACTTACACCGAAAGGCTACGCCTTAAAACAAAAGGTATGGGATTGCGGTGGAGACCCCGTAACGAATACGTATCATCGGCAAACGACCGCGGGAAATAAACCCATGGTTATGGTGCGTAACGACGAAACCGCACAAGGCGACTGGCGGCGTGTGGAATTACGGTGCGTTGACGGCGGACTTTCACCCGAGGCCAGAGTGGTAGCGTTGGGCGCGACCTCATTGGTTCTACGCTTATTCGAGCACCCTCGTTTCGTGAAGCAATCGGATTTGGAGGAATTCGCTTCCTTGGTATCTCCGGCTGACGCGGCCAAAATATTCGCTAAGGATTTGGATTTTAATTCCAGGATCGCATCCACCGATACGCAGAAAAACGTGACGGCAACCTCCATTCAGGAGTGCTTTTTGGACGCCTGTGAGTCGATGTCGAAAGAGGTGGAATTACCAAAGGACGAGCAATACGCCCTAGATAAGTGGCGGGAAATTACCGATCGGATGAAACAGGCGAAAATCCGTGAAGGATATGCCGCCGGGCTGCGCGGCATTTGTGATAACGTGGCATTGTTCACGAAGTTCCAGAAACACTACCCTGAGGAGGAGTGGACTCCGAAGAACTTGGAGGGTCTGCGGGTCACCCAAAACTGGGACAAAATATTACCCGTTGGCAGTGCGGTGAAGTGGTGGAAGAACCACGGATCACCCTTGCTGAAATCTGAGGCTATCAAAGCCCGGCTATTCGAACCCCCGCAAACGCGAGCACAGCGGCGATCCGAAAAAATTAGTGATCCCGCCGTGGAGTATGTCAATTGGTCGGGTTTTGCCGAAAACGGCGACCGATCACATGAAAGCGGCTCTTTCGGCGACGTTTACTAGTTATTGTCCGCCTTTTTGCTGGAATTCTTTGGCGAATTTCTCCGCGTTCTCCTCAAGTACATCGTCTATTCCGTCGAGCAACTCGTCAATATCACTCTCGTTATCTTCAAACGCCCCGTTAACCGCGGCCTCGCCGGCTTTTTCGGCGATCTCTTCATTGGTGATTTCACCTTCGGTTTCTGTCCGTTCAGGTTTGCGGGTTTTTACTTGTTCTCCCATGTGTGTCTCCTTTTCTACATTAATAGTAGCTTGCGTTTTCAAAGTTCCCAAGCGTGAGCGTTTTAATTTGTTATTCTTCGCGGGGTTTTAGGACGATGTGGCGGTCGCGGCCTTGGCCTTCGGACTCCGTCACGAGGCCTTCGGCGTCCGCCAGTTTGTGGATGGTGCGGCGGTCGGCGGCGTTCATGGGTTTTAGGTGCATGGGCTCACCGATGTCTTTGACCTCTTTGACCCACTCGGTCGCGGTGTTCTCCAGGCGCTCGGCGCGCTGTTTTTTGTACTCCGCGATGTCGACGTTCACGCGTGATACGGCGTAGCCTTGGTTGCGCAGGGCGTTACTGATGGTGAACTGCAACGCGCGCAAGGTGTCGCCGCGTTGGCCGATCAAAAAGCCGTTGAGATGCGTGCTGGGCACGTGCAGCTCGATGACCTCGTTGTCTTCGGTGGTGGCGTAGACGTCGGTGTTGAGGCCAAAGAACGACAGAAGATCCTCCAGGTACTTTTTGGCGTAGAGAATCGCTTCGTCTACCGAGTCGTTGATTTCTTGTGGTTCTTTGCTATCACCCTCACTCATTTCTTCCTCCTTCGCTTGGCTTTTTTGGAAGATTTTTTGGCTTTGTTCGGCTTTTTCTTGGGTTTTTCCACGACCTCGCCTTCGATGACCTTTTTATCGGACGTTTTGGTTTTGTCCGCGGTGCTTAGAAGTTCTTGCTTGTCCTGGTTGAGGATGTGGGCTTGCTGTAGATAACCGATGAGCCCGCCGGTGAACCAGTACAGCGCCAGGGCGGACGGGAGCCCGGCGGTCACGATAAAGATCATGAACGGAATAAAGTAGCGCATGGTGCGCCCGGTGGCGGCGGAAACTTCGGATTGATCGGCCTTTTTGCCTTCTTTGGCGTCGTTTAAGATTTGTTTGAGCGAGCGGGAGTTTTCGTCCGTCGGCATAAGCTGTTTGCTGCTATAAAACTGAGTGACGGCGCTTCCCAGCACTAACGCCATGGCCGGCCAGTAAGTGCCCCCGCCACCGACCGCGCTGCGGGTAAGATCAATTACCCCGAACAAGGTTTGGTCGAAACGGGCCATGTTGCCGGCAATTTGCTCCAGCCATGGCAGGTGGTTAATAAAGCTGTAACTAAAGGTAATCAGCGCGTCCGGGTCGTCTACGAGTCGCCTTAACCCGGAAAGTAATCCGATCAAAATTACCAGCTGCACGATAAGCACGCCGATGGTGCCGAACGGGCTGATTTCCTTTTCCTTGTACAAGGCCATGAGCATCATGGATTCTTGTTGGCGATTCCCCTTGGTTTGTTTTTTGATGCGCTTGATTTCCGGCTGGAGTTCGCGCATGGCTTTAGCGTGGTGCAACTGCTTTTTCACCAGCGGCCACATCAAAAGGCGCACGATAATCGTGAAAATAATCAACGCCAGGCCGAAGTTGTGCCCCGGCAAGATCGCGTAAATAAAGACCAATAAGTTAAATATTGGCTGGACTATGAAAAAATCGAACATATAGCTCCTATGATAGCACGCTGTTACTTCTCCGCGCAGCCGTAAATTTTACGACTAAATAATACCCGCTTGGGAGAGCTGGGTGCGCAACATGGTGTCCAGCTCCTCGTGCGGCATGGTGGCCACGTTTTCGCTGTACACCATGATGGCAATGTCATACGGGTGTTTTACGCGGTCTTCGTAATGGCGGACGACCTCGAACACCCGGCGGCGTATACGATTACGTACCACTGCGGATTTATTGACTTTTTTGCTCACCACTACCGCCAGCCGATACGTCGTGCGTTTGGGGTTTTTGTGGTATTTGATGGCGCACATCGGCCCGCGCACCACCCTGCCGTGTTTGTACACGAACTTGAGGCTGCCGTAGCCGTGAAATCGATGTGCTTTGGAGATCATGTAACTAAGTATAAAGTCAAAAGTTTATAAAGTTACAAGTTTTCCTGTCACGAAGACAGTTTTTTACTTGCCACTTTACACTTTAAAACTTAAGCCGAGAGCTTGGCGCGGCTTTTATTGCGGCGGCGCTTGAGCACCGCTTTGCCCGCTTTGGAGGACATGCGGCTCATAAAACCGTGGCGGCGCGCGCGGCGGCGGGTTTTGGGTTGAAACGTTCTTTTTGGCATAGAGGGTAATTTTACCGGTAAACGCCCGGGTTGTCAACTTCGGTGGGTAGGGCGCGTTCGGGCGGTGCGTATATTTCGGGCGGTGAAGTACGTGGAATTCACCACATTTTTGCCCGAATTTCCGGGTAGTTTTCCACGGTTTTTTTACTATTTTCCACAGTTTTTCAGTTGATTTTTTGGCTTGTGTACAATTCTACCCCTGTTTTTGAAAATGTCGCGCGTTTTCCGGGTTGAACAAAAAATTTCTGTGGAAAACTTTGGATTGTTTGGTATATTGTGGGTACGAACGCCGCCGGGCGTACGACTTAAAGCAGAGGGAGCAAAAGGTGCAGGACAGTTTGTGGCAAGCGGTTTTGGGGGAGATCGAGCTATCGGTTTCGCGCGCCAGTTTCGTCACGTGGTTCAAGAACACTCGCCTGCTGCGCCGCAACGAAGAATTAATGGTCATTGGCGTTCCGAACGTCTTTATAAAGCAGCAATTGGAGCAAAAGTATAATTCTTTGGTGTTGGACATCTTAAAAAAGAACGGGGTCGACTCGCTCAAAGTGGAGTATAAGATAAACTCCTCCATTACCCCGAAAAAGAAAGAAAACGACGAGGAAGAAACGGTGGTGCGCCGCGCCGCCGGTACCGTGAAAAAAACCAAACCTTCGTCGGCACTTACCCACAACTACCGCCAAGGCATTAACGAACGCTACACTTTTGAAAACTTTATCGTGGGGTCGGCCAACGAGCTGGCTTACGCCGCTTGCCAGGCGGTGGCGCAAAATCCGGGCTCCAAATACAATCCGTTGTTTTTGTACGGCGGCGTGGGGATCGGAAAAACCCACCTGATCCAGGCGGTCGGCAACGAAATCCTCAAAGCCCGGCCCTCCTCCCGGGTGGTGTATATTTCTACCGAGCAGTTCGTGCAGGAATTCCTGGACGCCATTCGCTACAAAAAGAATACCGATTTTGCCGGCCACTACCGCAGCGCGGACGTGTTGATCGTAGACGATATCCAGTTCATCGCCGGCAAGGAAAAAACCCAAGAAGAATTCTTCCACACCTTTAACGCCCTGCACCAGGCCAATAAACAGATAATTATTAGCAGCGATAAGCCGCCGCGGGATATCCCGACACTGGAAGAGCGGCTGCAATCACGTTTTGCCTGGGGGATGTCGATTGACATGCAAAACCCCGATTACGAAACGCGCTGCGCGATCGTGACCGCCAAAGCCCAATCCCACGACGCTACGCTAGCGCCGGACGTAGTGGAATTTTTGGCCAATTTAATACAGACCAACATCCGTGAGCTGGAAGGCGCGCTTAATCAACTACTCGCCTTTTGTGAAATGCGCGGGCTGGAGCCGGAAATCGGGATCGCCAAATCCTTGCTGAGCGGAAAATCTTCCCGCCCCAAACACGTCAGCGCCAAACAAATCATTGAGCGGTGCGCCAAACACTTTAACGTGGAGGTAGAAGACGTGCTCGGCCCCAAGCGCGACAAAGACATCGTGGTGCCGCGGCAAATCGCTATGTACATGCTGCGTAGTGAATTGCATTTGAGTTTTCCCAAAATCGCCCGGGAGCTTGGCCGTAAAGACCACACCACCGCGATTCATTCGGTCGAAAAAATCGAAAAGGCGTCCGGTTTGGATCCGGATCTTAAAACGGCGCTTTCCGATATTAAGGAGCGGTTGTATGCGTAGTTTTGGAAGGTGGAAGATGGTAGGTGGAAGATGGAATTCATATTTTAGTACTTGGTTTTTGGCAAGTGGTCGTGAAAGTCTACTACTGGGTATGCGTAAGTTTGGAAGGTGGAAGATGGTAGGTGGAAGATGGCGGTTGGGTGCTAACACTCTTTACTCTTTGCTCTTTGCTCTTTGCTCACACCTGTGGGTGGCGTGTGGAGAAATCGTTGGAAAAGCTGTTCGTAAGGTTCGTGGGTTTTACACAAATACACAGCGCGCACTAAAAACATCATTTATTCACGTACGTTTTACACGGGTCCGTGCACAGTTTTTGTACTCACTTTTTCACAGGAATTTTACGAATTCTTCCCTGTTATTTGCTTTTGTACACATCTCCCACTGCCCCTATAACGACTACTACTTATATAAACTAGTTAGAAGAAAGGTTTAAAAATGAATCCTATAAAACCGGCTCCAGAAAAAGTAAGGACAGGAAGTTCAACACTACATTACAACCCAGGCATAACAATAAAACCAAAGGAGGTTTAACGGAATGAAGTTGCAAGTTACCCAGGAAAATTTCGCCAAGGCGCTCGCCAGTGTGGCACGAACAGCAAGCTCTAAAAGCACCCTGCCCATTCTTTCCAACGTACTACTAAAAACCGCCGGGAATCGTTTACGCGTAGCGGCTACTAATTTAGATATCGGCATTACGCATAACATTGGTTCCAAGATTAGCCAAGAAGGATCAATTACCGTTCCCGCCCGGCTTACGCAGGATTTCGTGAGTAGTCTCCCGGGCGAAGTGATCGATCTGGAGCTGGAAGAAAACAAGCTGCACATTTCCACCGAAAAATACCAATCCACGATTAATGGTGTCGGCGCCGAGGATTTCCCGGTAATGCCGGCGATCAGCAACGGGTCTTCAATAAAAATTGACGCTCTTACCCTGAAAGAAGCGCTTTCGCAGGTGATCGTGGCGGCCAGTAACGACGAAGCCCGCCCGGTGCTTACCGGAATATTTATGCACGCGCACGAAGGAAATCTGTATTTCGTGGCCACGGACAGTTACCGCCTAGCGGAACGAAAAGTGATGCCGCTCAAACAAGACGTTCGTTTACTGGTGCCTTCCAACGCCATGCAAGACTTACTGCGGGTGATTCCCGACGACACCGAAACCGTGGAAATTTTTTACGATGACCAGCAAGTAAGTTTCGTGGCCGGTGACGTGGAACTGGTGACACGCATGATCGACGGCGAATACCCCAACTACCGCAACCTTATCCCCGCCAAGTTCGAACACACCGCGACCGTGGAGCGTTCCGAGTTCATTAATATCACTAAAGTATCCAGTTTGTTCGCCCGGGAAAGTGCCGGGAGCGTGACGTTGACGACGGACGAAAAAGCCAAGGAGTTGAGTATTACCTCGGTTGCCTCGCAGGTGGGCGACAACACCGCGGCGGCCAGCGCCAAAATTTACGGCGAGGGCGCGGCGATCACCCTTAATTCCCGCTACCTACTGGACGCGTTGAACGTGTTCCATGGCGCGGAAACCACCCTGTCGTTTAACAGTAAATTGGACGCCGCCCAGCTTTCCGACCCCAAAAACAAGGACTATACTCATATTGTAATGCCGCTGAAGTCCTAGACTTCAGCAAGTTGAAAGTGCAAAGCTTAAAGACTAAAGTTTTAGTATGAAGATAAATTCGTTCGAAGATATATTGGCTTGGAAAAAAGCCAAAGACCTTACGGTGGCGGTGTATAAAACCACCAAAAGCAACAAAGACAATGGCTTCAACAGCCAACTACAAAGAGCCGCGGTGTCGATAATGAATAATATTGCTGAGGGGTTTGAGAGACAAAGCAACAAAGAGTTTAAAAAGTTTTTATATATAGCGAAGGGTTCTTGTGGTGAAGTGAGGTCAATGTTGCGGCTCGGCCAAAGCTTAGAGACGATAAACGAAGATTCCGGCAAGATTTTAATTGACCAGTCAATCGAGATTTCCAAACTATTGTCAGGATTAATAAAGAAACTATGAAAACTTTCTACTTTATAAACTTTAAGAACTTTAAACTAAACGCATGATTTCAACATTGAGCCTCAAGCAATTCAGGTCTTATCATGACGCTTCATTTGAGTTTGAGCCCGGGGTCAACATCATCGTCGGGCCGAATGCCAGCGGGAAGACGAATTTACTGGAGGCGATTTTGGTGTTAGCCAACGGGAGGTCGTATCGCGCCAAAGACCGGGAGTTACTGCGAACCGGCCAAGAATGGGCACGTTTGGACGCGCTCGCGGATAAAACGCCGCGCACGCTTAAACTGCAAACCAAAGCCGATAGCGCGCGGGTGGAAAAGGTTTTGGAGGTGGACGGCGTAGCCAAAAAACGCCTTACACTCCAGGACACGGTACCGGTGGTTTTGTTCGAACCCACCGACTTGCAACTCTTGACTGGTTCCCCCGCCCGGCGGCGAAGCTTTTTGGATACGCTCCTGAGCCGCAGCGAGCCGGATTTCGCCCGGCAACTACGGATTTACGAACGCAGCCTCGCGCAGCGCAATACGCTGCTTAAAACCGGTCATATGAGCAAGGACGAGCTGTTCGTGTGGAACGTGCGGCTTAGTGAATCCGGCGGTAAAATTATTGCGTCGCGCGCGGAGCTAATCAAGCGAATGAACACGGAGATAAACGGCCATTATAAAGACGTCGCGCACGAGGACAAACACATCACCGTGGCTTACCAAACCGACGTGAGCGCGCATCACGGGACGCAGTTAATGGAGTTGCTGGAAAAAAACATAAAACTGGACGAAAAACGGGGGTTTACCAGCGTGGGACCGCACCGAGATGACATGTTGGTGGAGTTCGAAGGGCGGCCAGTGACCGAAACCGCTTCCCGCGGGGAGGTGCGCACCCTGGTGCTGGGGTTCAAAATGCTGGAACTTTCCATTATTGAAGCGTCACGCGGGCAAAAACCGCTCTTGCTACTGGACGACGTTTTTAGCGAACTGGACGGCTCCCGCCGCAAAGCGCTAACGGATTTTTTGAAAGATCACCAAACCTTCATCACCACCACCGACGCCGACGTCGTCGTAGACCACTTCATGAAAAAAACCAACGTCATCGCGCTTTAGCTAGAGTCCGGTAATTACCCGATATCCTTCTTGTCTTAAAGAGCTATCCTTAATTAGTTGCTCCAAGTTGGATTTCACCCGGGAGATCTCATCTTGGCTATAACCCACTGTCTGTATATCTTCCTGGTATGTAGGCTCTCCTAATTCGGGGGCAATGTGTATGGTTTCGTTTTGTATTGAAACGTTTTTTACTATGGGGTTTTTTTCAAGCTCAAGAAATCGTTGACTGATGTTCATAGTATCTTGTGTTTCTTCGTCCAGAAGTAAGGTGTACCTACTTTTAGTAGATAGAAAACAGGGATAAATTTTAGAGTCAAACGACCGGATTCCACACAGTGTGCCCTCACCCGGAGCACTATAGAGCACGGGGCCACCCGTTTCTCGGGGATTAAATTTGATCACGGCGCTACTCGTTGATATATACAGCCTATCTTCTATGGTCGTGAAGCCGATACCTTCCGGAATCAGACTTGTTTTTTGGAGACCGTTATCCTTTTCATATACACCAAGTCCTTCATCGTGAATAATACAAATATAGTTGTTGCCACAAAAATCAGCGCCGCGGACTTCATCGAAAGATAGCTCATGTTGCCCACTCTCCGATTTTAAAACTACGGTTGAACCCTGCTCTTCTAGTTGGTCGGCATGTGCTTCAACGGCCTCGGCCCTCTCTCCGGAACCAATACTATGACCCCCACCGTATATAAACATAAACTCCTCGCCGTTGGAGCGAATGGCGTTAAGTGGTTTGTCGTCTTTTTGGTCAGCCGCTTCTGCTTGTGATGCGGTTAATGTATTGAGATCGGTAACCTTATAGTAGATTGCGTATTCGGTGTCATATGCAAGAAACCCATTTTTTAAATCGACAACTCGTAGATTTAAGTCGGTCGGGAGGTCTCCTACTATGCGATCCGCCGACACTTCGCCACTATCCGCTAGCGCGAAGAGCCTATGACGACCCGTCTCAAGTAGCTTAACCAGTAGGTAACTATCTCCCCCTTCTTCGATGTACCCTTCTACGTAACCATCTTGTGAAACGTCTATATTCTTAGCATAACTTGGGTTTGTGCCGCTTGCGGGAGTATGGAAAACGACTTCACTGAGTAAAGAACCGCCACAAAGTGACGAGAAAAACGCAAAAGGCTCACCCGTGCCATACACACACGGGTGAGGATTTATTATCGCAAAACTGTGGTCGCGTTGCTTTATTAGTTCTCCGCCCATGTTTGTACTTTGAAAAAAACCGGGCACGTTGACCCTGGCAAAATAGCGACCATCTTTCGAGTCCACAGTAGCCGTGTAATTGCCGCTCTTCAGCGAAATAGTCTCTTCGCTTGAGTTTAGCGGATAGGTTTCCGTCATGTTTTCGTCGTCGACAAGGGTTAACGTGCCACTACCAGATAAGCTCTCCATAGATATCACGAGTCGTCCACGAGTACTTACCCAAAACAGCAATAGAATAAAACTGGTTACAGCGAGGGCGACGATTGAGAGTCTGATTAGTTTTCTTTTTTGCACGGCTCTATCCTCCATTAATCGACCAGTGCCACGGTTCAGAAGGCAGGTTTTTTAAGCTGGTGTTGTCGCGTAAAAGTATAAAGCATGGATGGCTTCTACTGCTAATTGTGCTGCCATTACACGTAAAGTCAACAGCACTACCCCGTTCATGATTCGATCTACCAGGGATTGCCGTAGCAATCCTACAGCTACCAGGAGGGGCGGAATACACGTCAGGACAACCGTTCTTGACGCGCAACTCTTCTTGGCGCTGTACGGATCTCCAACCCCAACCACTCATGTTGAGTCCTTCGTTGTTCGCCAGGTTCACAACCCTCTCAACCTCTTCGGCGATACACGGGTGGACACGTATGCCGACTGCCGAAACTGTTTGAGATTCCTCTACGGGTTCAGCCGGGCAGCCATTCTCATCTAACGCAACCGGGCCACCACCCGATTCTCCCGAACAAGTGGATACCGAAACGTTTGAAACGCCTTCGACAGCATTAGTCCCGGATCCGAATTCCTGCAGCCAGGCGAGCGCTTGTGAGTGTCTAACCGGGCGGGTTCTTTCTATGTGGGCAGGATTTTCATATTCCTCAAGAAAAATATCAGTCGCCTCAATATAGTCCTCCGTAGCCTTAATTGGTTCAAGAGTCGAAGACTTGTAGTCATCACTTGTAAGTTCAGTCCACAAGTAGTCAAGTTGCACACCGAGGGGTTCGGTGGGTGGAACACCTCGTTCGGCATACAATTCCCGCAAACCTTGTTTGCGAGGAGGATGTGTCCACTGAACCAACCCGTAACCTGGCTGCCCTTTGCTGTTTTGATCCGGTGGTACCGTATCAGATCTGTGGGGCGGGTCGCTAAAAGCAAACTCAACGACACGAGGATCCCAGGTGCCCGCTGACTCACTTTCGATATTACCCATAATACCCGCGACCTGAGCGGGGGTAAGCCCCTTTGATATAAGGAAATTCCAAACCTTTTCCGGATTCTCCGAGCCGGTAAGGATGGTGGCTCCTTCACTGCAAGTACGCGAGTCCGGATCGTAGAAAGGAGTATATAGGTTTTCCCTGTCCGTGTCGGTGAGTGCGTAGGCCATCGAAGATATAAAAATTTGCCCCAAAAAAGCGAATAAAATAAATAAACAAAAAATACTGCGCCTATTCATTGGTAAAGTACGCTCCTGCTGCTTCGACCGCCGCTTCCTCCAGGAGGCAAGGGTTGGCAATCCTTTTTTCTTCCAATCCAGTGTAGGGGTTTTCATTTCCTTCGCCGGACTCTTCCCATCGTTCTTTGTACTCTTCGCAGCTTTCTTCGGTTAATTGATCGGGGTTTCGAGTAAAGGCGGGATCATTCTGGCTATAGCCGTACCGTGTAATTCCAAAGGCGTTTATTGCCAGTTGCTGTTCGGCCAGTGAATCCGCCCCCACACTGCCGGTAAAAGCATTCCTTAAGTTCGCCTTGAAACCATTCATTATTCCGAAGATCGCGCCAGTGCCCTGAGTTTGACCAATGGGTATAGAACCAACCAGGCCGCTGGCGAGTGATTGAGGGTGCTCAAGGCTTGCGAGGCGCGTAAGTAAGTCTTCTTTACGGAAGTTTTGACGTTGTTGCTCCAACTGTTCCTTCGTTATTTTAGCGTACTCTTCGTCGCTAATAACCGGGGCGCCCAGACCGTAAGGTTGGCCGGATTCGTCATATCCGCCCTCGGCGAATTCCGCCGATGTCACATCAGCGCCCGCTATGACTCCGTCCAACTTGACACGCGCCGGGCTGTCTTCTTGTACGGGGAGCGGAAAGACGTAACTAAATACCCATGTAAGAAAGGTGTCGAACAGGTTTTTAGCCCACTCTTCGAATGTATCGTAACCACGAATATTGGATACCAAACCAAAGACGACACTTCCTATTGAGCTCAGGACGAAGTCTACAGCACCAACTATCCTTTCAAGGAAAAAGCGATAATCTGCTGGGCAAGGAGCGTTAATTTCTACAACAATTTCAACGCCTGGTGGACTTGTTACGCAGTCATCCAACGTATTTACTGCGCTGGCCACTCTATCGACCACCGGATTGTCCCGAAGCTTCTCTACCTCGAATCTATCCCCCGGGCCTCTAACAATCTTCTTTTCATCGCACACGTGATCACCTCTGTCTATCGGTTCTCCGTCCTGACAAGTGTATTCCTCGTCGGATTGTGCATGCACCGTTGAACTTCCGAGGAAGGCGACGTCATTGTTTTGTTGATTGGAATAGGCGCGCCACAATTTACTTTTTTCAGCACCATCAAGGTCACTCAAAGCCGCTCCAAGTTCATTCAAGTCTACTTCGTGAGATTTTGTCTCGTCATTCAATGAACGAAAACCAGTATAAATTTCTCTGTATTGTTCAGCAGCCAAAGCCGAATGGAACCGACTAAGTGCATCGTCATCTATAGCCCGGTCAAAATCATCAGCCAAAAGAGCCATGGACGCAACAAAGTATAATTGTCCTGCCACAGGAATTTTAGTCGCTGCAAGCCGAGCCGAACTATCCTTCATGACCTTTGCCAACAATTTTTCGAGGACATAACTGCTCACAGTTCCCCTGCTTCTACCAAGAGGTTTTCCATTCTCGTCTGTTCCACGAAAATGCTTTATAATGTCATTTCTGTCTTCCTCGGAAAGGTTGTTTCTGTCAAGGTCTCTTTCCCGCAAGTCGTTGGGGCCACAAGAGTTTGCGCGGCTTCCGATGTTCCTGTCGATAGCGCAGGTAAATATGAGGCCATACTTACTAGAAAAAGGATATACAAACCTGCTTACGAATCTGTACTTATATCTCGTTCGTGCGCTTGCACTCCGGTCTTCCAGGTTATCTCTCGTGTCGCAAGCCCAAAAACACCAAAGCCTGACGTCGTGTTTTCGCTGGAGGTATTTACGGATTGAGCGGCGCTCCATGACCTGATAGATCTTTGTTTCTTGCCGTAAAAAACGGTTCATTTCACGGCCGAAATCCCTCCTCCCCCTGTCGGTTACGATATTCCTGAATTTTCCGTCAACGTCCCTGCTTAAGTCGATTTCACTCCTGAGTTTGGTATCGTATAGGCGATGTCGAGTAATGCCGGTATCACTGTCTTGTTCCGTTCTGATTTCTATACCGTAGTTATCAAATAACTTTTGCTCGACTCGTGCGTCGCGCCATTGATTGAACAAGTTACCAGCGATACCTGCCCCCCTATAGGTATATCTGCAGTCGAGAGACACTGTCTGAGTACAGGTATTGAGCTGAGTCATATAGGACACCATATATCTTTCCATGAGATGCCCCGCCCGGGCTTCAACGGCGTTGGCGGCAACAGCAAACGCTTTTTGGTTGATATTCTGCATAAAGTGTTCGAGCTTGAGTGCTGGGAGGGTCAATACCGATATGAGCACACCCCCGCCCACGAAAAGGCCGATAACTCCTCCTCCGGCTTTTCTGCGGCGGGTCCAGAACTTTTTCTTATTGGCACCACTTCCGTCATCTTTAAATAAGCTTTGCTCTTCTTCGCCTCCAGTGTCTTTACGAGGTTCAGCACCTTCTTCCTTTTCAGCGATTTCGTTAGGCGAGAGTGATCTTTGGCCGATATCCTCCGCCGCTCCGCTGTGGGCTTCGCGGTCCATGGCCTCTTCTTCATCGGGAGAAATACCGGTAATACCCCTTAATTCATCATTCGAGGTCCCCTTTTTTTGTCGTTGATCGTCGTAGACTGGCATTATTGAGTCCTGATTTTTGAGTTTTGTGTCTTGAGTGATTTAAGAAGCCCGCTCAGTATCTTGGATATTTCATCGGTATTCTCCACCAGTCTATAATAGTCCTCAGTCTTGAAGTACTCAAGACTTCTTCCGAGTTCAAGCATAGATTCAACTTCGGCAGCAGAACCTTTGGCAATCAAGAGAAAGTTGGAAAAAGCCTTTGGGCTTCTTCTGGAGTGGCCTTCGGCTATATTGTTCATAATCGAGACGGACGCTCTTTGTATCTGATCACGGAAGGAAAAGTCTTTGTTATTTTGCAGTAGTCCATATATTTCAACGCGTAAATGACGAGCTTTTTGCCAAGCCTTGATGTCTCGAAACGACTGCCCGGTGTTTTTGTTTACTTTGCTCATGGCTTTTGCTCAATACTCATCACTCACTACTCACAACTCATTTATGAGCCGGGGCTTAGGCGGTTGTTCAGGTCTATTGTACCTTGTTCGCCGGATATTTCGCCCTGTTGTTCTATTTGGCTTACTTGTTCCGGATTGGTGGTGATCAAATTGGTTTCCGTGGGGCTGGCGGTAACCTGAATATGTACGTGATTTTGCCCGGCAAAGAATAACCCTTGACCCACCGGGAATTGGCTGAGGCGTTTCTTTTCCTCGCTAGTGAGTTTGAATACATGAGAAAGTGTGTCCACGGCGGTGGAGGATTGTTTGAGCAGGATTTGCATGGAGGCGTTGGCCACGATTGCCCGCCCCATACGGCTACCCATAAAGTCTTCCACGTCTTGTGAAATGGTGGTGATACCCAGGTTGTATTTACGGGCCCGTTTGGCCAGGCTGAACATGAAATTGGCGGAATCTTCGTACTTCATGAGCTGCCAGGCTTCGTCGACCACCAGCATACGACGCTTTTGGTCGGCTTTGGTTTTGTTCCAGATAAAGTTAAGTACGATATACATGGCCACCGGGCGCAGTTCGTCTTCCAGGTCACGGATATTAAATACCACCATCGGGTTGTTGATGTCGATGTTAGACGGTTGCGAGAAGATACCCGCGAACGTACCGGTGGTGTATTTGCGAAGCCGTTGCGCCAATTGCGGCCCATTTCCGCCCATATGTAACAGCGTGTCGTAAAGATCGTTAATGGTCGGCGGCGGCGAAGTGTGCGTGAGCGGATCGTTGGTGATTCCGGCTTTGGCATAGGTTTCGATCAGTGCGGCGTCCAGATCGGCCTCTTCAGCGGGGCTGAGCGCCGGAGCAATGCTGCCCTGGGCGCCTTCTTGTTGAGCCATTTGGGCCTGGGCGCCGCCCATCATCAGCCGTAAGAGCCCGTGCAAAGTAATCAGGTTGCTGCGCAGGGCGTTATCGGCCTCCTCTTCGTCGGCAACTTTCGGCAAATCAAAAGGGTTTATCCTGGTCGGTGAATTCAAACTTAAGCGAACGTAGGCTCCGCCGACCGCTTCGGCCATGCGCTGGTATTCGTTTTCCGGGTCGATAATGAACACCTCGGTGCCGAACATCATGCTACGCAAGGCTTCCAGCTTAACGGTAAAACTTTTACCGGCGCCGGACTTGGCAAACACCACGGAATTGCCGTTTTCCAAGGAAAAGCGATCAAAAATCACCAACCCGGAGTTGTGCATGTTAATGCCGTAAAGAATGCCGTTATCTTGCGTAAGATCGGCCGAAGTGAACGGGAAGCTGGTGCTTAAAGCGCCGGTGTTCAGGTTGCGGCGAATCTGCAGTTGATCCGTAAATTGCGGCACGGTGCTGTTTAAGCCTTGCTCTTGCTGTGAAGTGGCCGGTTTGGAGTAAATTAATTGCTGGCCAAGCATGGATTCCACTTTTTGGGCGACGTATTCCAGCTCGTCTTCCGATCCCCCGTAAATCGTAAAGTACAGCCCGAAGCGGAAGAAGCGTTCTTCGCCCACCTGTAGTTTGTCGCGCATTTCCTCGGCGTCCTGGATGGCGGCCTGGGTGCCCGGATCGCGAACCCGACCCTTCTCGGCAGTGATTTGCATATCGGCCTCCAAGCGGGACACCTTTTTCTTGAGGTTATCCAGCACTACCTGGCTTTCGACTGGATAAATGTAAATTGAAAGATCAATCACTTCGTCCAGATTGACCATACTACTTAACCAACCGGTAAAAATTTGCCGCGGATACCCATACACGTAGTAGGTGCGGGCGTAGCGGGTGCCGATTTGAAAGTCCTTATTGTTAAAGACAATGGAGCTGGGGGCAATAAAGTCACGGAGCGCGCCAACACCCTTCTGGAAAGCGGCTTGGACTTCTTGCTCCTCACGGGCTTTTTGCTGCTGCGCCAGCGTCACCGGATCGGTCTGGTCGTTCTTTTTACCAAACAAACTCACAAGACAACCCCCCGGGACTCTAAAGTCTGAAATCTGAAATGTGAAACCAGAAACAAATCTGAAATCTGAAATGTGAAACCAGAAACAAATCTGAAATCTGAAATGTGAAACTTCATGATGAATTCCTCACAATCGCTCCGAGAATATTCATTAATTCGGTTGCTTCCTTCTGCAGTCTCGACTGTTCTTTACGATTTAATTCATTTGCTGTAATAAGTTCTAACCAGTAAATTGTTTCTCTCGCTTCTTTTTTTGCGATCTTAACCCGCATAATAAAATCTTTCTTGCTTAAGGATTGATTTGCCTCCAAGTAGTTCGCACCAACGGAACCGGAAGAGCGAACGAGTTGCTTGCCGTCCTCTCTGTTACCGGCATTTTTAGGAAGTGCCCCCACGAATAAACGAACGTCTTTTGCGAACTTTTTAGTTCTATCTTCAAGATCAAAACGTTTCTGATTTCGTGCTTCGTGCTTGTTTCTGATTTCGTGCTTCGTGCTTCGTGCTTCAGTTTTCATGAATATATATCCTTTTCCAGCTGTGGCTGGGCGGCTTGGCCTTCGCCCTTGGTGACAACTGGCGCTGTCATGGTGTTGAAGTCTTTCAGTTGCTGGCGGGTCGCGGTGTCCGGATTGTAGGTGTCGTAGTACAGTTCGATCAGCTCTTGCGTGTCCAGCGGGATTCCCTGGATGCCGCATTGCTGCAACCCGTTTAACACCGCTTGTACGCGGTTACGCAGTTCGTCCTTGGCTTTGTTGAGCGTGGCTTCGTTGATGGTGACGTGCACGTCCTTGGGCTTGAAAATATGGGTCAGCCCCTGGAAGAATCCCCTACTACTTTCCACGGCCTGCTTTAGATCACCTTCCGGAAAGTACGGAATTACCACGTAAAAATTCTTGTCCATAATGTTGGTTTGCAGGGAAAGGTTGTCGATGTAGGTAATGTAATCCTCCATTAACAGTGATAGCAGCATATTGTCATGCTCGCCACGGATTTTATCCAGCTTTTGGATATAGGGGGTCATGTCCACTTTGCGTGATCGCAGGAAAATTTGTATCGGAAAATATAAGGAGTTTAAAAATCCCTGGTAACTGTATTCCACCGCATCCCGTTCTTCCGGGCTCATGAGATCGAAGTTGATGGAGCGGACGGCCACTACGGAGCGAAAGGAGCCGTCGTTCATAATCACGATGCCATCGCGCACTTCGGCAATCTGTAAGGAGTTCTGGGTGCTATTAGGGTTGCCGGCCGGAGGTTGTTCCTTAGATTTTTGAGGTGTTGGTTGCTGGCCTTGAGATTGTTGGGGTGGCGGCTGTTGCCCCGGCGCTTGTTGTTGGCCGGGGTTTTGGGGCGCGTAGGCCTGCCCCGGCTGCGATTGAGCGGGAGGCTGCTGGGGATTGTTTTGTTGGCCGGGGTTTTGGGGATTCATGTAAAACTAAACTCCACGTTTCAAATATCAATTTCCAGGGAATGGCTAAACATTAACGTTTTCCCTGTCAATTTTACTTGTGATCGACCGTAATATCAAAACTATCCGATGACTTTCATTCATAAAAACCTCCGGATCGTAAGGAACTGATCGCACATTGGAGTTTGTGATTTGAGATTTAAGTTCTTCACGCCACCCTAAAAAGGTTATTCTTATATGCGGTTAATTATAGAGGAATTTTGTGCTTTGCACAAAATAGCTGAAAGCTAAATGCTAAGAGCTCAAAGCTGCGCAATTTCCAATTTCCAATTTCTAATTTTCATTCAATTCTCAACCGCCATTTTTTAAACTAGTGGTAATTTTTTGGAAGATTAATACCAACTCATGAACTTCTTGCCATAATGATCGTAAATCAGCTTTTTTCGAAGGCGTTGCGGTACTAAGCATACGGAGCCAATGCTGTGTTTCTTGAGCCTCTTTTTTACAGATATGAATTTTATTACGGAAATCTTTTTTAGAGCTGGCCCCGTTCGCTTCCATATAGTTTGCTCCAATGCTTGTCGAGGAACGAACCAACTGATTAATCAAAGGCTTGTTTATATTATTTTGTTTAATAACTTTACAGAGCTTAATTACATCTTCCCCAAACCTTGATGTTCTTTCCTCTAAATCAAATTTATTGTCTTTTTGAGCCATTGAAGATTGATTGTAAATTGTAAAATTGAAAACTAAAAATTAACTTCTTGAATGATTCGATAGGCATACTGACAGCATAACGTATCAGCATTCAGCTGGTGGTCAGTGCAAACTGACCACGACTTCGTCGGGGTGGTCGTCGTCCTTGTTTTTGTTGGCTTGGCGGGCAATGGTTTCCACGTTCAGGTCGTTGTTATTGGCCAGTTGGGTGACTGACGGATCGGGTTTTTTCGGTTCCGGCTTGGCGGGTTCTTTTTGGTTCGTTGGTTGTTGATGAGGGGTGGATGGTGCCGCGTCTTTTTGCTTTTTTTGTTCGGAAAGCGGGAGCACGGTTTTTTGGTGCGTGGTGTAGGTGGACTTTTTAGCTTGGGAGTCGTGAATTTTATTAAGTAAAGCTTCTTCATCGGCCTTGGAGAGGTTTTGCTCGCCCGGCTCCGGTTTGTCGTCAGTGTGCGGCGCAACGGTGGTGCCCTGCCCGGTTGCCATACCGGGTGGCGTTTTGCTAGGGTCGTTTTGGTGCATGAACCAAAAATCTTGCGGCGTTTGTTGGTTTTGCTGATTTTCTTGCGGGGCGGCTTGTGGGTGCGACATTCGTTGTTTTATCTGGTCTTTATGCGTGGCTTCGGATTGGGTAATCATTTTATCGATGTTTTTGGCGGTGGGATTGTTGTTTTCATCGAGCACGTCTTCTTTTACCCCAACATCGGTGGCAATTTGGGTGCCTACGGTTTCCGTTCCGGCGACCAACCGGTCGGAATTGTCCACTTGTTGGCCGCCAAATGGCGAACCGCCCAATTGTTTTACCGCCCAGCCGCGGCTATCCACGGTTTGCGCCAGGGCGGAAAGCCGGCTGCGGACTTGGGTTTGATCCAGTTCATCGGTAAGGTGCCGTTCCACTTTTTTCGGAACCGTAATAGTAACCAGTTCTTTTATGCCGGCTTGATCCCAAATGCGCTTACGCGGCTTAAAGAAAAAGCGGATTTTTGCCAGCAACCATGTTTCCGTGGGTTGCGCTTTGCTCCACGGGAACCCGAGTACCCCGAAAAACACGGCCGGCGGTAGCAAAAATATCGCAAAAAATGCCGCCCCTTGAGTGAAAGTAAAAAAAATGAGGTACAAACACACGGCGGTAATTGCAAAGTAAATAAATTGCTTGAGCGTGAGCGGCCCGATGAGTTTGTCCTCGGCCTCGATATCTTGGATCACTTTGTGCTGCGCCATCTATTTAAACCCTAACCTGTTCCAAATGGATTTTCTGGAGGTTCTTCTTCGCTTCGAAGCATTTCTTCTCTTTCTGCTTGTGTCACCCCCCCCCTGCTTAGCTTTCTCTCGACAGCATCCCTAACTGCGTTTTCATCCGCTGGTTCAGCACCTGGCAGCAGCCCATTTTCTTGTTGTAATTTTACTCTCTCTGAATCAGTTAAGATACTTCGAATTTCTGCCTTGATGGCTGGATTGGTATATGCGTGGTAAGCCTGTTGTAGGGTTGACTCGATATCTTTAACTGCGTCTGCATTAACAGGTTTGCCATCAATATCGCCTCCACTGAGCGCCTTGGTGAAGGTTTTGTGGTATTTTTTGAGCATAGGTTCTTTCGCTCCTCCAATATCCTGAACGCTCATGCCTTGAATACGCTTAAGTTCTTGTGTTGCAGTACCTGCACGGAAATTGCCATCTTCATCAACCCCAACACTATAGCCGGGTTTGGTGAGCGCTCCAGCTCGCGCTCCAGCAAGCTCTGCCTGGGTTTTGTACATTGAACCAACACCACTCAAACCTTCCTGATCCAGGAGGTTTCCGACTTTGGCTACGTCTTCATTATCTGCAAAACCTTGCGACGCAAGAGCGAGTCCTGCGGCGCCCGTCACACTAGCACGTCCGTACTCGTCATTTCGAGAGACCGTAGTGAGATATGCACCGTTTTCCTCTAATTGTTTAGCCCCAAGTGCCATATTGTCATCGACTGAACCATCTGGTTTTCTGTAAGCTTTCATGTCCCGGACGACTCTATCCATGTCAGATGCAGAACCATTCCATCCCCTGATAAGTTCATTCCCGTCGTCGTCGAAGACACCTGTGCTGAGTGCTTTTAGTGCTCTGTCGTTCATTCCGACCTTACTGATGCTTTCGCCAAGTTTTTGCGTATCCTCCCACTTCGACTGAGCCAGTTCATTCAAAAGAGCTTTTCCACCCCTACTGCCAGAATAAATTTTGGCAGCACTCTTTGGATCCATTATGGCGCTAGCCCCAGAATTCAATTTGTCAACCGCCCATCTACCCCGGGATCCTTTGGCGAACCTGTTTGGGTTTATTGCCCGGCTGGAAGACCAGCGTTCTCGTTTTTCGGCTCGTTTTTTGCGTTGGTGGTCGAAGATTCCGCGTGATTTTTCGTTGAGTGCTCCGGTGACCGTGGCGAACATCCCGCCAGCAACCTTAAAAGTGAATGGAATAAAGGCGTACGGAATTAAATAGGCAATAAAACCAAAGATATAATCCGCTATCGCGGCTTGGTCAGTAACTTCGCTACCGACGAATAGGTAAGCAAAAACCCTTCCCATGGCAATCAAACCCATAATAAGCGGATACATAAATAAAAGCTTACTGAACAAACTCCACCAGTTGTTCCATAACTTGTCGTTACCGGGGAATATCCAAGCGAGAATCGCCAAGGGCGCAATTAGTAGTAGCATTACAATAAAAAGTTGCCTTATTATGAGAATCAGGAAGGCTATCGCAGCAACCGTTAGAAGCGTAGTCCCAAAAAAAGCGATAACAATGATCCCGCCAAGACCTAACAAGACCCAGTCGAGACCAGGTATACCAATCGAGAAAACATTCCGAAAACTTAATGCTTCAAAGCCACCAAATGGGCTCGTGATAAGACCGCCAACACCCCTGCCGGCCGCCTCTACGACATCAATGAAAAACGTTAGTAGTGGGTAAGATACCGCAATAAATATGACCGCTATCACAAGACGCGGCAAGGCCTTTTTAACCGTATAGGCGCTTATGAAATCAAAACCGAGTGCGGTAGAGATGACCATGACGAGCATAATCGGCACCAAGATACTGAAAGCGATGCTTCGTATGTTACTGGCAGCATCGGCGAGGCGATCTTCTTCCGCGAAGTCGTTGTCAACTTCGAGCAAGTTTGCGATTTGTCCGTCTAGCCACCTTACACTGGCATCGATAGCTGTCATGGCTGGGCACATGAACCATCCAAAGTCGCCGCCATGAGCTTCACAGTTGCCGCCGTCATCCTCGTTCTCGGTTTCATTTTCCTGAGAAGCAGAATTGGAAGGTTGGGTACTGTCTGACTGGGCAAATGTAGCAGGAGCCGGCAAGAATAACCCGGTAGATACTATTCCCACAAAAAGAAGGGTCAAAAATTTTTTCGCCATTACAAGAATATTAACATAACGGGTATGCGTTCACACCAAATTTATAAAGTGTTAGCCGAAGTAAACCTCGCCGGGCTCTATCGATTTTATGGAGTAAAGACTCCAAACTTGAGTTGCCTGGTCGTCGCTTACGCTCAGATCCTCACTCCGCATATAGCCAACTTCGTACTTCCAGTGTTGATAGTCTTCTCCTTCGTTAGAAGTTTCTTTTACGATCACCTCAACCTCGCCTACTTCTTCAGTGCTTGAATCTATCACTTCGTAAGTACTTGAGGAAACATAACCTGGATTATCTTGGCGGTAGCTCCACATACCAGTGAATGACTCCTGAAGTGAATTGGTTAAATCGCCCGATCCACCACCAACCACAAAATCAAGGCATCTTAAGCCGTCCCCGTACTCACCAGCGTTAAACATACAATTTAGGTTATGCTCCGTAATGGCAACGAGTTCTTCGGGGCTATCTACGTCCCAGTATTGCACTTTCGGGGTGAGTTCTTCCGGCAGCTCTTCAACGGGGGTTTCATCCGTTTCGATGGGCGCAGTCACGGGGGCTGATCCGGGTACTTCTTCATCGGCTACTGCCTCTTGTGTATTGTTGCTCGGCTCGTCTTCGTTCCCGCCAGAAATTGCTGCAAGAAATGCAACGCCGGCTAACATTACCCCGCCGGCAACGGCAATGAATTTCCTGGAAATTATGTTCCGTGAAGGGTTTTGTTCGTCGGTTTCGGGTTCTGAATGGGGCGTGTTTTCCGGATGCTCCGGGCTCAGTTCGGCGGTGGGTCGTTCGAAGTCCTTCCGTACGTTTTCCGGGAGCGTACCCGGATCTTGTATATCGCCGGGACTGATAAGACCCGCATCTATGGCTTCTTGGAGACTCATATCGCCAAAATCACCCGTTGGGTGATCTTCCCGCATTTCAGGAGGGACACTATCTGCTCCCGAGTGTGAAAATTTTGACTCGCTTTCAACTCCTGAAGCTTGCTCTGGATTGGATGGATCTACCATTATGACCTCTCAATTGGTAATTATAGTATACCATAATTAGCATACCTTGTGCTACAAGTTGCGCAATGTTTCTGATAGAGGTACAATATTTCCAACCATGAAAGTTAAAAACAAAAAAGTCCTATTCATAACGCTACAGTTTTTGTCCATTCTGGGCTTGTTTTTTGTTATTACAGTTCCGAAGGCAAATGCTGCTTTCACGAAAGAAAGAGCGCACCAGGAATACTATGTATGCGATAGCCCGTCATATGTAGAAAATCACCTCCAACGGGACAGTGAGGAAAAGTTCATAAGTGTTGAAAGGCACGATTCTTCCACCGGAGAAAGCACCGTTCATCTTTCATGCCATTCAAGTGCCGACCTGATTAAGGTTCAAAGCGGTAGCACTATGCATGATACTTCCCGGTTTGCTGCTTTGTTTACGTGTGGTAGTGGTGAAAATCCGGGTACGCTTACTTTTGACGAAGAAAAGATAGCCCCGTCCTCGGGAGCGAAGTACGTAACAGTTAAGTGCAGTAATGGTGATAACTTTGACTACGAGTTAAGTGGAGCCTATGGCGGGTGTTCGTCTCGGCGAGCCGAAGATTCATGTGATAATCCAACAATAACCAAGGAGCGCGACAACTTTGCCGACACTCTTGAAGAGAACGCCAGCCGTGGCGAAAACGCCGAAGCTGTCGAGATAGCATCTGATTGTGAAGAAGGAATAGATCCGGATAATTGTAAAATTACCGACTACCTAAGAACGTTCACGAACGTACTAATCGCGTTGGTCGGTATAGTAGTGGTTATCATGGTCGTAGTCGGCGGCATTCAATACTCCGCGGCTCGTGACAATCCGCAGGCCGTACAGGCCGCCAAAGGGCGAATTGCGAATGCGGTGTTGGCGCTAATTGTCTATATATTCATGTCAGCCTTCTTGCAATATATAATTCCCGGAGGAGTCTTATGATCGGGAGAGTGCTCGATTTTGCCGGTACCTTCAAGGTATATTTGGTCGTGGTTCTTGCTCTGGTTTTTGTTTTATTGTTCCTGGCTCCCAGTGCGACTGCTGACCACGGGTTAACCAAAGCCGAATGTAGTGCGCGGGCGAGTAATTTTACCTCCGAAGAGTTCCGTGAATGTAACGAACACGCTGAAAGTGACCCAGGGGGTCTTGGAACGGCGGGAGGTCGATACGGACAAGGCAGCCCTGAACACTGTACTAGGGAGTCGTCAACTTTTCTGAACTTCCCCACTTGGTATAAATATCTTGATCCAACTTTTACGGACGGTGAGTGTAAGCTTGACCTTGATTTTGAAGAGACTTCTACCTACACTGCGATATTCTTTGCAATTTTAGAGATTATTCTACGGATTGCCGGTCTAGTGGCGGTTATTTTCGTAATTGTCGGGGGCTTTACGTTTATTACCAGTGACGGCCAACCGGAAAAAGCTAAAAATGCCCGCTGGACGATATTGAACGCATTAATTGGACTGGCCATTGCTTTGTCGGCGACAGTTTTGGTTAACTTTATTGGGAATAATCTGGGAATATAATTTCTATGCTTTTACCGTTTCGTTTTTTTGCCCAACAAGTATTAGAGCGGGATGACCTTCCGGGTCTTCCGAATGTTGATCTTGCGCCGAGCTCGATACAAGACGCCATTTCTTTGGTCGCAACGATTCTCGGCTTCATTTCGGTGATAGTGATCATTATTGCGTCAATTAAATTCGCCCTTTCCCAGGGCGAATCACAAAAAGTAGCTAATGCAAAAAACACGATTATTTATGCCTTGATTGGTTTGGTCGTGAGTCTTTTGGCCTACTCCATTGTGAACTTTGTGATTGGCGAGGTTACTTAACCATGCGCAGACTGGCTGCTATCTTAATTGTTTTGTTCTCGTTCGCCAGTATTGGATTGTTTTCCGGTGATGTTGTGTCCGCACAAGTACTCAATCCTGCCTGTGAGGGAGTTGACCCATTACCTCCGGCATGCAGCGAAACGGATAATGATCCTTTTCGGGGCGGGTCACTGCTCTCCGATGTAGTAAGGCTATTTTCCTATGCACTCGGAGTTATCGTAGTAATCATGGTCATCATTGCCGGTATTAAATTTGCGACTTCGGGGGGAGACGCCTCAAGCGTTAAAAGCGCTCGTGACACATTGCTGTATGCGGTTCTTGCCCTGGCCATTGCGGCTATTGCCCAGTTGATTTTAATTTTCGTAATAGATAAAGTATAAGAAGAAAGGATAGTTATATGAAAAAACAAATTTTAAAATTCTGTGCGGTATTGGCTCTGGCACTTGGTTTAGTGATGCCGGCTGCAGTTTCCGTACCCGCGTACGCTCAAACTACGGATGATGTCCAAAGAGGTGTTGATTTCACTTGTCCCGGCGGTAACTGTGGCGGGAATGCCGAAACCGAAGTCGGTAATATTATCTCTACGGTCATAAACGTGCTAAGTATTGTAGTGGGAGTGGTCGCCGTGATTATGGTAATCATCGGTGGCTTAAAATACATCATTTCCTCGGGCGACTCCGGTAATGTTCAATCGGCCAAGAACACTATTCTCTACGCCATTGTCGGCCTTGTCATCGTCGCCTTCGCGCAAATCATCGTTCGTTTTGTATTGGATCAAGTCTAGTAGATTTAATTACGGCTTGATGTATGGTATAAATGAGTCATCAACAAAAGGACTAAAGGAATACTCATGAAGAAAAAAATACGAATGTTACTGACAAGTTTCGCGCTCACATTCGGCTTGGTTGGCGCTTTCGCCTTTACCGGACCGGCTACTGTTTCCGCGCAGATTGAAGGATGTGAAGAAGGTATCAGTGGCGGTTTGGACTGCGGCTCCGCTAGTACTGACGAAGAAGGTGCCGATGCAAATGCCAGTGAACGGGTCGACAGTATTATTAAGACGGTCATTAACGTCTTCTCCATCGTGGTCGGCGTGGTCTCCGTGGTGATGATCATTATCGGCGGCCTGAAGTACATTACCTCCGGCGGAGATTCCGGCAATGTGACCGGTGCCAAGAACACCATTCTCTACGCTATCATTGGTCTCGTGGTCGTTGCCCTGGCGCAAATCATCGTCCGGTTCGTACTGGAACGTGCGACCGGCGCTTAAACGAAGACCCCGGTATTTTAAACACCCTGCTTCATGGCAGGGTGTTTTTAGTTGAAGGCAACGTAACGCATGGGTAATAAAAAAGACCTCCTTTTTAGCGGAGGCCTTTCGTTTTCCCGTTGGGGTTTAGGTTTAGTTGACCTGGATTTTCTTTACGGTATCTTGCTTGACTTTGTTAAAGCTAATGGTCAGCACGCCGTCTTTTAGCAAGGCTTCGATTTCGTCTTCTTTGACGGGTACGGGCAGCGCGATGCTGCGGCTGAATTCGCCCCAGTAGCATTCCTGCACGAAGTAGTTTTCCACGTCTTCTTCGTTGCCCGCGGAAAGCGTTCCGCGGATACTGAGCGTGTTATCGGCAATGCTGACGTCCAGCTCTTGCTTGTTAACGCCGGCAGTACGGGCTTTTACCACTAGTTTTTCCTTGGTTTCGTAAACGTCTACCGCGAGCTGTCCGGGGACCGCTTCTTCTTCGTCCCAGTCGTCAGTCGGAGCGGGAGCCGCTCCGGCGGCCGGTGCGCCTTGTTGGTCCGGTTGGTCTTGTCCTTCCGGAGCCGGGCCGAGATCGTCGTCACCCAGAAACGCCGCGGTTAGCTCGTCTTCCATCAATAAATCTTCGTCATCACGCTTACGTGCCATAAAGTTGTTACCCTCCAGGTTTTAGACACCTTCCCCAAGGTGCGTGCTCTTTTTTGAGCTCAAATGTTAGTTGTCGTTTTTTTACGAGTTTTTGTTGATAGCTAGTATAACGTGATAGGTATCAGAGGTGCAACCTTTCCGGGTGGTTATTTACAACACATTAATCACAACATATTGGTGTATCGTTAAAAAAACTCGTGAAACTTGCCGATAGACGGCGTTTTACGGGAGGACGACTGGTTACACGCGGAGGATAGCTGTTATGTTGTAGGAAGCTTATGTTTATTGCCGAAAGAGCCATATCCCTGCTGGCGCCTCACCGCTGCCTGGTTTGTGAGCGTGAAGGCGCTTTGCTATGCGAATGGTGTCGGCCGGACGCTTTTCCCCCGCTGCCGCCACGTTGCTTTGGTTGTTATCGGCTCAGCCGGGACTTTAAAACCTGTAGTGATTGCCGCAAACAATCGCGGATTTCGCACGCCTGGATCGTGACGGAGTATGACGCTTTGGCCACGTCGGTCATTCAAAAATTTAAGTTCCAGCGAGCCAAGCGGGCGTGCGAACTCATTGCCGGGGAGCTTGACCAACTTTTACCGGAACTTGGCAGTGAACTAATTATCACCCACGTGCCGACCGCGACCGGCCGGCGCCGCCAACGCGGCTATGACCAATCCGAGTTGATTGCCAAATCCTTGGCCCGTTTACGTGGGTTACCACACGGAACGCTGTTATACCGCCACGGCCAGGCACGTCAAGTCGGCGCCGATAGGCAAAAGCGTATCAAACAAATGCAGGCGGTTTTTCGCGTTCATAAAAACGCACCGCAGTACCCAAAAGTGTTGCTAATTGACGATTTGGTAACTACCGGTGCTTCCCTGGAAGCGGCCGCCCGAACGCTAAAAAATGCGGGCGCAGGGCGCGTATACGCCGCCGCCTTCGCCCAACGCAGTGTTTAAGAATATATAAATACGCCGATAATGATCGGGATGTATACCAGCGACCAAAGTACACCCGCTGCGACTACCGGAAAACTCTTGATTCGAAATCCGTAGGCCATCCAGGATAGAGAGGATACCAAAAAGAACGACCAACTAAACAGCGAATGCTCCTGCGCTGATTGTGCTTGGTAAATCTTAAATGCAATCGGCAGCGAAGCGATCGGTTCTATAGAACCAACGACCGTGACCCAAATAGCCAGTTTAGAGTGTTTACGGTGCGCAGCCTTTAGGAGTTTTGTTTTGCTGAGTTTATGATGTTTCATGAGTTTCTACCGGGAGATTAGGCGGCTTTACTGGTGTCTTCGTGAAAAATCGATGCTGGTTTTTGGTTTTTTCCTTGAATGTAATCTCTCGCCTGTTGGCGGGTCGTGTCCTTACCCAATACTCGGTTTCGGGCTGTCTTGCTGTGGAGGGATACGACCCCGGTAGTTTTTTCGCCGGTCTTTTCGTCAATAATATCCGTTTCGTGCGTCCAGGCTTCTCCCCAAGCTTTTGCTCTTTCATGTGCTTTGCGTGCTGTTTCGGATTGCTGCATAAAGGGTTTCGCGGCAGCTTCAATGGCCAACATCCCCATTCCCCTGACCGGTGCGAGTGTGACAAGCTCATAGGCGGCCATCTTTGCCATATCGAGCCGGGAAAACTTTCTATCCCCACCCGGGTTTGCGTGTTCACGAGCCACAGGGTTGTTATGTCTTTTATGCATAGCCTCCCGGGCATCTTGGTCACCTTCAAGCAAGCGGGGAATGTGTTTTAGCCGGCTAACACGAGTTTTAAGGTTTTCGGAAAAACTAAGCGTGTAAACGTTTTCTTCGCTTGCTATGAAACCCGTATCAATCGTTAAATCCCAGTGATTTTCTTTGGCTGAACGCATAAAATCCTTAGCTTTGTTGCCGGCGGACTTAATTTGTTCCCAACGGTTTTTAAAGAAACCACTATTAGGTTGGTTTTCGCTGGATTCTATGCTTTCCAGCGCTAACGATTGGTCAATAGAATCTGTCACCTGTTCCAGACCGGCAACATCAGGGCTCATTTCAAAGTTCTCTGAGCCAAGTAAATCTTCTTGTTCTGGTGTTTTTTGTTTTTGGATTTCCATAATCATACACTAGCATAAGTATTATTATAAGTCAAACTTATTGTATTGTTTATATTGAATGACGACCACAAAGTTCAATTGTATAATCTTATCTACCTTCTTGTTTAAAATGATAGAAGTGTTAACCTGGAGCGATTTACAGATATACAGCGATACTTTAAGATAATTGGGAGCAGTAACCCAAAGCACATCAAGCGGTTTAGGCAGTTCGGAGGAGTCGGATAGTGGTTTATTCCAGCGGTCTTGAAAACCGCCAAGGGCGCAAGTCCTTCGTGGGTTCGAATCCCACCTCCTCCGCCAAAAATGTGGTAGGCTTGTTGTCGCAGGCCAATGGAGAGGTACCCAAGTGGCTGAAGGGGCGGCTTTGCTAAAGCTGTAGGGGGGCGCAAGCTCCCGCGAGGGTTCGAATCCCTCTCTCTCCGCCATTCGACGCGCTGCGCTTGCTCATGGCAAGCCAGCAAGGTGAATGATTCTGAGCGAACGCAGTGAGTCGAAGAACCAGGAGAAGAGCGGTCAGAGATTTTTCTCTGGCCGTTTCTCTTTTTAGAGAAAGATTCGAACCCTCATAAGCGAGCAAGGCGAGCGGTGGGTCGATATTCAAGCGAAACCGAGGAAGCTCGCTTACTCGCAGTTCGCGCCGAATATACCTTAGTAATCCCTCTCTCTGAAAAATCCGACTGACCAGTGTTGCCGCTTTCTTCGGCGGCAAGCATAAGCTACAATAAAACGCATGGAACCAGGAAGCGTGATAAAGCCCGACCAGGGCGGCCAAAACCCTGATCCCGAGCAAGAGCCCCGGGAACCCCAAAACGCCCAGCCGCCCCGAGAAGAGCAACCCGCGCCGCAGGCACCTCAACCGGAAGCCCCTGAAGATACTCCCGCTCCGCAAAACCAACCTCCGGTAGAGGAAAAACCGGCTCCTCCGGAACCTTCCACCGCTGCCAAGCAACCAACCGATCCCCTGCCACCCGAACCACAACCGACCGATACTAATACACGGGCGGAATTTACCAGCTCCGGGTTCGAGCAAGGTAATCAGCAACCACCGGAGAGCACGCCACCAGCGCCCGCCCCTTCATCGAACGCGCAGGTTTCGTGGTCGGCCTCGGAGTACATCGCCCATCAAAAAGGAGCCGCGTGGTACCTGGGATTAGCGGGAGCGGGCGCGTTAATTACCGTTTTGGTTTTTGTCGTCACACGCGACATTATTGCTACGGCCGTCTTCCCGGTAATTACGCTGTTATTCGGAATATTCGCCGCTCGTCCGCCAGAAGTGCGGCAATACGAGGTACAAAGCAGTGGCATCACCATTAGCGGCAAACATTACGACTTTGAAGATTTTAAGTCGTTCGCGGTGCAAGAACAAGCCTCCATGCCCGCCATATTTTTGCTTCCCACCAAGCGCTTTATGCCCGCCATAACCATTTACTTTCCGCCGGACCAAGGTGATGAGATTATCGGTACGCTCAGCCAGTACCTTCCCCACGAGGAACGTGATGCCGATGCCGTCGACCGCCTCATGCACCGCGTACGGTTTTAATTAGCGATAAGCCCGCAGTTTATATGAAACGAGGTGCCCTCCAGGGCATGTACTTACGTATGATATAGTTTTTTGTATGAAGTTTATGGGCGGGACTCCCGTGTATCGTCGGAGACGATTCTTGGCGGTGGCGGCAGTTGCTTTTATTTTCGTGAGCGTGGCGGCGTATGACACCGTACGGTTACACCGCCCCGTTACCCCCTTGCCCGGCGCACTATCAAAACACGAAGTACCACGAAAACAGCGGACTTTGGCGGTAGAGGCGCTCGGGCGCCTAGCGGTAAAGAATCGCGTATCGAGCGATGATTACTCGCGCGAACAATTCGGTAACGGCTGGGCTGAAGGCGGTGGTTGCGACACGCGCAACCGAATTTTACGCCGTGATCTACAAGAGGTGGCCGTGGACGACGATAACTGTACGGTGCTGTCCGGCGTGCTCACGCATGATCCGTTTACCGCGCGGGAGATACCGTTTAAGCGGGGCCGCGCCACGAGCGGCGATATCCACATCGAACACCTGGTGGCGGTTTCCGATGCCTGGCAAAAGGGCGCGCAAGAGCTTACTGCCCGGCAACGCCGGGATTTTTATAACGACCCGCTTAACTTGATCGCGACCGACAGCGCGGCAAACGTGGAAAAAGGCGGTGCCGATGCCGCGCACTGGCTCCCCGACCGCGCCTATCGCTGCATGTACGTGGCGCGCCAGATTGCCGTCAAACAAAAGTACGGACTGTGGGTGACCCAAAACGAACGTAGTGCCATGGAGCGCACCCTGCACAATTGTCCCGACCAACTACTCCCGATCGTTAACCACTCGAAAGAAACGTGAAAGGCGTTCTCAACAAACGGATACACGTTTCGTGGCATATTGCCGCCACTGCGGCCGGGATTTTAGCGGGAACGCTGGCCGCACGATACGTACCCGCCGCCGCTTTCGCCGACTACTCCTGGTTGGTTATCGCCGCGGCGCTGATTTTTATTACGTTGCTCAAGCGCCGGTTGGCATTCATCGCTTTGATCATTTTGGCCGGTATGTTTTTGGGCTTGTACCGTGGATCGGTGCAAACCCGGGAGCTTGCCCGTTACGAGCCGTTTTACGAAAGCCAAGTTACTTTGAGGGCACAAGTAGTGGATGACACCACCAGCGGTCCGGGCGGTGATCAGCGGCTGCTGCTCGGGGACGTGAGCCTTGAAAACCGCCCCATGCCTGGGGAGATCTGGGCCAGCGTTCCAACCAACGCGGAGATCAAGCGCGGTGATAAAGTCACCATATCCGGCTATTTGAGCGAAGGATTCGGCACGTTCGCCGGGTCGATTTTTCGCGCCCGGCTGGTTGCCGTGGAGCGGCCGGTGCCCGGAGATGTCGCCCGCCGCGTACGTGACGGGTTCGCCGAAAAAGTCCGCCTGAGTGTTCCGGAGCCGGAAGCCAGCCTGGGCATAAGCTACGTGAGCGGACACAGAAAAGCCCTGCCGGAGGATTTAAGCGAAACCTTTCGTTTGCTCGGTCTTTCGCACCTCGTCGTGGCCAGCGGATTTCACCTTACGATTATTATTCGGTTTGCCCGGCGCTTCTTTTCTGGCCGTTCCAAATACTTGGCAACACTACTGTGCTTTCTGGCGATAGGCGGGTTTTTGTTGATCACCGGATTTAGCACGTCCATGACGCGGGCGGCCTTGGTGACGGGCTTGAGCCTGATCGCCTGGTATTACGGCCGAGTCATCCACCCGGTGACGCTGCTGTTGTTCGTGGCGGCGGTGACCGTACTCTTGAGTCCTTCGTACATATGGGGTGACGTGGGGTGGTTTTTGTCCTTCAGTGCTTTTAGCGGCGTGATAATCATGAGTCCGCTGCTACAAAAGTACTTTTGGGGCAAAAAAAGATCCGGATATTTCCGGGACCTTATCGTGGCGACCACCGCGGCACAGATTGCCACTTTTCCGGTTATCGCCGCGGCGTTCGGCACCTATTCTCCTTTGGCGCTTTTCGCCAACGTGTTCATGTTGCCGCTCGTGCCTTTCGCCATGCTATTCACCGTCACCGGAGGTTTGGCGGGCTTGGTAGTACCCGGCCTGGCGGGAGTATTCGGCTTGCCCGCCCTGATTATTTTGCGCTACATGACCACCCTGACGGATTGGCTGGCCGCTATTCCATGGGCTCAGGGCGAGATCCAGTTCAGCGCTTTGCACGTAGGGGTGAGCTATATCGTTATGCTGGCGGCCCTGGCTTATATGTGGCGTAAAACCGGGCACGACTTTCGGGAAGAAACGCCGATATAAACTTCGTATTGTTAATTTTTTGACAGGCTCCGTTTAGGGCGATAGGATGTCACTAATATGAAAATGGGCTGGGTTTTGGGTTTAGCTACGGTCTTCACCGCCGTTTTTCTATTGCCGGTTCACGTTGCGGCCGATACTGGCAACACGACTGCAACTACCGCTTCAAATATCCTCGTGAGTGAAGTGCAAAACAGGGGTGTCGTGGATGGCGAAACGTCCGGAAGCCGGGAGTTTATCGAACTGTATAATCCCACGGAAGAGACCGTGTCGCTTGATGGCTGGCAACTAGTGTTTTATAACGCCAGCGGCAGCGTGGAACGCGAAGTGGCGACGTTTGAGGACGACGCCGACACGGAGGTGTATTACGAAATATCACCCGACTCATTTTTTGTCGTAAGCCACGAGGCCTTTTTGCCCGACGCCGACTTTATACTGGACTCCCGTTCGGTTTCCGGTTACTTGAATTATAACGATGGAACGGTTCGTTTGTTTAACGCCCAGGACGAGCCGGTCGATCTCATGGGTTACGGTGACCCCGAAGGATTCAATACCAATCCCGCCCCCGCTCCCGAGGAAGACGAATCGCTGAGCCGCTGTTTCGACGAAAACGGTATCGTGCGAAACACTGGTGACAATTCGGTCGATTTTCTCATAAATGATGCCCCGCTTCCCGGCGAAGGCATAGAGTGCCCGGACGCTGTGGGAGATCCCGATGACGATAACGACGAGACCTCCGGCGATTCTGACGACCCCGATGACGAGTCTAATGACGACAACGGTGATGATTCTGAGGACCCCGATTCTTCAAAAGACAACGACGACGAAAACGAGGATACCGAAAACGAACCTCCGGCCAATACCTGCGAGAAAGTGCGACTCTCGGAAATAGGCGCCTATCTGGACGAGCAATTCATCGAGGTGTACAACACTTCCGATGAAGCGGTTTCACTAAAAGGTTGCCAGCTGCAAACCAACCGCAGTGACGAAACCTACGTTTTTGGTGATAAAACCATGGAGCTTCAATCTTATTCGGCGGTGCTCATCGAGAATACGGAACTCACACTCACCAAAACCACCACCGGCACGGTGTACGTATTATCGGAGGACGGCTCCGTGGAGGTCGACGAGCAATACTACGAAGACCTAAAATCCGAAACTTCCTGGGCGTGGTTCGGCGACGGCCAATGGGAACAAACTTTCACCACGACCCCGGGCGGGGAAAACGTCCGGCGGGAACTTCGCCCCTGCCCCGAAGGTAAAAAACGCCACCCCGAAACGCGCAGATGCCGCACCATCGAAACGGAAGAATCGTCGCTCAAGCCGTGCGATCCGGATCAAGAACGCAACCCCGAAACCAACCGTTGCCGCAAAATTGACGCGGGCAGCTCCGACCTCGAGCCGTGCGGGCCGGGCAGAGAGCGCAACCCGTCCACCAATCGTTGCCGCTCCATAGGCGGTGACTCCCGGGAGCTCGTGCCATGCGATGACGACCAAGAACGCAATCCGGAGACCAATCGTTGCCGACTCATTAACTCGACCTCGGAGCTTAAACCGTGCGGCGAAGGCAGAGAGCGTAACCCCGAAACCAACCGTTGCCGTAACGTGGCTTCGGCCTCCACGGTTTCGGGTATGGACGTTCGGGACGTGGCCTCCACGAACACGGGGACGCCCACCAGCTGGTGGTTCGCCGGCTTCATGGTAGCGTTCGCGACCGCGTACGGTTTGTGGGAATGGCGCTACGACATAAAAAACCTGGGAATGCGTTTGAACGAAAAGTTTTCCGTCCGCAAACCCGGCAGCGGCTGATTTACACCTATCGGCTTGAATCCTTAACAAATTAAGAATCCTCCATAGCTGACCCCAAAGGGCCCACGACGGAGGATGGTGCACGGTAGTAAGGGAAGTTCAAACGTTACTGGTACAAAATGCTATGGTTGTTGCCTAACACCTAGGTAGTAGTTATTAGCACCCACAGCTCCGTACCATTCAGCAGTACGTATCCCAGCAAGCTTTTCTTGAAGTTGCCTACTGGCTTTGGGGCTTAAAGTCGCACCTGGTACTGGCTCTAGCGGAGGAGGTTCACTCCTCCAGGTTGGCATACCGCCTGGGAGACTTCTGCCTTTCACGACGTGTTTGCCAGCTAGAAAAATATTGAACGCTTCCGTTCTATCGTGAGGTACTTGCAATATATCGGCAAATCCTCGCATAGCGGTTAGTAATTCTGTGCGTTCGATTTCTGGTCCCAACAATGCAACGGCTGCTAGGTGGTGAATGGTTTTTACGTCATTATCACCAACCTCAATAGGAGGCTCAAAATCGTATGCCATTCCATCTTGTTCAAAATGTGCTATTTGCATAATTGAATTATGATTTTTTTCATACTTTTTGCAAGCACAAGCAAAACACCAAACAAGATACAAACTCATTTTAAAGCGTCAAAAATATAGTTATCAAAAAAAGATTGAATATGACTTAAATCTCTATCTGTAATTTCACTGTGGTACCCCTGAAGAAACGTCTTTCGAACCCTGATCTGGCAGGGGCGCTGGCATCTCTGCTTGGGTCGGCTCAATGAGCTGCAATTATCGCCTGCTCAATGCGCAGTATCGGCTATCGCTCGTCAAGCTTTCTGCCTGTGAGTGCCTGGCGTGGGTCAGCACCAGCGGGGAGCTGCACTTTGATCGCGACACGTTGGCCAGGTCTTAGGTCGTGGTGCGGAAGCCGAATGGAATACTGCCGAGGTGATTTCCGCTCGTCTGGAAAGCCGCGAGTGAAATCTCCGGACTTGCCACTCCACATCTGCATGCCTGGGGTCGGCGAACTCAAGAACCCCAGGTAGTTCGCACTGAGCATGTCGACGGTGCTCGTGACCGCAAACGCAATCTCCTCAGCCCAAGTCCGAGGCTCGAACCACACGAGTGCGGTAGATGACTCCTCTGCTGACTCAACGGTAACGTTTAGGTTAGGAGCGCTCGGAATCGAGCCGGGGGTGGCTGGTTCCCCCCTGACCGCAGCGTCGAATGTCTTGAGCCAGTCGGCCTTCGAGAGGCGGGTCAGATCAATGTACAGCCGATCCTCCAGAAAATCTGGCATCTTGTCGACCGTACCGATCTTCACCGGCACTATGAAGAACGTTTCCTCTTTGATCTCGCGCATGATCGCCTTACGCAACTCACGAGTTACCCAAGGCTTGTCAATGGTTACCCGAGACAGGAAAACGAAGAACTTGTCCGTGGTGTTGATTCCTTCGGCGATCCTTCCAAGGAGCGAGTCCCCACCCACAATCTCATAGCGATCAAGCCATGGCTGAAGGTCCGGCAGTTCGCTTGTCACTACATTGAATACATCATTCACGGCTGCAGCGTCCTCACTGGCGTGGCAGAAAAATGCTCTTCTTTCGGGCACGATCGCCTCCTCTCCTCGGATTTATTACCAAGCCGCTACTCGGAGCGAGCCGTTGCACGACTTTGGTAGCTACTTCCAGTACAAGAATAGCACGAGAGACCTACGAACCCTTGCTTGCCGATTCATTCAAGTAGTCGATTAGTGAACGGACTACCAACACCCATCTGTCTCTGGTCTCGTGATTACGCTCAGCTGAACCAGCCGAATACTCCGGACGCTTGTGACGTTTGAGTAGCTGAATGAGGTATCGGTATGTCATGCCAGCCCGGCTGGCAGCGCGGGCATCATCGGGGAGATGTAGAGGCACACAGAACGCTCGAACACTCACTACAGATGCGGAAAAGCCTCCACTTAAGTGAGATTCATCTCTACAGATTGGAGGTTCGAATTAGTGCTAAACGGTACAGCTTAGTAGCTGAGGTTAGAACGCAATCTATTATCGCTCCGCTTCATATTTTGCAATAACATCATCGTAAATCTTCAGGTCTTTTATTGAAAGTTTTTGAGGAGAGGAGCTGTATTTATGTATCCATTTCGCTGCATCTTCTACGCTGTCTGCCACATAATCAGATGATACTTTAAGAAAGGGGTGTACCCACTCATCCATCTTTACACCATGAAAAGTAGCATTAGTTTTCCGATGATGAGTGTCTTTGGGGATGACGGATACAACAGGTTTTCTGAAATGTTTTGCAATAATCATTTCCTGAGCAGTACCGGCTCCAATTTTTTGTTGAGCATCAACAACACAGACGTCAGCCTGTCTAATCATGGATAAGTCATGCCCCACTACCATTTCAGCGCCAGCGTTATCGCTGATTGCATCACCATGTATAAACTCTGCATCGGGGAGCAGGTTCTTGATAGTTTCTATATATGGAATCTTCCAGTCAACCCAATTTTCACGAATATCGTCACCCTTTGGGATACTGCCTAACAAAACTATTTTCATAAAATGATTATAACAACTAAAGAAGTAGACGCCGTTCTGACGTCTACTGATCAATCTCGCGTGGTACACCCGACAGGATTACTATGGTATATTCCGCCCGTTTGCCAACAAGTTGGCGGGGGATTATCGAACCTTGACGGTTCGGATTCGCTAACGCGAACCTACCAATGAAAAAGCCGACCGACCGGCCGACTCTTTCATTGGTACACCCGACAGGATTCGAACCTGTGACCTCCTGTACCGCAAACAGACGCTCTATCCAGCTGAGCTACGGGTGCTTATCTAAAAAAGCAATTTTTCCATCCTTTACTATACGCTCAATATAATCTCGACGTTTCCAAGATTTAATTCGTTTCTCTGCCCACCTAGCCGTGGCGATGTCATTTACTTCTTGAGTAAATGCAAGCTTAAACTTGCCGAGCCTGTGCGTACTGTAAGTATGGCTTGAACTATACTGCGCTACCCTGCGTTTTATGTCATTCGTAGAGCCAACATAGTATCTACCTGAGTTGTAAAAGTACAGTATGTACACGCAAGCCATCAATTCATAATACCAGCCCCGACGATTGTCGGGGCCCCGAAACTACAGCGGGGCAGAGCTACGGGAGCATATTTTCGCCATGAAAACGAGGCTTATCATAGCATTTTCCCCGGATATTTACCACTGTTTCTGCTAAAATCTGTCTCTGGAGAGGTGACCGAGCGGTCGAAGGTGCTGCTCTCGAAAAGCAGTGTGCCCGCAAGGGCACCGAGGGTTCGAATCCCTTCCTCTCCGCCATCCATCCTTCGCTAAAGCTACGGAGGATTACCAGGATAATGAGTCGAAGAACCATGAAAAGACGAATCCCACGCAGGATTTAGTCGAAGAAAATACTCGCGGCCTGCGCGGCAACGAACAAAGCTATACCGATACCGGTAATAATTGCCGGCCATTTGGCTCTTTTGAGGATCGGTCTGTGGGGGCCAATTTGCTGCGCCATACTAAACGAGCGGCGTACGCTCGCGGTGCTGCCCAGAACCTCTTCCATGATGGTGAACAGCGCCCGCAGCTTTTTCTCATTGTAGCGTCTTCCCCCGTCGTACACGTAGAGCGCGTTCTTATAAATTTCAATATCCGCGGGTTCATGGAGATCAATCAGCGTTTGCATAACCGACGGGTTCAAAATCTGCAGCACCTCGATTTCATATTCCTTCGGTCCGAACACGTTAAAGTACTTGTTAAAATCTCCTTCCAGCTCCAGTTGTTGCGACCGGTCGAAATCCATCGAGCCAACGCTGCCGTCCTTTTTGTTGTCCAGCAAGATATGTGGCAAGGTTTTATCAAGCGTAATTTTTACGGTGGTAAAGTAAGACGTCTTTTTATTTTTGCCGCTTCCGGTAGTGTACTGATAGTCAAACACCGAAAAGGGCCGGTCGTTCATGTGTCCGGTAATACCGTGCGAAGCTTTCCTGGAGCGGCCTTTTTGAAACAATATCCCCTGCTCATTATTCACGGTAAGCGTTTCGTCGTAACGAAAGTCGTTGTCCTTACAAAATCGTTCTATTAACAGTGCTCGTTTTCCGCTCACGTAGAAGTTGTATCCGAATGAAAGAATCATCAGTAGCGGTATCATGACAATGAATAAAAACAGCGGGAGTGGCACTTCGCCACTCACGACCGCCCCTAAGAGAAAAACGAAGGGCGCCACGAGAACAATGATTCCAATAATGATCGCCGCGCCAAAGAGGTACTTTACGACGTTATTTTTGTGGTTGTGATTAGCTGTTTTCAGGCGAAAATACTTCCGCAAGGAAGTCGAAACCGGGTATTTTTTATCGAAAGCCCCGTAGTCGGTCATTGCTCTCGATCCGGTTTCCGGTTTTTATTCGCGCTTTGATCTTCACGCGCCGCACTATTGGGATCCGGCACTTGGCCGTGCTCGGTGTTTTCATCAGTTGATTCACGGTTTTCCACGGACGTCTCGGGCGTTTCGCGTTCCGGCTTTTTCCGCGTTATAAACAAGATAACAATACCGATCACCAAATAAATGAGGGTGATGATCGCCCCGCTGAGCAGAAGGTCTTTGCCCAGGCTATCCACCACGGAAGCCACGACGCCATCGAGTGTCCGGTCGTTTTGCGGGTCAAGCGTTGTTTTGAGTCCGTTCAGCGTGAAATGCGTAATGATTCCCGCGATTACCAACGAAACGGTGGTGCCAACAAATAGCTTTCCGAGTTTACGCGTGCCTTCCCGGCGAGTGTCATATAAAAATACGATTCCCGCGCCGGTAATGGCGGCCAAAACGCCCAAAATCCACGGAAGCTTTGTGAAGACGGCGAATAATGACGGGAGGTTTTGTGCGCTGTTAGTAGAATCATGGCGCTCCCCTTCTTTGAACAAATCTTCTCCGGTTAGCGTGGTATCAGGCAAAAACTCCTCACTTTGGCCGTATTCATCAATGAATTTTTGTTTTTCGGCCGCCAGGTCGATCGGTGGCTTGCACGGAACGGTAAACGGGTCGAATTCCTCGTTTTGTAAGGCCCGAAGTTCTTGCGGAGAGCAAGGCTCCAAATCGTTGACACGCCCAAAGGCGTTGTCGGCAAGTGATTGAATTATCGTCTCTTTTTCCGCGGCCAAATTAATCGTGAAATCCGGATACTCCGCTTCACCGTTGAGCCACACGTAGGTGCCATCGATCATGCGCTCCACGATGTTTTGCTTTTTGTCCGGAGGGAAAGCGCTGGCGATCGCCTCCCGCACGTGGGGATCATCGGGCGAGAGGCCGGCATCTTCTTCCGTTTCGTCCGGTGTAGCGGGTTGGAAATCAAATAACTCATGCAGTGGAATATCGTATGCGCCGGAGTCCTCTACGGCGGTCTTTGCGGGCTCCGGCGTACCGAACGTCAGTAACAGCGCGGTTGCCACCGCGAAACCGAATAACCCTAGGCGGCACCCGAGAACGCCCAGGCCACGAACGAGCTTTTTAAGAATGCGCATAAACTAATTCTAGCAGAGCCTAACAGTCGGCAATATTCACATAGGTTTTCTTGAACGCTAAATGATCGGATCCAATGTCGATGACTTCTCGCTGATCGAAGAGTTCGTCGCCACAGGCAAGGTCTACGTGGTCAATAGCTCTGGTTGGAGACCACGCCGGATGTGTGGGCGGGCCATAACTTACGCCTGCCGCTAAAACATCAAGCGACCAGGAGCCAACTTCGCTCTCCACGGCGTTTAAGTCGCCACAAAGATTAACGTTCTCTTGGCGCTCCTCGGCTTTCCCCATAATCGCGTCGGCCTGTAAGGCTCGTTCTTGTTGGTTCAAGCCCAGATGGGTCGCAGTCATGAACAGCGAATTTTGTTTGGTTTGCACCTCAAACATAATCGCGTTGCGCGGAATACCGGTTTCTGAATTGGGCAAGTATTCGACGTCAACGTTTAGTAGTGGTGGTTTGCTAAGGATGGCATTGCCGGATTCTCCATAAAAGGGATAGCGAGTCGTAGTCGCGTAGACGACGTTGTATCGTTCTTGTTCGTAAAGCTGTGTTAGCTCTTCACCCTTCTTGACTTCTTGCAGGCAAACGATGTCGGGGTTGTATTCGTCCAGCGTGTCTTTAAAGGTTTCGAACAAAGGCATCCGGCCTTCGTCCCACCCGCGTACGTTAGCGGTCATAATGGTTAGTTCATCGTCGTCCAGGGGTTCGGCGGCTTCGTGGGTCATGACGGTGGTGTCTTCGGGGTACATGTATTCGTTGGCGCCCCAAGCGATGGTACCCAGCAAAGCGGCTTTGGCCAGGAAAGGTTTCCAGCCCTCGCGCACCACCTCTTTTAAAGATTTATTCGGTGTATTCTCCATTGTTCGTCGATTTATAGCATCGCATGAAAACCCGTTTTGTTTCCATTGTATTTACCGCAATGCACCCTGTTCATAACGTACTGCGCGGGGTTTTCTGCTACATTAAAAGCATGGAAGATAGCATTTTTACCAAAATCATTAACGGTGATATTCCCTGCCATAAGGTATATGAAGACGACCGCGTGTTCGCCTTTTTGGATATTCACCCTATCCAGCCCGGACACACCTTGGTGGTGCCCAAAAAACAAATCGATCAGTTCGATGAGCTGAGCGAAGAAGATTACGAAGCGCTATTTGGCGCGGTGAAAGTGATCGCCCAAAAGCAAAAAGCGGTATTGGGTAAACCGCGTGCGTGCGTACGGGTCGAAGGCTTTGACGTGCCGCACGCCCACGTGCACGTTTATCCGTGTAATGATGCGCGGGAGTTTTATGGCGACCCCGACCGAGCGCAAAAAGAACCGGATCATGACGCCCTGGCCGAAGTGGCTCAAAAATTAGCGCTTTAGTGCTAAACTGGAGATATGTCGAACGCACTTATCGGATTTTTGTTGGGAGCCGGCGTAGCCGCTTGGGTATATTCCAAAATGATGAGCAAAACCGGAAATAACACTAAACAGGCCATTACTACGGCGGCGATTGCCGCGGCCGTCGCGTTTTTGATGGTCGTTTCCCTGCTCAGCCTGGTGCCGTCAAACTAGTAAAATACGGCTAGTTTTTATTGGTTTTTACCCGTAAAAGCGGTATTATTATGCTATGGATCCCGTAAGGGTTTTCTTTCGGGTACGTGCAACTAATGGTGGAGAATAAATTTCGTGACTAGTGGGAGTTCTAACGGAACGGATGCGGAGCGCTCCGCGGAAAACGGGGTAAGCCGGGAGCGGTCTATTTCTGACGAGGCAAGCCACGTAGGAAATAGGGCAAGTCAAGGACTTGCCCGTGACGACCAAAGGTCTATTTCTGACGAGGCAAGCCTCGCCAAGGCGTTGAAGGCCGCGCGCAAAAACGCGGGGTTAACCCAGCAAGAACTGTGCGAAAAGGCGGATTTAAGCTATTCCACGCTCGCCAAAATTGAGCGCGGCGCCATTAAAGCGCCGTCCATTTTTACCATCGCGCACATCGCGGCGGTCGTCGGTTTGTCGCTGGACGAGCTTGTTGGCGATTCACTGGGCGGCGTTACTCCCAAAAAAACTTCTAAAAAGATCTCCAAGGCCGGTACGCGGTTCGTGTACTTCGATATCAACGGTTGTTTGGTGCGCTTTTTCCACCGGGCGTTTGCCTCTCTCGCCGAACAAAGCGGCGCCAAGGCCGACGCCGTGGAAGCCATTTTTTGGCACTATAACGACACGGTGTGCCGTGGCGAAATGTCCATCGATGAGTTTAACGGCATTTTAAATAAAAAACTGGGGTGCGAGAGGCTGGACTGGCGCGAGCACTACTTGGACGCCGTGGAGCCCATCGAGGAAATGACCGACCTGGTCAAATGGGCGGCCGAACATTATCATATCGGGCTTTTGAGTAATATCATGCCCGGCTTGATCGCCGCCATGACCGAACGTGACATGTTGCCGCGCGCTGATTATGACGCGATTATTGATTCCTCATCGGTCAAAGCCATAAAACCCGAACAGCATATTTTTGACGTGGCACTGGAAAAATCCGGCGTGGAACCCCATGAAATATTGTTCGTGGACGATTCGCGTACCAACATTATGGCCGCCGAACGCGATGGGTGGAAGGTGATGTGGTTCGATGATTATCGGCCGGACGAGTCGGCGGAGAGAATCCGCAAAGCCCTAGAGTACTAACAGAAGCTGACTGACCAGCTTCCCGTCAGGCACTTTTTGCATGGCCAAAAAGTGCCCCAAAAAGGCCACAGGCGCGAAAACCTCTTTATGATCTCATTGTCAAAAAGCACAACGCTCGGACAACTCAAGCTTGCTTTATTGATTTCAGCCGACAAGCTTTCTAACAAGTCCTCGGCAGAAATTGTGCTTTTGACACTCGCTCATCAGGAGGCTTTCGAAGCCTGGAAGCCAGGTGAACAACCGCCGAAGGCAGTTGTAGGTATATAAAACAAACTTGAGGCTTGTTTACTGGTTTTACCCGGATCGGCCAATAAGTTTGAGCAGAGCCTGGAACCCCTCGCCACCTACTTTTTACTTATTACTTTCCCCATCTTCTATCTTCCATCTTCTATCTACCAAATTCCAACTTCCATCTTCCAACTCCTAGCACCTAAACCCTATCCATGAACTATGAACCCAGAACTCTTTCCTCAATCCTCAATCCCCGATCTCCTATCTACTATCTACCAACTTCCACCTTCTATCTGCGCCTCTGTTAAATGATAATAATACTAGAATTAATACTAGTATTAATTCTAGTATTAATTATCGAATCGTTTGATTTCGTTTTTCAGGTTTTTCAGCA
Source organism: Candidatus Saccharimonadota bacterium (assembly GCA_034520885.1). Lineage (GTDB taxonomy): Bacteria > Patescibacteriota > Saccharimonadia > Saccharimonadales > JAXHNE01 > JAXHNE01. The sequence goes on from JAXHNE010000005.1 coordinate 57,678, forward strand.
GAGCTCGGTTCTCTTCCAGTTGGTCTTTGGTTTGCTGTACTACCGTTTTCGGGGCGTTTTTCACGTAGGATTTATTGTCCAGCCGGCCTTCCAGTTGCTTGATTATCTTTTGGTAGTCTTCCGCCCTGCCCTTCAGGTTATCAACGTATTTCACGACGGTTCGTTTGTCGATATCCAGCCAGGCTTCGTACGGCGTTTCCGTTAAGTTGAGCCCGGAGCCGTCCTTTACCTCCTTGACCGTTTCCAGCCCGGCCAGGCGGCTGATGAGCGTCGCGTTGTTGTCAATAAACTCTTCACCCCCGTGGTACAAGCCGATGTTCTTTACCTTGAGTTCGTTCTTGATGTGGCGCACCTCGGAAATAATTACTTTAATGTCCTCGAACGTTTTGGCCTGTTCTTCATCGGCCTTCCGAGCTTTCGGCCATCGGCTTACGGCCAGCAAGTCTTTATCGGGGTGCAGGGTTTGCCAAATGGTTTCGGTCACGAACGGAGCGAACGGATGCAGCATTTTAAGGCACGTCTCCAGCACGTAGGAAAGCATATCAAGGTTTTCATGGACTTTACTGGCCTCGATGTACCAATCGGCCACATCGTCCCACACGAAGTGATACAGCGTCTCGTAGGCTTCAGCGAACCGGTAGTTATCTAGCGAATCGGAAACTGAAGTAATACAATAGTTCATGTTATGAAGTATCCAATGATCGGCCAAAGACTGGGGTTGAGGTTTTTTAGTGGTGTGCCCTTCCAGCTTACCCTCTACGTAACGGGCGACGTTCCAAAGCTTGTTACAGAAATTACGCGCTGATTCGATGCGCCCCCTGCTCCAGTTCATGTCCTGTCCTGCGGCTACTCCGGCAATTAACCCCATGCGCAACGCATCGGTACCGTATTCTTCAATAACGTCAAGAGGATTTACGATAGATTCCGGCCGGCTTTTGCTCATTTTTTTGCCGTCTTCAGCTCGCACCATCCCATGAAGGTAAACCGTTTTAAATGGTACTTGTCCGGTCATATAAGTGGTCGAAAGTATCATTCTGGCGATCCAAAAGAAGATGATATCCCAGCCGGACTCCATAACACTGGTTGGATGATAAGCTTGAAAATCCGGACTTTTTTCCAGTACTTGCTCAAGAGTAAGGTCTTGGTTGGCGGCTAGCTCCGGATCAACTAGGGTACTCCATGTCCAGAGTGCCGAGCTAAACCAAGTGTCTAGCGTGTCCGCGTCTTGTTTCCAGGTGTGGAACCCCTCCGCTCCATCGTCGACCGGTGGTCGTATGCCAACATAGGTTTCTGTTTCGCCTTCTGCGTTCGTGCGATACCAGGCGGGAATACGGTGCCCCCACCAGATTTGTCTGGAGATACACCAGTCGCGCAAATTATCAATCCAGTGGAAGTATATTTTTTCAAATCTACTGGGCACAATCTCGATATCCTTGGCTTTTATAACGTCCTGCATTACTTCTTTCAGACTGTGTTTTTTGCCCTTCCACTCCACTGCTTTTTTGTTAACATCAACGAACCACTGTAAGCGTATCTGGGGCTCGATCACCCCTTTCCCTCGTTCGTTCACTGCCATGCTGTGGGTGTAGTTGTCGTTGACTTTAATAAGAAGCCCTTTTTTATCGAGCTTTTCTACGATTTTTGGACGCGCCTCTTCAATGGGTATACCGGCGAACTCCTTAGCAATAGGTAGGAGTTTTCCATGAAAGTCAATAATCTGCTCCTTGTCTAATCCGTGTCTTTCTGCAATTTCAAAATCAGTCGCGTCGTGCCACGGTGTGATCGTCATTACCCCTGTTCCAAACTCCGGATCGATCGCTTCGTCTTTTATGATAGTGGCGGTTACTTTGCCGTTTATCCACTCCGCCTCAAAGGTATCGCCATGCTTGTATTCTGAGTAGCGTTTGTCATCCGGGTGCATCACGACGTACTTATCGCCGAACTTGGTCTCCGGCCGTGCGGTACCAATCTCGAACGGACCGTATTTAAAGGTATAGAATTTGGCCTTTTTTTCGACTCTTTCCACTTCGTCGTCTGAAACGTTCGTTTCAAGGTTAGGATCCCAGTTAACAATGCGACTACCCCTGTAAATGAGCCCATCGTTGTACATACGAATAAAAGTTTCGTTGACGCAACGATTGAGTGCACCATCAAGTGTGTAGCGTTGTCGCGTCCAGTCAGCACTAAAACCAAGTGCTCGCATTTGCTCCACCATTGTGCCGCGACTACTGGCTACGAATTCTTTAGTCCGACGAAGAAATTCTTCTCTGCCCACCTCGTGTTTGTTTGTGTCCTCGTCAGCAAGCTTCTTTTCGATAACCGCGTTTACCGCAATTGCCGCATGATCAGTTCCAGGGAGCCATAGCACATCCTTCCCCTGTAATCGTTGGTAGCGCGCCATAACGTCCTGAAGGCTATACATCGCGTGCCCAAGACTTAAAGTACCCGTTTCGTTGGGGGGCGGCATACTAATACTAAAGCGCTCGGCTTTTTTATCCGGCCGAGCAATAAATACTTCGCTGCGCTCCCAGAGAGCGTAGATGTCTTTCTCGTAGAGTCGAGGCTCATATAACTTTGGCAGCTTCACGAATAACACTTCCCTTTTTACATTCAAGCACCATCATAGCACCCCTGGTGCAAAATCAGCAAACAGTGGTGGTTTCATGTGAAATTTTTAGCAATACAACCCAAGAGTTTCTTCGCTGACTAGCGAGTGAAACCCCTTACTTCTACTGCTAAAACCGGTATTCTGTTTCCTCTGGTGCGACCCGCTTGGATACACGGGTAAATTCCACTGTTTTTGTTTCATAAGCAGTATAACACGGAACAAAATACGAACAAACTGTTTAGGTGTAAGGGTGTGGTTTACTGGCAGGGCGGCTTTGTCTATTTATTAAACATTTGTTAAACTTTAATCATGAAGAAATACATCGAAACGAATAAAAATACGGAAGAAATCGGATTCCGGGAACTTCGTAATAACGCCGATAGCGTGATACGTAACGTCGGCAAAGGCAAATCCTATGTGGTGAAGCGCCACTCGAAGCCGCTGTTTCGTATCGTTCCGATGGACGAGCCGGTGTGGAATACGGTCGTTGATTTTACGGAACTTTCACCGGAAGGGGTCGGCATTGAGGAGGTTCTTGAGAGCATTGATCAGCTAAAAGCCGAAAAACCCAAAAAATATGGCGGACAAAATAAAAAAATTTCTGGCTAAGCTTTCAAAGCGGGAGCTCGATAGCGTGCAAGCGCTTCTTTTGGATATTCGCAATCACGAAATAGAACACCTTGACGTAAAGCCCATAAAAGGCCAAAAGGGCGTGTACCGGGCTCGCAAGGGGCGGATCCGGGTTATCTTCTCGAACCATAGCGGTAAAATACATATTCTGGCGATTGGCCGGCGGGACGATCAAACTTACCGCGGTTTTTAGGCTACATACTCAGATTCGGTTTGATATCGAGCGTGTACGGGTCGGCCTCGGGTTGATCATGCATCATCTTGAAACATCCCAATGTAGCAATCCCCGCCCCAAAATCTTGACGCTCCACAATCTGGTTGCGGACTGCTTCGCTCAGGATTTGGGGCGGGGCAGGCATCGCGCCCGGTAATTGCTACATGCTCAGATTTGGTTTGATATCGAGCGTGTACGGGTCGGCTTGGGGTTGATTATGCATCATCTTGAAGCACCCTAATGTAGCAATCATGGCGCCGTTGTCGGTCATGAGCTGGGGGTCGGTGTATTCGATTGGTATCGGTAGGCGTTCGGCAAGCTGGCGGCGGAGTTCCGGGTTGGCGGCCACGCCGCCGCCGATAACGACGCTCTCGGGCTGAAACTCCTCATAAGCCGCCGCTACCTTATCTACTACTGTTTCTATAGCAGTTCGTTGGAAACTGGCGGCAATATCGGCCTTCTGGGCTTCTGAGAGCCGTTCCGCGATCTTATGGGAAGGGAAGTGGTGATCCATGCCGATTTCCTTTTGGGCGAGCCGTAAAACGGCCGTTTTGAGCCCGGAGAACGAATAATTGTATTTATCTTGGAGCTTGGCTTTCGGGAGGTCATAGGCATATGGATCGCCGTCTTTAGCTTTTTGGCCGATACTCGGGCCGCCGGGGTAGGGGAGGCCGAGCAATTTGGCGACTTTATCGAAGGCTTCGCCAATGGCGTCATCGGTGGTCTGCCCCAAAAGCGTGTAGTCAAAGTGATCACGCCAGATAACGATCTGCGAATGCCCGCCACTGACGATAAGCCCCAGCATTGGGAATGCCGGGCTCTTAGCCCTTAGCCTATAGCTATCAGCTTTTAGCTTTGAGCTTTCAGCTATTCCCGTAAGGAAATTGGCATAGATGTGTGCTTCCACATGGTTGATGGCGTAGAGCGGTTTGTTTTTGGTGATGGCATAGGTGCGCGCGGCCATCACGCCGACCAATAGTGAACCGCCCAACCCCGCACCATGCGTCACGGCGATAGCGTCAATTTCATCCCACGGATTAGATTCCGTTGTCCGTTGTCTGTTCTCTGTGATCTGTTTTCTGTCCTCTGTTGTCCGTTGTCTGTAATCTGTGTTCTGTAATCTGTGTTCTGTAATCTGTGTTCTGTGCCCCTTGCTCCCTGCTCCCTGCTCCGTGTTCGCCACGAACGCATCATGCAGTGCTTTATTTATGACCGGCTGGATGCTTTCGATATGGCTGCGGGCGGCGATTTCCGGCACTACGCCACCGTACGCCACGTGCAAATCCATGCTGGACAGCACCGCGTTGGACAGCAGTTTTTGACCGTCTTCCACGACCGCGGCCGCCGTTTCGTCGCAACTCGTTTCAATTCCCAGTATTTTCATAACGTTTTACCAAGTATACTAGGAGTATGCAGCCAAAGAAATTCGTCCGAAGAGTTGTCCCCAAAAGCGGGGTACGTATTGCCGAGGAATCTTATCGCCGCGGTCGTATCTATGCTTTACAAGCTCGCTACGGCTTTCCGGCCCGCAAACTAAAAATTATCGGGGTAACTGGCACCAACGGCAAAACCACGACGTGCCTGTACCTGAACGAAATCTTAAAGGCCGGCGGGTATAAAACCGCGATGTACACCACCGCGACCATTGAGCTTAATGGTAAAAGCGAGCCCAATCACACGCACCGCACGCTGCCGTTGACCGGCAAGCTGCTGGCGTTTTTGAAAAAAGTCCAAAAAAGTAACGTCGATTATTTAATTCTGGAGGTCACCAGCCAAGCACTGGATCAGCATAAACTACTGGGCATTCCGTTCGAGGTGTCGATATTAACCAACCTGACGCAAGAACACCTGGACTACCACGGCACCATGAAACGCTACGCCAAAGCCAAAGCGCGATTATTTAACACCTACGCCGATCCGAAGTTTTGCGTACTCAATGCTGATAGCGAGTGGTACGACTACTTCTTAGAACAATCAGTCGGACAGGTAGTAAGTTACGGAACGAGCAGCGACGCTACGGAGCGAATCAAACAAATAAAATCTACTAAATCCGGCATGAGCTGGCAGCTGCTTAACGGCGATAAAGTCATGGACGTGCGCATTCCGCAATACGGCGAATTTAACGTGACCAACGCTTCGGCCGCGGCAACCGCCGCTTTGGCGCTACAAGTAAAACCCAAAGATATCACCACGGGCGTAAAAAACGTCAAACGTATGGCGGGGCGCATGGAGTTGGTTGACGCGGGCCAACCCTTTAAGGTGTGGATAGATTATGCGGTGACACCGGACGCCTTGGAAAAGGTGCTTGCCGCCGGACGTCAAGCGGCAAGCAAAAGCGGGCGGGTGATAATCGTTTTCGGAGCGACGGGTGACCGCGATAAAGCCAAACGCCCCAAAATGGGCGAAGTCGTGGCTAAACATGCCGATAAAATTTATTTGACGGACGACGAAACCTACACCGAAGACCCCGCGGCCATTCGCAAGGCCGTCATGCGCGGTATCGTGAAAGGGAAGGGCAAAAGCAAAACCAAAACCACCGAAATTGCCGACCGCCAAAAAGCCATTGCCGCGGCACTGAAAGCCGCCAAAAAGGGCGACGTGGTAATTATCACCGGCATCGGCCACCAAAACGCCCGCAACATGGGCGGAAAAGACGTCTCCTGGAACGAACGGAAAATCATCGAAAACTATTTGACAAAATGAAATATAAGTTGTATTTTAAGTGTCTTTGTGATAAATTGAGGCGGAAATGACCGAAAGAAGCAACCCATTTAGTGAAGTGAACGACGAGGCTCTTGTGGGGTACCACAACGAGCTTGCTCGTGAAGCCAATGAAGCTAAGGACAAATTGGAGCGGCTTAAAGGTGAACGGGGTGAAGACGAGCTTATGGATGATCCCGATGTAAGCTATTTACAAGGAAAGGTTAGGGGGTTTGATATTGCGACTAGCGGGCTTCACGCCCTTATAGAGGCTCGCAAGCTTGATGACGCATCACTTGATGCGGCAATCAAAACCTTTAAAACCGGAGAATAAGCACAAATAATATTGACAAAATGTACAATAATTGCTATTATTAAGCACGTACAATACTAAAACAAAAGGAAAACAAAAATGGAAAATCCAATCCCAACCGTAGAGGATAAGCCAGCTGAGCTTCAGGCAGTTGATGAATTGCGTGCAGACGCAAAAACCCCAGAAGATCATGCCTACTTAGATAAAGTAACAGAACAGGTTAAGGCAGAGAGAGCGCAGCTGCTCGGTGGTCCAGCTGTAAGAACCCAAGAGCTGCCAGACGGCACTAATCCTACACTGGAAGAGCTTAAAAAGTCTCAAGAAAATGACGAAGAACCCTCAGGTCCCTACAATGGTGGCCAACGCTAAATAGCCTTCACGTTATATTTAAAAAACACCCCGTTCTGGGGTGTTTTTTGTTGGCATGAAAATGGGCACGTTTTGTTTGATCGGAGGCGATTGCCTGCGACGAAAAAATAAACGTGCCCAGGGGTCCCGAGCGGGGGGTGGTGTAACGTGTACTGCAATGAATGCTGCAACGTGTAGTGTGTTTCCCCGCCCGGGCGTCCTGGTTGGCCTCTAGCTGTGGTCGTCGGGGTCGCCGTGGGCGAACATCGCAACGGCCTGCTCGTCGCTCCCGTAGAGGAACTTCCGCAACATCTCGTAGTCCTGGACTCGCACCCTGTTGTTCACCTCGAGTATGAACTGCTCAGCGATACGATGCATACGATGTACGTCATTGAAATGAGCAGGGAAGACCAGCTCATAGCGGGCTTCTGGTTCCTTGCTGGTGAGCACGATCTCCAGGTTCTCGATGCCGTTGGTGACGGCGTCGAGGAAGTTTCCAAACATGTGCGTTGGTTCGGCCTCACACCAGATCTTGATGCGGGTGTGCCCGGTTTTGGACTCACACTCGCCGTTGTTGCTCACCACGAGCAATTCTGGGTCGATCTCTTCCGAGTCGAATTCCACTATTTCCCCTATCAGTTGCCAATATGGACTCTTTGAAGATACTCCTTTTGACAAAACATGTCAAATATTTTTTAAGTTGACTCACCGCTGTATAAAATGTTAAAATTACGCGACTATGACAAAAGCATCAGGAGAATTTCCAGATTTTGGTGAAGGCGCACGCGAAGGTGCAGCTTTTAGCTTTGAAATGACAGAAGTAGATGAACGCTATCTTGAGGTTAAGCCGGTGTTTGATAAAGTAACGGGATTTTTATTGCGCGCTAAAGCATCAGACGAAGCGCTTGAAGAAGTCGCTGGACCACGTACGCGACGTTTTAAGATTCGCTCCGCCGGTAACGACGACTTTCCTTTTGCTCATGACCACGTAACGCTTATTCCTAAACGACGCGAAGAAACAATAATTGCCCGTCGTGATTTGCGATTTGCCGTGAGCGAACGCGATCAAGAAAACCAAACACTAAAAACGGTGTTTATTACAGATTTTGACAGTAACGGTGACGCAATGGGTGATTTTATACTTACTGAGACGACATTTGGCTGGTACAGCGACGACGTTCGTTTACATTTGCGTGAAGGTAAACTGGGCGGTATCGAAGGGCTTGAGCACGAAAAAAATGCACCAGCTTTTTTGGATGCCCAAATGGAAATGTTTGAACTCGACCATCAAACCAACCACTCAGAAGCTGCTTAGATCTTTTATAAATTTGCACCTCCCAATTGTTACCCTCGTAAACATATCCCCAGATACACCAATAGAGTAGAAAGTTATTCGTCTAGGGTGTCGTCTTGGGGGTTTTTGTTAAGCAAATCGAGTGTTTTAGTCTCTATATAATCAAGTTTCAGATCGATCATATCAAGTAAATCTTCGGCATGTGCAAGTTTGGCGGCAATAGTTGCCGACTTTTCTTGAAATTGTTGGTGAGGATCTTTTTCCATGGATTTTACGCTTATGTAGGCTCATTTCTATGGGCGGGAATGCTCCGGGAACGCGTTGTTAACGGAGGGAGATGACGGTTTCGTCGGATTCGCCGTCTTTGCCAACGTGTAGGGTGTCGCTATTTTTGCTGTTTTTGGCTGGTTTGGCGGCTGGATTTTTGGCTGCGGACTTTTTGTCGTCTAATTTTGCGCGTGCTTTTTTGGGTTTTTCCTCCGTTGATTGATTAGCTTTCGGACTCTCTGACTTACCTTTTTTTCTACGACGACGCCGGCGACGCTTTTTCTTCGGCTGCCCAGGCGTTTCTTTGCTAGCCAGCTCAATAATGCTTTTGGCGCTTTTGTTGCCGTCTTTTGGGGCAGTTGTTTCGGGCGTCGGCTCTTTTTCGAACTTCGTTTCTCGCGTGGTTTTCGGGGGCGTATCGGCCTGATCTTTAGGTTCGGGGGCAGGGGGTTTGGGCGCTGGTTTGTCCGCGGACTTCTTGGGTGGCTTCTGTAGCTTATCGATTTTATTGAGTTCACTGCCGTAGCGCTCTTGCATGAAGGCTTCGATGTGTTCACGGTCGGCGGCGAATTGGCGTCGGCTTTGGTCAATGATAGAGGCGGAGTGGTTTTCGCCGTATTCGGGCAAGTTCAAGGTGGTAGCGGAGAAGGCGGGTTGTTTCTCGCCTTCGATAATCATACTGATGGCGATGTGGCGGTTATGCATGTGCACGATGTCGTGATCTTCAAAGTGTGGTTCAAAGTATTTTTGCATGACTTTGGCGTCGTCTGCGCTGGTACGGAAGGTAATAATGGAACCGACGTTGCCGAACACCGCGTCTTTGACCTCCGGCGTCATTTGCGCGGTGTATTGGTTGGCCACCGTCAGATTTAAGGCGTATTTTCGGGCCTCGGACAAAATGGTGGCGAAGCTGTCGGTGGCGAAGTTTTGGAACTCGTCAACGTAGAGGTAGAACGGCACGCGCTCACTTGCCTCGATATCCGCCCGGCTCATGGCGCCCATTTGAATTTTGGTCACCAGCAAGGCACCCAAAAGGCTGGCGTTGTCCTCGCCAATAAGCCCGCGGGAGAGATTGACGATTAAAATTTTGCGCTCGTCCATGATTTTACGGATGTTAAAACTGCTTTTGGGCTGGCCGATGATGTTGCGAACAATCGGGTTGGCGGTAAAAGCGCCGACTTTGTTTAATACCGGCGCCACGGCTTCGGCCTGGAATTTGGGGTTCCAGCTGGCGAATTCTACTTGCCAAAAGTTGCGCACCACCGGGTCGTCGACGTAGGTCAGGACTTCGTCGCGGAATTTTTTATCGGTTAAAATGCGGGTGATATCCAGCATGGTGGATTCCGGATAATCCAAAAGCGCCAGCAAGCTGTAGCGCAAAATGTATTCCAGGCGAGGTCCCCAGGATTCGAACATGCGTTTTAAGACGCCGATAAGTTCCGACGCCGTGTGGGTTTTGAGTTTGTCGTCCACCACCTCCATGGGGTTGAAGGCGATAGGAAAATCGGTGTCCGCGGGGTTGAAGTAAATTACGTCCTCCACGCGATCCGGAGAAATTCGTTTGAGCGTATTCAGGGCGTAATCGCCGTGCGGATCGATGACCGCGAACCCGTACGGGCTGGGAATGTCGGAAATGGTCAGGAGCTCCAGCAGGGCGGATTTACCTACGCCGGTCTGTCCGATGATGTAAAGGTGACGTCCGCGATCCGAACGGTGCACGCCAAAAGGCGTGTGATGTCCACGGAAGTTAGTTGCTGCCAGAGGGCTGACGTGGTCGGTGTTCTCGCCCACGAGAATCGGCAAGTTAGCCGGCGGTTCGGCGGTTTTGGCATTGGCCCACAAAATATTGGGCGTTTCCACGTTGGTATGCGGTAAGTGGAATAAACTGGCGACTTCCTCGATGTTTAAAATAAAGCTTTTACTTAAAGTTCGGTTGGTGTAGGCCTGAATGTGCGCCGGTTTGTTATCAATAAATTTTTGCTTGAATCCGTTTAAATAAGTGCTGTTGAACTGCTTATAGCTGGCGATAATGGATTGCAAACGCATTTTGGCTTCCGACGGGGAAGTATTGCCGGCATAGACCAGCCGTACACAAACGTCGTAGGCCAGTTTTTGGGCTTTTTCTTCCGCGCCTTTGACGCGGGCGTTTTCGTGTTCGGCCAGTTTTTGGCCGCCGCTGTCTTCCGGTGGAGCCCACAGCGCCTTGCCCAGTCCGACACCGCCGCCGCGCATTTTGGCGATGTAACGTTCGCTGGCTTTATGCCAACTGTCCCCGGTGGGGCGTACGATGACTTGTAGCCAAGCCTCTTCGTCGTCCCGGAATTGGGCCAAGGTAGCAGTGATTGCCGCTAGCGGGTCGACCTCAAAACTTGGGAAGGTTTTAATTGGCAACTGACTGGGGCCGGTGAGCGCAATCTCCGCCGCCATGCGGGTCGGGGCAGTATTGGTGCTTAAATCAGCGTAGTCGCTAATTTCGGTAATGTGCACCGTCGGGTACTGGGCGTAAATTTGCTCGATGACATAACTTTTTAGGTACGTCGGTACCCACACGTAAAAACCAATACGGCGGTTTTTGACGGCAATTTCGAAACTAATTTGCTGGCTGGCGTTTTTAAGGAGTAAACCTTGTTTGCCGCCATGCAGCAATCCGTGCAGCGAGGCCAGCATTTGCTCCGCAGCCAACTCCTTTTTTTCGTTGGTGCGGGGAACTTGCAATAAGAGCACTGTACCATCTGGTGTCGGTGTTTGTGACATCAGGTCGATTATACCCTAAAATTAAAGATTTTTCAATATATTCTTATGGTTTTGTAAAGAGTTCCGTTGGTTTGCAATTTGACAATGACGGGCGTATAGTTGGTAGCTAAGTTTAATGTGTGCCTCGGTGGACCACAAAAAACAGCCGCCTGAAAACTACTAAATCCGCAGCAGGGTTGACTAAATAATTAGCACTCTATTATTATGAGTGCTAATGATCGATGTGATTTGCGAGATACATCGATCAAAAATGAGGCATAAACAGGAGGACGAGTATGGCCGTAAACATCAAGCCACTTGGCGAGTACGTGGTGGCGCAAACCGAAGAAGCGCCCAGCAAAACCGCCAGCGGGTTGTATATCCCCAAAGAAGCGCAGGAAAAACCCAAGATTTCCAAGGTTTTGGCCGTGGGCAAGGACGTCAAAGAGGTAAAAGTGGGCGACCGCATTATTTACGGCGGTTTCAGCAACACCGAAGTCAACCATGACGGCGAAGATTACATGCTTATTAAGGAAGAAAACATCTACGCGGTAGTTAAATAGCTAAAAGCTTAAAGCCGAAAGCTCTGAGCTTATGGCTCTTGGCTCTTGGCTCAAGCGACTGGAAGGAGCGAAAGAATGGCTAATAAAGTTTTTTACGATGAAGACGCCCGCCGGCGAGTACTGGGCGGCGCGGAAATTTTATACAACGCGGTACGCACCACCATGGGGCCCAAAGGCCGCAACGCGGTTTTAAGCAAAAGCTACGGTGGTCCCACGGTTACGCATGACGGGGTGAGTGTCGCTAAAGGCGTGGAACTGGAGGACAAGGACGACGAAACGCTGGGCTACAAAGTCGGCGCCGAACTTATTAAACAGGCCGCTAACAAAATGAACGACGTGGCGGGTGATGGCACCACCACCGTGACCGTGCTGACGTATCACATTTTGAGCGAGGCCAACAAGTTGATCGCCGCCGGGCACAACCCCATGTTGTTGCGCAAAGGCTTGGAAGCCGCGGCCCAAGACGTACAGGCCAAGTTAGGATCTATGTCCGAAGACATCAAGGCCAACAAAAAGCGCGTGGCGGAAGTCGCCACCATTTCCGCCGGCGATAACGAAATCGGTAACTTGATTGCTGAGGTAATCGGCCAGGTCGGCAAAGACGGCGTGGTCACCGTGGAAGAAGGCCAAAGCCTGGAGCTGGAAAGCGAAGTAGTAGAAGGCTTTACCTTTGATCGCGGCTTCGTCAGCCCCTACATGGTGACGGATTCCGGCCGCATGGAAGCCATCCAGGAAAAGCCGGCCGTGGTGATTACCGATAAAAAAATCAGCAGCTTACAGGAATTCTTACCACTCATGGAAAAACTGGCGCAAGCCGGCAAAAAGGAGCTGATGTTAATTGCCGAGGACGTGGAAGGCGAAGCGCTGGGATCGCTGATTCTCAACCGCCTCAAAGGTGTCTTTAACACCGTCGCCGTCAAAGCGCCGGCCTTTGGTGATCGCCGCAAGGACGCGTTGCAAGACATCGCGATTCTTACCGGCGCGACGGTGATTAGCGAAGACCAAGGTATGAGCTTTGAAAACGTGGACATCGACGTGGCCGGAAGCGCCCGTAAAGTGATCGTCACCAAGGACGACACCACGATTATCGAGGGCAACGGGTCGGTTAACGAGCTAAAAGCCCGTATCGATCAAATCAATACGCAGATCGAAGCCGCGACCAGCGAATACGACAAAGAAAACCTGGAAAAACGCCGCGCCGCACTGCAGGGCAAAGTGGCGGTGATTAAGGTTGGCGGTGCTACGGAAACGGAAATCGAGGAAAAGAAATTCCGCGTGGACGACGCCGTGGCCGCCGTGAAAGCCGCACTGGACGAAGGTATCGTGCCTGGTGGTGGCGTAACGTTGGTTAATCTAATTTCCGCGGTGAGCGAACAAAAGTCCGACGATGACGCCGTGGCCGCCGGCCGGCAACTGCTGAAAAAGGCGCTGGAACAACCGTTCCGCTGCTTACTGGAAAACGCCGGGCTTAACGCCGATGGCTGGCTGCCGCTCGTGAAGCAAGCCAAGGACGGACAAGGCGTGGACGTTAACGAACCCAACAAGTTAGTGGACATGAAGTCCGCCGGCGTGATTGATCCGGCCCGCGTGACCAAGGAAGCCATTCAAAACGCCGCATCGATTGCCGGCACCTCCATGACCATGGGCGCGCTGGTAGTCGAAGTGCCGCAAAAAGAAGAGTCCGGTGGCGGAGCCGCCGGCGGTGGAATGCCCGGAGGCATGGGCGGAATGATGGGTATGTAGCATGCTTGCCCCGTAGTAAATCCCGCTCGAAGTGATATGTAATCAGATCACGGAGAAACGAGATTTTACTACCGGGGATGGGCATGTAAGGCTAACGCACCACACGCGGTACAATTCGGCAAAGCCGATTGAATCCAGTATTTTTGGCGCATCTTGGCAGTTTTCTTTCCGGGGCGCAGTCAATGTACGAGAAAGTACATCTCCTTTGCGCTCCTCAAGAAGAACTGCCACCCTGTATCCAAATGCGTTACCCTTCGTTTCACCACCTATAACGGCTTTTCGTAAAAAACTTGCAAACCTTGCGAGTATGGGCGGGAGTAAGCGTAAGCGTATACAAAAGTTGTTTATTTAGCGAATATATCGTATAATCAACTCCAAACAAGGAGTGCACATGGGACTGTTTAACCGCAAAAAATCTACTGACAACGATATTAATAGCTATTACACCAGCGAGCGTCGCCAGCGTGTTGGCATGGCGTGGGCATTAGGCATTGCTACGCTCATTTTGACCGTATTGTTGGCGCTCGGGCTATTTTATGGCGGGCGTTGGACATACCGTACGGTGTTTGATGACGATGAAACCACCACCAGTGAAACGGCTACCGAAGAAGACCAGACCGATGATCAAACTACTCCCGGGGTAAATGACGACGAGCAAGACGAAAACAATGATCAATCCGACGACCAGGCGGACCAAGGAGCCGACGACTCTGGCTTCGAAGACATTGTGGGCAGTGATACGGACGAAACTAGCAGTGATACTGACGAGACCGGCAGTGCTACCGGCGGCAGCTCGGACCGAGATAGCAGCCAGCCTTCCGGCGAAGAATTGTCGAGCACGGGTTCGCAAGGGCTTCCCAGCACCGGCCCTGAAGACACGTTGGGTGTTTTTGTAATCGTTTCGGTCGCTTTCGGGCTGGGACACAAAGCTTACCACGTAAAAAAAGCCAGTAGATAAAAAACCGGGCTCCAGAAATAGACGCTTCACCGGCAACGGTCTTGGTGCTCATGCTATAATATAAGCAATAGCATTTGAGAGATGCGCGCAATTTAAATGGAGGTATTGAGGTCGCGAAGACAGACACAAAATCATAAAACTTTTCATTAAAAAGGAGGGATGATGAGTGCAGCTTCACAGCAAGAGATACAAACCATGCTTGACCAAATGCGTACGCGCATGCAAGATCGAATGGCCACGAGACAGGACGTGCAACGGGCGACGGATGACGCCAGGGACCGCATGATCAGTTACATGCACGACTATTTGCAGCAAAACCAGCAACAGTTCGTACGGCAACTGGATGACCGGACGAAAACGTATAAATCGCAGATAACGAATCTGGAATACCGGATCCAGTCGCTGGAACAAGAAATTCGTAACGCTAACCAGATACTAAACCAAATGGCCCAAAAGCAACAAAGCGTTATTATTCCGCATGTTCAGGAGGCGGTGAGTAATCAACATAACTACCGCTATGTCCAGGAAGGCTAGATACTAGAGGTTAGAGGTTAGACGTTAGAGGCTAGACGTTAGAGATTGGAGGTTAGGATTTAGGAGTTCGTAGCTAGGCAGCTTAGCGGTTAGCAAAAACACAATGGGAAGGACGTAAATAGCGAGTTATCAGGTTTTTCAAACCCCATGGTAATGGAGCGTAAGTTCACTACGGGTAGGCTGTCACGCTGCCAATTAAACACCGGGTTGGTCACCAGGCTATTGATAAATAGAGGCCGCGGAAACACTTTCTTGGCTTTTACCTTCTACCCAACCTCCAACGTCTAACGTCTAGCGTCAAATTTCTAGCCTCTAGCCTCTAACGTCCAACCTCTAACGTCTTAGTCTCTATTTTTGCCGCTGGGCAAGCCCAGCAGCAAATCCTGATAGCAAGTAGTAAGCAATCAGATTACGCGCTATCAAGACTTTTGCTGCTGGGTAAAGTAATTGATTTCGTTGATAACGTCCAAAAGTGCTTGGGCGCGGGCTTTGTCGTTTTCGATTTTTTGGGCGGCTTCGTAGGCTTCTTTTAACAGGGACTGATCATCCGTGGCCTGAATCATCATCATGGTGGTGCGGAACTTTTCTTCCGCGGTTTGGTCCAAATGTGACACTAACGGGGAAAGTTGAGACAAAGCTTGCTGCTTAATCTCTACCAGATTGCCGGAAGGTGCCGGTTCGTCTTCCGCTTGCGGGGCGGGGTCGGGCGTGCCGTGATCGGTCACCATGTGCTCGGTGTCTTCGTGGTGCGGAATGTTATCCTGCGGCGCATCGGGTTGTTGTGCGTCCGTTGTAGCCGGTGCCGGATTGGCGTCCACCGGTTGTTGAGTCGCCGGCTGGAACGGTGAGTTTTGCCCGCCCATGGTCGGCAAATCCGGCGCGCCCCCGTTGTTTTGTGGCTGAGGTTCACCAAAATCCTGGAGGTCGTTTTGTTGTTGAGCATCGTTATTCTTTGAATTTCCAAACATTTCCACCCCTGTATCCCGCTGTCGGGAATTTCCATTTAGCAGTTTTCAATTTACAATTATAAGCGTAGCAAAAATTTACAGTAAACGAAAGCGTTTTGAAGGGAAGGAAACCGGAGCATGCTGGACGATCTGAAATACATTCACCAAAAGGACGGTAGTGATGCGTTGGGAATCGCCGGCCGGCAAGCCCGTCAACTGGCGCATGAGTTTACGTTGGAATGGCAACCGGAAAACGAAATAAAAAATGTCGTCCTGGCCGGTATGGGCGGTTCGGCCTTGGCCGGGCTTTTGAGTACCACGTGGCCCGATTATCACGTACCCTTTGAGATCGTTCGGGATTATGATATCCCAACGCACGTTAACGACAACACCTTATTTATCGCCTCCAGCTATTCGGGAAACACCGAGGAAACGTTGTCCGCGCTAGGGCAGGCCGAAGCGGCGGGAGCGCAAATCGTGATCCTGTCCGGCGGCGGAAAACTCATTGAATTGGCCGAAGAAAAGAGCTATCCCTACGAAGTAATCCCCAAAGTCGAGCAGCCGCGTTTCGCGGTGTTTTACGCGCTCAAAGCTTACGTGACCATACTGGAGCGCGCCGGGCTAGTAAAAACCACCGAAGCCGAAAAAACCATGCACCGAGCGAGCACATTTATTGCCCGTGCCGTGGAGCAATGGGGCGCGGATCGACCAACGAGTAAAAATCCGGCCAAAGAACTGGCCTTGGAGTTGGCCGGCAGTTCGCCGGTAATTTACGCCGGGCCGAAATTGTTCCCGGCCGCCTACAAGTGGAAGATCAGTTTTAACGAAAACGCCAAAAACGTGGCCTGGTGTAACGAGTACCCGGAATTTAACCACAACGAATTCATGGGCTGGACGAGCCACCCGGTAGAAAAACCCTACAAAGTCGTGGAGCTGCGCAGCAACTTGGAACACCCGCGCACCCAAAAACGTTTTGAGGTCAGCGAACGTTTGCTATCCGGTAAACGTCCCGCTCCGGAAGTAGTGGAAGTCCAAGGAGAGACCATCTTAGAGCAGCTACTGTGGGCGGTGGCTTTCGGTGATTTCGTGAGCATTTACGTGGCGCTGCTTAACGGAGTTGATCCGTCACCGGTAAAGTTAATCGAAAAATTCAAAAAAGATTTGGGTTAATACGAAGAAGCCATGAACGACGCGCGCCACATAAAATCCCTGGGAACTATCCTGGGGGTGTGGGCGCATCCGGACGACGAAGTCTTCAGTTGTGGCGGCATCATGGCTTTGGCCGCGGAGAACGGGCAGCGCGTAATGTGCATGACTGCCAGCCGCGGGGAAGCCGGCGTCCAGGACGAGTCCCGCTGGCCGGCGGAGAAACTCGGCGCCATTCGCACCAAAGAGCTGGAAGCGGCGTACGAGTGCTTGGGCGCTATCGAGCACGTGTGGTTCGATTATTCCGACGGGAAAGTCGGCGATGTGTCGCTCGCGGAAGGCGAGAAAGTCGTGACGCGCCGTATCGAGGCGTGTCATCCGGACACTATTTTAACGTTCGGGCCGGAGGGGATGACCGGCCACCCCGATCACCGCGCGGTTTCTGCTTGGGCAACGCGCGTGGGCAAAGAGCGGGGCATAGCGGTGTATCACGCGGTGCTTACGCCGGAAACGTACGACGCCGACCGCGAAGCCGACGAACAATTCGACATATTTTTTAACATAGAACGACCGCCGATCGTACAACGTGGAGACTGCGACTTATATATCGATCTTAGTGATAAAACGCTGCAAAAAAAGTGCGCCGCTTTAAAGGCCATGCCCTCCCAAACCGAATCACTCATAAAAGCCATGGGCGAAGAAAAAGTATGTGATATGAACCGAATCGAGAGTTTCGTAAGGGCTAAATAGGCGCGTTTTTCAGGCCGAGCTTGTACCCAATGTAGGCAAATAATAAATGCATCCCGAACCAGATGATTACTATTTGTGCGCAAAGAATGAGCGTAAGCTCGGCAAAAGGAAGCGCGAACACAATTCCGCCAAGGATATAGTCGATTTGATCGAAAGGAAACCACTTTTCACCCGAGGCGACGCCTTTTTGCCGCTTAAAAAAGCTTTCCAGCGCATCGCCGAGGAGCGCTCCGGCGCCCAACGCGACGCCGATAATAAACGACATTTCCGGAAAATCGGCCGGCGCCAGTAGCTGTTGCCCGTGCCCGACGCCGCCGGCAATCAGCGCGCCGCACACCACGCCGCGAATGGTTTTGTTATTACCGAGAATCCGAATGCCGCGAAAGGATTTGCCGAAATCCAGCGGAGTATTCCAACGGGTAACGAACGGGATTTTATTGATCAGGACAGGGGCGGCGTTGGCCACGCCGGCCGGCAGGAAAAACCACAGCGCGAAAAGCCAGCTCATCCCCGATCTCCCTTTTTGATTTTCTTTTTGGCGCGGTTAAGCTTGGGGTACAAAAGCGCCCGCATGGACGGGCGATTGGTGATCAACTGGCCGGTTTTGATAAGTTCGACCACATTATTTTTGCCGGGCCGCTCGGCAAGATCGCTGTAGGTCTTACCCAGGCCTTTATGGCCATGGGCATCGCTGCTAGCCGCTCCGGGTACGTTATTTATCCGCGACCATACCAGGGCTTGTTCGCCGCGGTTTTGCAAAAACGCCCGGCCGTTACACACTTCGATTAGGTCAATTTCGGCGGTATGTTTTTCAATCGTTTCCGGATGCAGTCCTTTGCGAACGGTTTCGAACGGATGGGGGACGTAGACGATCCCGTTTTGTTGTTTGATGGCCGAAATGGTGTCGGCCGGCGTTTGATGGGGCCGCACCTCATTCGTTAAAAATAAGCCGATAATTTCGCCCTCGGTGGTCATGATTTCTTCGCCCACGATAATGCGATCACCAAGCGCTTCGCGGGCTTTTTGCGCGAAATCAATACGGTTGTGGTCGGTGATGGCGATGTAATCCAGAACGCCGTCCTCCAGCGTTCGTTGGTACTGTTTCAGGGTGATGCCGCCGTCGTAGGAGTGTTCGGAATGGGTGTGAAGGTCGGTTTTAAACATTAGCCGAGCTTTCGATAAATGGCGAACAAACGGGCGAAGGCGGTGTACCACGCGGTGACGGCGATAAGCCCGACTGCCAGGGCCAATTCATTTACGAGTAATCCCACGACCAGCGCGAACATTCTGACTTCATAACGCATAAGGCCGTTTTGAAATAGCCGATTAACTTGATTGGCCGTGAGTGAGCCGTCCTTGACCGCGGTTTCACCCTTGGCTTTGACATAGCTGACCAACAAAGAGCCGCCACAGGCCGCTACCACGAGCGCCGCGATAAGTGCCGGAGAATAATCGCCGACCGGCCGGTTGATGAGTGCGTAGGCCGCCCCGATATATAAAATGACCTCCTTCATACGATCGGTGCTGGCGTCCAAAAGCATGCCACCGGCGGAGGCCTTTTTTTGCAAGCGGGCCAGTTCGCCGTCCAAGGCGTCCATTAATCCGAAAACTACTAATAACCCGGCGGCCAAAACGTAAGACCCGGTGGCGATGAAATAGGCAATGGGTACGTGCGCTAATAAACTGGTGACGGTCACCATATTGGGGGTTATACTTCCCCCGGATAAGCGATGTAGTACGCCAGCGATTTGCTTCACTATGTTACGGACGGCGTTTCTTACGGTTTCTAGTGCTCCGCTCATGGACACTAGTATACTCGACTGTCGGAAATCATTACAGTATCAGGTGTTTCGGCGTAGCTTCGGTTCACGTATTAATACTAAATTCGCTCAATGTTTTTACGGCTTTTCGTACATTTTCTTCGGCCTTTTCATTTTCTACCACCCCGTTTTTTACATAATCTTTGACTTTGGGGATGGGTATTTCGGCGACGGGGAAAAGTTTTACGCGTAATATATTGAGTTTTAGCTGGGCTGCGGCCCGCGTTCCGCCCATACCGCCGTAGCCAACAATGGCCGCCGGTTTATTGTGCCACTCGCCAAAGAGCCAGTCGATCGCATTTTTCAGGGAAGCGGGCGGTCCGTGATTGTACTCCGCGCTGACCAGTATGAAGGCGTCGGAGGCCTTTACCTTTTTTGACCACGTTCGGACGCGTTCGTCCTCGTACTGTTCGTTGGCCGCGCCGGGAATGGTTTCCTGATTAACGAACGGCAAATCCAGTTCTTTTAAGTCGGCCACCTCGTATTCGGCACCGATGTCGTCCAACTGGTTGGTGACCATTCGGGCGACCGCGTCGGCGGTGCGACCCTTTCGTACGCTGCCAATTACCACTAATGTTTTGATAAAAACCTCCTTTGTTTTTATAGTTTGTTTACGTCAATTCCCGCGCGGAGCAGGGCATCACGATTAAGGCGGTAGTAGCGTTCCTTACCGCGCTTGGTACTAGTGAGAACGCCGGCTTCTACTAACCGTTTAAAATGATGGCTTTTGGCCGGCTGGCTCAACTCCGAGCAGCTCCCGGCCTCCGAACAACTTACCTCACAGCCTTTTTCCGACAGGGAACGGACGATATCCAGCCTGGTGCTATCGGAAAGAGCCTTTAAAACGGTAATGAGCCGTGCATCGGACATGTGTTCACTATACATCCAAACATTTAAATATGTCAATGCAATGATTCATATTTTGGTTTCGTTGGCCGGTAAACCGGTCGTTCGTTAAGTTGGTGATTTGTTAGTCGTAGGTGATTGTCGTATCTGTCGGGATGCTATACTTGATAGCATGAAAAAGAGCGTGGAGCGATTGCGAGCCAACCCTGCCCGGCGGGTGGTGGCCGCGTTAGTGATGTCACACGCCGCCAGCGTGTTATTGCTCGCCGCCCGCACCGCGGAAGCCGGCACACCGCGGTATCACTTTTTGCTGTGGAACATGTTTTTGGCAATCGTGCCGTTGGTTTTTAGTCTTTGGCTGAGAAGCCGGCTAAAACACGGTTCTTGGCTGGCCTGGAAAAACCTGGCCATTACCGGTTTGTGGCTGATGTTTCTACCCAACAGTTTTTATTTGGTGACCGATCTGATCCACTTGCACCAAACCTACGAGGTCAACATTTACTACGACATAGTGTTGTTCACCGGCTTTATCGTGAACGGCTTGTTCACCGGATTTATGAGCCTGTACCTGGTTCACGTGGAGCTCGCCAAGCGAGTTCGCCGGTGGGACGCCCACATGGTTATGGCCGGCGTTTTGCTGCTGGCCAGCTTCGCGATTTTTTTGGGCCGCTTTCTACGCTGGAATAGCTGGGACTTATTTTTGCACCCGGCCGGCGTGTTATTTGACGTGAGTAATCAATTTATCGACCCGGCCAGCCCTAGCGCGTTGGTCACCACGGGCAGCTTTTTCGTGATGCTGACCACGTCCTACGCGGTGGTGTGGACGTTGGCTTCGTACGCCCGTGCTCAACACGCGCAACGTGACGCATCCTAAGTCGAGCAAAGCTTGGAGGAAAACGGTGCGTGGTCGTATCACGGGAGTTTATTCTGTCCTTCAAAAGTGTGAAGCTGGTATACTAAGAAGTAATGTACGAGAAACTTATTCACCACATTGTAGCCGACTGCAAAGAATTGTTCAATGCTGACGTTCAGCCTATCGTCTCCCGTCCGGATGAACAATTCGGTGATTATGCCTGCAACGTGGCCATGCAACTGGCCAAGGAACTGGGGCAAAATCCACGGGAGATAGCCGCGGCACTCCGTGAAAAGCTACAAGTGGTTGACGGCGTAAAACACGTTGAAATCGCCGGCCCCGGTTTTATTAATATTTTCGTGGAAGACGAGGTGCTGGTAGGTGACGCGTCCAATATCTCCCCGTATCAGCATCACGAAGGCAAAGAGGTGTTGGTAGAGTTCGGGAATTTTAACCCGCTAAAAACCGTACACCTCGGCCACTTGTACCAAACGGTCGTCTACAGTGCCATTGCCCGGCTGTTTGAGCGCTCCGGCGCGACGGTTCATACGATTAGTTATCACGGCGACGTCGGTATGCACATTGCCAAGGCCATTTGGGCGATCGGGGAAGAAGTCGGCTGGAAGCCACAAGATCTGAAAGCCCTTGAAGACGGCGAAGAGTCCGACGTCTCTATGCGGAACATGAAAACTATCTTCGGATCGTATTACGCCAAGGGCAATGAAGCTTACGATGCCGATTCGTCGGCCGCCGAAAGTATTCGCGAAGTGAACCGCCACATATACGACCGCGACAACCAGGCAGTCAACGACATTCACGCTTTGTGCGTAAAACGCAGCATGCAGTACTTTGACACCATTTATGACGAACTGGGCGTGAGCTTCGAAAAACACTACATGGAAAGCGAAACCGCGCCGATCGGTACCGAGGTAGTCAAGAAAAACATCGGGAACGTGTTCGAAGAAAGCGACGGCGCGATCATCTACAAGGGCGAAAAAGACGATTTGCATACTCGCGTATTTTTGAATTCCGAAGGGCTGCCCACGTACGAAGCCAAAGATCTCGGGCTAATAGAACTCAAGCGCCGGGACTATCCGGGCGCGGACAAATCGGTGATCATTACCGGCAATGAACAACAGCAGTACTTCAAAGTAATGTTGGCCGCGCTCAAGCACATTCATCCCGAGGAAGCCGCCAAAACCGAACACATGACCCACGGGTTATTAAGTTTGACCACCGGAAAAATGAGCAGCCGCACCGGTAATGTGTTCGGCGCCCAAAGTTTAATGGACGCTACCCGCGCGGCCGTTAGTAAGGCTTTCGTGGATTCCGAAGTGCAACGTGACATCTATCTCGCGGCGCTCAAGTATACGTTTTTAAAAAGCCGGATCGGCGGAGATATCGTGTTTGACGTGCAGGAATCGGTCAGCCTGGAAGGCAACTCCGGCCCGTATATCCAATACGCCTACGCCCGGGCACGCAGTATTTTGCGCAAAAAAGCCGCTAGCGAGGACGAGATTACCGGACTGGAAGCCGACGAGCGAAGCCTGGTGCGCAAAATAAGTGAATACGAAGAGGTACTGGAAAAGGCCACCAAAGAGCGCCTGCCGCATCATATCTGCACGTATTTGTATGAACTGGCGCAAAAATTTAACGCTTTTTACGAGAAAAATCGTGTTTTGGAACACGAACGCGAAGCGCAGCGCCTAGGGATCGTGCATTTTTACGCCGAGGTTTTAAAAGACGGCCTGGAAACCCTGGGTATTCCCGCGCCGGAAAAGATGTAACCGGTGTTACCGGCAGTGTGTTACCGAACGCAAGGGTGTATGCTGGAGGTGCTATGCTAAAAAGTGCTCAAGAACTTGTTCGTAGCGTGGGGCAGTCAATGGGGCTGACTTCACATCAACTGGAATATGTGCTCACCCCGCAGGCGACGCATCGTTTTGAAGTGACCTTGAACAATAAAACGTACCCGGCTTTCCGGGTGCAACACAACAATGCCCGCGGGCCGTTCAAGGGCGGTATTCGGTTTCATTCCCATGTGGAGGCGGACGAAGTGCGCGCGTTGGCGCTACTGATGTCGCTCAAAACCGCGGCGGTAAACATTCCGTTCGGCGGCGGGAAGGGCGGCGTGGCAATCGACCCCAAACCACTTTCGGAATCCAAATTGGAAGAGCTTTCCCGGCAGTATGTCCGCGGGGTGTGGCACCACCTCGGCCCCAAAAAAGACGTGCCCGCGCCGGACGTTAACACCGACGCGCGCATTATTGACTGGATGACGGACGAATACGAAAAACTTTCCGGGGACACCACCCACGCTAGTTTTACCGGCAAAAGCCTAAAGAACGGCGGCTCGGAAGGCCGCGTGGAAGCCACCGGCCGCGGCGGGGCGATCGTGCTTAGCGAGCTCCTTGCCCAAAAAAATATCACGGCTCCCGCTTACGCCGTGCAGGGGTTCGGTAACGTCGGCAGCTACTTCGCTTTGAGTATGCGGGAATTTTTACCCGACGCCGGGCTGGTTGCCGTAAGTGACAGCCGCGCGACAGTACTGTGTCGTGATGGGTTGGACGCCAAAGAACTCATGGCCTTTAAAGACCAAGGCGGCTCGTTCAAGGACTTTAAGAAGCCGGGTGTTAGCGTAGAAAGTGCCGAAGCCGTGCTTACGCAACGAGTCGATGTCCTCGCGTTGGCGGCGCTGGGCGGCGTAGTGACCGAAGAAAACGCCGCCGCACTCAATACGGATTTTATTTTGGAGCTGGCCAACGGCCCGGTTACCGATGATGCCCATGACCGGCTGAGCGAAGCCGGTACAACGATCATTCCGGACATTCTGGCCAACGCCGGAGGCGTGACGGTCAGTTATTTCGAGTGGCTGCAAAATAGTAAAAACCAGCGGTGGGAGCTCTCAAAAGTGCGCGAAAATTTGCGGGAATATCTCACCCGGGCCATGGACGATTGCTTGGATACGAGCCAACGGGATGAGTGTTCCCTGAAAGATGCCACCGTCAAGCTTGCGATTCAGCGTATACTGGATGCCAAAGGCAAGGAGTAGATTATTTCTCGGAAGAAGACTAATTTAAGTGACGAACAAAAACGGGTTTTGTTCGATAAAGGTACTGAAACTCCCGGAACCGGGGAGTACCTTAATCATGACGAAACGGGCGTATATACCTGCGCCAATTGTGAAGCCGAGCTGTTTCGTTCCTCGGCCAAGTACGAATCGACTATGCCGGGGCTCATTGGTTGGCCCAGTTTTCACCAAGCAGCCAACAATAAGGCCTTGAAGCTGCTACCGGACAATTCCATGGGAATGAAGCGCACTGAGGTCACGTGTGCCCAGTGCGGCGGCCACCTCGGCCATTTGTTCGAAGGAGACCCGTCAGCACCCAACGGCAAGCATTACTGTATTAATTCTGCCAGCCTGGGATTTACTCCGCGGGAAGAAACGTAATGCATCTTTCCAAAAAACACGTACTGATTGCCTGCGTAAGCGTAGCGGTCGTTGCCTGCGGTGTTATAGCCGGCACGTATTACCGCGATAACGTAGTTTCAAAATCCCAAGAAGCCGAGCAACGATCCGCGCGGGAACCAACTGTCGAGCCGCAAAAATCCACCGTCCGTTTGTTGGCGACCGGCGACATGATCGCCCACGATTCCATCAATCAAAACGCCAAACAGGGCGACAAGTATGATTACGCGGCGCTTATGAGTGACATGAAACCCTACTTCCAAAAGGGCGATATTAACTTTTGTAATCAGGCTACTCCGGCGGGCGGTTCGTCGTTCGGTATTTCCGGATATCCGATTTTTAACGCGCCGCTCGCGTTTCCCCGCGGTATCGAGGAAGTCGGCTGCAATCTTATAAATATCGGCACCAACCACACCTACGATAAGGGCAAAGATTTGGTGGACGCTACCGTCAAAGCCTGGGACGACCGCGACGTGTTGGCCGTGGCCGGAGCCAATCGTAACCAAAGCGAACAAAACCAACCGCGTATTTTCGAGGTGAATGGGATGACCTTTGCATTCGTTAGCTATACCAACTACACCAACGAACCGATTGCCAACGACTACAGCGTGAATCAGTACTCCAAGGCTTTGGCCGAGCAACAAATCAACACCGTGCGCGACGAAGCGGATTTGGTTATCGCCAGTATGCGGTGGGGGACGGAGTACGCGGATCGCATAAACGACACGCAGGAGAAAATCGCCCGGGACTTGGCGAACTTCGGCGCGGACGTTGTTTTGGGGCACGGTACGCACGTGTTGCAGCCGGTCAAAAAACTCACCAGTAATGACGGGCGTGAAGTATACGTGTGGTACGGCTTGGGGAATTTCCTAAACTCCCAACTGGAAGCCGAGGCCTTAATCGGCGGATTCGCCTCCATGGATATAGACATCGAGACGGCCAGTATCACCGAAGTCGGTTTTTTGCCGGTGTATCAACACTACGAATGGACGCCCGCGCAAAAAGCGGCGGGTAATTTATTGGCGCGCACTAACTTTCGTATGGTTCCGCTGGACGAAGCCGGCGACTTGCTGGCCAAACCCAACGCCCACCTGGATACGAACGTCAAAGCCCAGACCGACCGCGTACGCCAAATACTCAACCGCCACACGGACATTCCCATTTTAAAATCTGGGGATTTTTAGTCGGTTAGCTTAAAGTATTCTTCCAGGGTTTGGTCGCTGGCGTGGACTTTTCGGGCCAGGTCTTTGCCGATAAAGCGGAAGTGCCAGGGCTCGTATTGGTAACCGGTGATGGCCTCCTTGCCGGGGAGGTAGCGCATAATAAACCCGTATTCGTGCGCATGTCCGTCCAGCCACTCTCCCTGAGGCGTATCCTCAAAACAGATTTGTAAATGACAGGTTTGTGACGGACTGGTGGCGTCAAACGACAAGCCGGTTTGGTGTTCGCTGGTGCCCGGACGGGCGGAGTAACGATCGGCCGTCTCCCGGCCGTCACGCGCAACGTAGCTTTCGTAAAATTGTTTTTGCAGTGCGTACGATCGATACCCGCTGCCAAATACCAGCTGCACATCGTCGGCTTCGGCGGCCGCGAACATGGCCTTTAGTTGATCGTGAGCCACGCGGCGGAACCGCATTTGTTCCGCACTTGGAGCGAGCCGCAAACGAACATCGGGGGTTATTAAATCCTCCGGCACGTAATCGGCGGGCAAGGGCGGCCGGGTTTTATTGACGATCACGGTCAAGCTGCTCGGGCTGGAAAGGTCATACGACGGCTCTTCCTCCGGCCGAGGTGTTTGACTTTGTTCGGATCGGGACCGTGAGTCGGTTTGGTTGTTCGCTTGTTGGTCGTCTTGTTGGGACTCATGGCGTGTGAATACAAAAATAACGCCCGCCAGAATAAAACACGATAGCAAGAACCCGATGCCAAAAATACGGCGCTTCATCACGGTGATTCCGCAACATCAAGCCGTTCATATAATTGCCCGGCAAGATCGGCCATGGCTCGCGGGCCGACGCCATCGGTCAGAACGCTCACGACGTAGTGGCGGCCATTCGACAATTCGAGAATGCCGACATCGTGATATTCGTTCGATCCGCGAAATCCGACCTTATTATAAAACGTGCCGCGCTTGAACCCTTCCGCCAAGGCATCGCGGTAAATTTGATTTTCCAGTGACGCTAACAATTTTTGTTTGTTCGCGGCTGATAATTCCTCTCCGTGCCATATCCGGGTAAGCATAGTGGCGGCATCCTCCGCGGTGGTAGTGATAGCGGTCATCGAGGTGTCGTTAATGCCGTAACTTTCCAGCTGCGCCGTGGTGTCGGCTTTGCCCAGTTCGTTCCATAGTTTTTCGGCGCACGGGCTGTCGGATTCGCGGAGCATTTTATCCAAACATTGCCCGAAGGTGTTCCCGCTTTGGTACGGCTCGCTTGCTTGGTACTCCCCGCGCTGCAAGGCAAGGTAGCCCTCGTAAGCCACGTATAATTTGTACAAACTGGCGGCGAAGTAAACCTCGTCTTCATTATGAGTACCGATTACTTCTTCGTTTTCCAGATCGTATACCACAATGGAATACGTGCCGCTTTGTTGTTCGCCCCACGCATCAATTACCGGTTGGGCGTTGAGTAATCGTGGCGGCTCGGGCTCCGGTTCGGGTTCTTCCTCCGGCGCTTGCCGGGTTTGCTCGGCGGATTGCCGTGGGCTTTCGGCGGTTTCCGGCGCAAAAAGTAAATACACCACGAAAAAAATAATGGACAGCGCGATCATTCCTAAACCGATAAGCAATTTATGCGAACGCATATCTGATACTATACTACTACGGTGAGAGCAAAAAAATATATTCACGATGTCGGTTCACACCCTGAGCGCCTGAAAGCCGCGTTACTCGGAGTACTGATTTTACTGATTGGCGGCGGGGTGTTTTGGTGGCAAAACCGGCCTCCCCAAGAAGAAGCTAGTCCTTCCGAGTCGGCCGTGCAGCAACGTACGGAACCGGAAGAATCCACGGTCACCGAATTAAAAGGAAAATATTTGTTCAGTGGCACCGTAGTACCGGCCCGGGCGGTGGAAAACGAAGCGCGGAGAGCTGACGGCACGGTGGATTACGCACAACCCTTCAGCAAACTCGATACCTTTAACCCCGAGCAATACGATGGCTGGCTGATCGACTTTGAATGCCCCATGACCACGGACGACATTCCGTACCGAACCCAGGTGCAAAACACGGTGTTTAATTGCCCGGACGAGTTCGCTCCGGAAATGGCCGAATATTTCACTCACGCCAACGTGGCCAACAATCATACTCGTGATCAAGGCGATGACGGGTTCACGGAAACCGTGGAGCATTTGGAGCAAGCCGAAATCCAAACCATCGGCCACTGGGATCCGCGGGAAACGGACGAAATTTGCGAAGTGGTGGAGCTCGGCGTACGCTTGCAAAAATCCGCTGGCGCGGAAGAGAAGGGAACGCTCCCCATTGCCATGTGCACCTGGCACTACTTTGAAAAGGACGCCACCGACGAAGAGCTGGCCGTCATGGACGAATACGCCGACATCATGCCGGTGTTCGCGTTCATGCAAGTCGGCACCGAATACCGGGCCGGTCCGGATCAAAAACAGATCGATCTGGCGCATCGTTTAGTTGATAATCACGATCCGGAATTTTTAATTCAAAACAGTGCGCATTGGGTGCAAAATACCGAAAGTTATAAAGGCAAACTGGTCGTTTACTCCACCGGGAACTTCATTTTCGACCAGCTCGACGATGAAACCAACCGCGGGTTAAATATCGAAGCCGAAATGACCGTCCCCTACGATCAAAACGTGCAAGAGTGGCTGGATCTCGGCAAAACCTGCAAGCCACGCGGTGATAATTGTTTACGAATTGCCCGCGAACTGGGTCTGGAAAAAGTCGATATTTCGCTTAGCTACGACGCTATCGGCAGCAGTACCGGCTACCAACGGCTTACCCAAAAAGCCGCTCCGGATTTACAGGCGGCAATCGAACAACGCGCCGATTGGGAAGAAACCATCAACGGGCTCAGTAATTAGTTAACGGTTTGCGGAGTACGTGTTTGACGGGGAGATTCCTCAACCACTAACGCACCGATGCTTATGGCGAAATTTTCAGCAATTGAATCAAAGTCACTTCCTTCGATGAAACAATCGTCCATATAGCCGATTTCGGTGCGGGGGTCGGTGCCATCCTCTTCTGTGACCAAACGAGCGACATATGGCGCCCGGTCGACAACACCTTTAATAAAATGATGCGGTAAATCTTTGCATTGCTCCATGTGCAGCGGCGGTCGCACCTCCATGGTGTACCAACCACCTCTTTTGATCTTTTTGATTTCTTGTTGGTTTGTCTCCACTTCCATGTATGCACTATGCTCCCTCTAAAAGCGTTTTGCAACCCCGATTAGAGGTTAGTAGTTAGAGGTTCTAAGCTCTAACTGACCAGCTTTACCCTCAGCTACTTTTTGCATGGGTCAAAAAGTACCCCAAAGTATGTTTTTTCGGAGCAAAGCTTCGCTTTTGCTTTCCCGACTATCTTTTTGGTTCGGCAAAGAGATAACAAGAAGCCGACAGGCGGCTCCTAAATCGTGACTGGCCGCCACCTCAGGCAAGCAGCGTGTCCTTTGCGGGAACGACCCTAAAGGGCTCGGCCTTGGCTGCTTTATCTAAAGCAGGCAGCCAAAACTGTCCTCGGACAACGATTCGCTGCTTGCCCGGGCGTCGCCCAATCAGTTTGAGGAGAGCCTGGAACCCCTCGCCACCTACTTTTTGCTTATTACTTTCCCCATCTTCCATCTTCTATTTTCCAGCCGCTGCATTCAATCCCCATTCCCCAATCTTCCATCTGTCATAACTATCACCTATCATCTATTAATCCTCATCTATCATCTATTGCGACGAAGTCGCTTGCCATCTTCCAACTACCATCTTCCACCTTCCAGAAACCCCCTAGCCCCTAAACTCTACTCCCTGTATACTGCAAAGCAATGAAGCAAAAAACGTTCCCGCAAAAACTATCCCGGGTTGATTTAGGATCTAACTGTTAGACTGGATCAAAACCAAGAGGTGGCGTGGCGTCTTTTTGGTGGGCGTAAATAGTGTAGTCGCCTGGTTCATTTCGTACAAAATTATGCATTGCGGGAGCCAACTTTTCAGTTCCTTGCCAGATAAGGCTTGTAGTATCAGGTATCAGCATTGCTTCGTGAATGTCAGTGCTCACAGGTAAGTCACGATTAAAAATAAGACGTAGCGAACCATGATATTGCGGGGTTTCAAATTTTTCTGCAGCGATCCGAGCTCGTGCATCAGCTAAAAGATCGTCTCTTTCTTCATTCGAGTATGGTAATTTTTCGATTGTATCCGCTGCTTCTACGTAGGTCGCAAATGCTGACCCAGCCATATGCCTCGCCTGTAAAACACCCCCACCACGTTCGTTATGATGGACTATCCATGGTAAAAAGCCACCATTAAAGTAGGTATCAAAGTGTGGGCCTACGGACATCTCGCCAGCTCTTGAAGAGCGAACATTGACACCTTGCTGTCCATTAACAGCGTGCAGTACACCATCAAGCGTGAGTTTAGAACTTACAACATAGGCGGGGAAGACTGGTTTTTCACGTCTGTTTGCTGTAGTTGAGGCTACTTCCTCAAGTGTTTTCAAAACTGGGATTTTCCCCGCAGCTTTGGCTATCCTATTTAATGTTTCAGTAACTTTTTGGTCATACTCTCTTTTCGCAGCCCGAGATTCTTGTTGGCGTAACCTTTGTCCACCAGCATCAACAATACGTCTTGCTCCTAGTTGTTGACGTCTCCGCATTGATCTACCCACACCGTTTCGTATTGGATTGTTCCCAAGCATGAACCCATTATAACAGCCCTCATTATATTACTGCTATACTGCTACTAATGAAAAAGACAGAGAAGCTACCTGAGAAGTTGTTTTGGGTTGATTTGGGAATGGCCCCGCACCAAACTCTTGAAGCTACACAATCTGATTGCTTACTGCTCCGCTCAGGAGTTGGTGCGGGGCAGGCCGGGTAAAGCTATGAAAAAGAATAACAAGCTACCAACTAAACTTTTTTGGGTAGATTTAGAAATGACTGGTTTGGATCCGGAAAAGGATGTCATCCTGGAAGTTGCCGCGGAAATCACCGACTTTAAGTTCAAAACCCTGGAAAGCTATGAGGCCATGGTGCGGGGCGGTAATCGCAAAACGGTGGTGCAGCGCATGCAGGCCAACACCTGGTGGGCGGATTTTCCGGGTAATCGCGATACTTTCGTTGACGGGCTAGAGGAAGCCACGCCGCTGGGAGTGGTAGAGGACGAACTCATTGATTTACTCAAAAAACACTTCGGCAACGAACCGGCCATTTTAGCGGGTAACTCCATTCATTCCGACCGCGCATTCATTAAAAAGTGGTGGCCGTCGCTTGACCTGAAATTACATTACCGCATGCTAGATGTCAGTAGTTTTAAGGTGTTGATGCAGGGCAAGTACGGGGAAGAGTTCGAAAAAGACAACCCCCACCGCGCTTACGACGACATCCAAGCCTCGATTGCCGAATTAGAACACTACATTGAATTTATGAAAACTAGCTAAAACGTACATGCTTGCAATTTTATGAGCTGCAAGGGATGCTTGAATCATGAAAACTTACTACCATGCGGTTCATCCCCCGTATGAAAACGACCGATTAGGTCTAGAATCAATTCGCGATGACTTTGAGGCTGATCCGGTCCTTTCGCAAGACAGGGATCGCTTGATTGTTATTGGAGGTGCAAACCTTGTATTGCGTGGCATCATTGATCACACACCAGATGTTGATGTGCTCGCACCAAAAACTTTCTTAGAAATCATGGCAATCTATGACCACGTCGAAGAGCTACCCGTACCACGCCGTGCACGGGAGGCAGGAGCTACCAATACGAGCATTCGCTTTAAAACACAACTGGGTGGTAATTGGGTCTGCGCAACCGATGCACTTGGGGATGGATATTATCCAATGTCTTACGATGGGCTAAACCAGCAACCTGGATCTACAGAAATGATTGAGGGAGTTCGTTGCTTGTCTTTAGGTAGGGTGATTTCCTCGAAAAGGGCCCTTGGGCGGGAGAGAGATCTGGTACATCTCGAAGCCATCAAATACTACCAATCAGAAAATTGGGGTGAACCGTTTTAGTACGCTACTATTGATTCATGAATCATAAACAAGTTGAAGAATATGTACTCAGTATGCCAAACACAGTGTTGGATTATCCGTTTGGCGAAGAAGTCGCCGTCTACAAAGTATTTGTTCCTGCAGAGTCCAGCGCCTCGCACATGGATGCAGCGCAAGGAAGCAAGGAGGAGCAAGCGAGCCGTACTGGCGGTACGGTGAGTGAGAGACAGACGCCAGCTGACGCAGCGATGCGCCATGAGCCTGGACGGGCTGCTGGCTCTGCCAGCGGGCAAGACCAGGCGGTGCGTGGCGACTGGAAGATGTTTGCTTTAATTCCGGAAGGCAAGGATCCGGTGCGGATTAGCCTTAAGTGCGACCCCAAGCTTTCCGAAGTCTTGCGCGAACGCTACGAAACGGTCATGGAAGGCTATCACCTCAACAAAAAACACTGGAACACCATTGTGCTTACCGGCCAATTACCGTGGAAGGACATAGAGGCGTTGATAAATCACAGTTACGATTTGGTCACTAAATCTGGCGGCGAAGTTCCCACGATTGAATAAACTGTTATATAACTAGTTATATAACAGTTTATAGTTGTCAGTGTTCAATTGTCCGTTCTCAGTCTTCAGTGAGCAGATTACGGACACCAAATCACGGATAACAATTCAAAATATGAAAACTGGCGCCAAACGACTTGATAAGTAATACTAGAGTTAATTCTAGTATTATTGTTCCGTAACGGAGGAGTAGCGACCGTAACTATGCAGCTAAAGTTGCAGTTAACTACCAATTATAGAAAGCTGTCTGTTCAGCTTCATCCCCAGCAATCTTTTGAGTCGGCAAAAGATTGCAACAAAAGCCGACAGGCGGCTGCCCGGAACCGGACTGCCCGCAGAACATAAAACGAGTGTGCTTCCTGCGGGAACGACCCTAAAGGGCTCGGCCACGCTGCTTTATCTAAAGCAGGCAGCTTAGGCTGTCCTCAAGCAATGACTCACTCGTTTTATGCCCTCCGAACAATCTGTCCGGGCAGAGCCTGGAAGCCAGGTGAACAACTGCTCCAAAGCAGTTGTAACTATATAAAAAACAAGCTTGAAGCTTGTTTACTGGTTTTACCCGGATCACCCAATAAGTTTAAGCAGAGCTTGGAATTCCTTTGTCATTATTTCTCATCTTCATTCTTCAATTCTCATTCCCCGATCTGCCAACTACCACCCACTAACTTCCACCCCCCTAATCCCTATAACCTAGCCACTAAAACCTAAAACCTGCTTTTAACCTATGAACTATGAACCCAGAACTCTTTCCTCAATCCTCAATCCCCGATCTCCTATCTACTACCTACCAACTACGAACTTCTAACTCCTACTCCGTCGTTTCAACGATTTTCCGTAAATCATCATACAGGTTGCTATAGACCTCTTTGTTGCTACTGGAACTCGAAGCTTCGTGGGCGGCTTGTAATTCGCCCTGGTATTCTTGAATCTCCTCGATTAACAGGGGAATGAATACTTCGTCGAACCGGCTGCGTTGTTCGGCCTGGGTGAGCGTCTCGTCCGTTTCGGTATCTTGGCCGGCGGCCAGTAGTTTGGAGGAAATATCTTGGTTTCTTTCGGCAATGGCAATAATATCCGCTTGGTCCGACAGCAAAGTGAGCCGCGTACCATTGGCCAGATTTTTGGCGTCCTGTCCGCGGGCTTTGTCGGTGCCGACTTCACTGACGCGTACCAGTTCGGTATGCATTTGGGCCAGGCGCAAGGTGCGTTCCGGCGAATCACCGCCGCTACCGCCGAAAATAAGCGAAAACAACATAATCACTACGAACAAAAGCACCGCTCCGCCACCGGCAACGATCATAATGCGCCGTTTTTTACTCGGTCCTTGTTTGGTGGGCGCTCCGGACAAAAAAGAGTAATCCGGCTTGTTGTCACTCGGTTGCATAAGCATAAGTATCAAGTATCACGCCTCAAGTATCAAGAGCAAAACGCGAGCAATAGCTTGAACTCATGCCAAGAACGAACTACTAAATACTATCTACGAACTACTGTCCAGTGTACACTGGAGTTATATGAATGCCGTGGATGACATTAAAGATCGCGTGGCGATTGAGGACGTAGTGGGTGACTACGTGGAGCTCAAGCGTTCCGGCCGTAATTACAAAGGCCTAAGTCCGTTCACCGGCGAAAAAACCGCCAGTTTCATGGTCAGTCCGGAAAAGCAGATTTGGCACGACTTTTCCTCCGGCAAGGGCGGAAATATGTTCAGCTTCGTTATGGAAATGGAAGGCGTGGAATTCAAGGGGGCGCTGGAACTTTTGGCCCGCAAAGCCGGCATTGATTTAAGCCAGTACCGCAGCAGCCAGTATAAAGATTCCGCCAAGTTAAAGGAGCGGCTTTTAAAAGCGCACGAGCTGGCCACCAAGTTTTACCAGGTGCAATTTTCTAAACACCAAGACGCACTTAATTATGTGTTCAAAACCCGGGGGTTCAGCAAAGACGTCGCCTTGGAGTTTAAGCTCGGTTACGCGCCGAATAACGGCACCGCACTGGCGGATTACCTCACCAAACAGGGGTTTTCCAAAGAGGAAATGGGCAAGGCCGGATTGGTCAGCACGCGTTTTAAAAACCCCAGCGATATGTTCCGCGGGCGGATCATGGTGCCGCTTATGGATTCGTTCGGGAAGGTCATCGGTTTTACCGGGCGTATTTTAGAGGACGCCCATTCGCCGGCCAGCGAAGCGCCCAAATACCTCAACACGCCGCAAACCATGCTTTACGACAAAGGGCGGCATATTTTCGGCTTGCATTTGGCCAAGGAATCGATCCGTAAGAAAAAGCGGGCGGTCATGGTGGAGGGCAACCTGGATGTGATTGCCAGCCACCAGGCGGGCGTCAAGGAAGTCGTAGCTACCGCGGGCACGGCCATGACGCCCATGCACTTAAAAGCCATTGGCCGTTTGACCGATGACGTGCGCATCGCCTTTGACCAGGACGACGCCGGCCTGCGTGCCGCGGAACGTACCATCCCTTTGGCCAGCCAAGCCGGCGTTAATTTGAGTATCATCACCGTCCCGGAAGGCAAAGACCCCGACGATTTGATCAAAAAAGACCCTTCGGCGTGGGAGAAAGCCATTAAAAAGAACCAATACGCGCTGGATTGGCTCATAAAGCGAAAGAAAGAGGAGTTCGATATTACCGGCGCGGAAGGCAAGCGGCGGTTCACCGATTCACTGATGCAAACCATTCGTGAATTAAAAGATCCGGTAGAACAGGATCACTATATCCAAGTGTTGGCCAAGGAGATTAACGTCAGTGCGGAAGCCCTGCGCAGTAAGTTCGAGGACGCCCCGCAAAAAACCGCCCGGCGTAAAAAAGAACCGCCGCCAAACAAGGACGAACACATCGTTCAGGAGCAAATGAAGCTGCTGAAAATCCAGGATCACTTGCTGTGCTTAATTTTGCTGCAACCCGCGCTCAGATATCACATTGACGAATTCGGCGATAACGTGCTGGTCACCGACCAAGCCAAACAACTTCACGGCTTTCTTAAGGGCAATCAAAATTTTACCGGCGACCCCAAAGAGGCCGAGGAATTGAAGGACATCGCTGATTATGTTAAAATTTTAGGATTGCAATACGAGGAATTGTATCAGGGACTAGAGCTCCTAGAACTTCGGAATGAAGTTGCTCGCCTGAAACTTCGTTTGACGGATCAATACGTAAAAACCAAAAAGGCCACGATCACCAAAGAGTTGGAGACGGCCGATGAAACTCGAACCAAAGAGTTGCTGGAAGAAGCCAAGCGGCTCGACGAAATGCGCATCAATCAATAGAGGAGGCAACACGTGCCAAAGAGTAAAAAGACCAAGAAGGTAAAGGTCGAACAGGCCGAAGCCGCCTTGCAACAAATCAAGGACGAGCTGTACAAAAAAGCCAAAAAAGAAGGGACGATTGACCAAAAAGAGATTTTTCAGGTTATCCCTGATACACCGGCCAACGCCGAAATCTTGGACGAATTGTATACCCAGCTGGCCGATAAGAACATCGACATCACCAGCGGCAAAGAGAAGGACATCAAAGACGGCTGGGAAGACGGCGAAGACGACGAGGAAGATATCGACGAAAAGTCCGCCAAAAAGGCTTACTTGGATGATATTTCCGATGACTCCGTCCGGCTTTACTTGCGTGAAATCGGAAAAAT
Organism: Candidatus Saccharimonadota bacterium; assembly: GCA_034520885.1. Lineage (GTDB taxonomy): Bacteria > Patescibacteriota > Saccharimonadia > Saccharimonadales > JAXHNE01 > JAXHNE01. Next base: position 93,792 of record JAXHNE010000005.1, read on the forward strand.
TCCACTGCTTACGGCCGAGGAAGAGCTGGAGTTGGCCAATAAAGTGGTCGCCGGCGATAAACGCGCCAAAGACCAAATGGCGGAAGCTAACATGCGCTTGGTGGTGTCTATCGCCAAACGCTACGTCGGGCGTGGACTCGACCTTCTGGACTTGATTCAAGAAGGAAATACCGGTTTGCTACGCGCCGTGGAGAAGTTCGACCCCGACAAGGGCTTTAAGTTTTCCACCTACGCCACCTGGTGGATTCGCCAGGCCATTACCCGTGCCATTGCCGACCAGGCGCGCACCATTCGTATTCCGGTGCACATGGTGGAAACCATCAACAAACTGCTGCGTACCCAACGCCGCTTGACGCAGGAAATGAACCGCGAACCGACCAACGAAGAGATCGCCAAGGCCATGGATATCGAGGTGGAAAAAGTCGTACACATCATGAAGATCAAGCAGGACATTTCCTCACTCGACGCCAGCGTGCGTGATGACGAGGAAGATTCCGTGCTCGGTGACTTCATTGAAGACGAAGACACTGTCACGCCGGAAGAATCCGCCACCGGCCAGCTGTTGAAGGAACACGTCAAAGATATGCTAGGCAGCTTGACCGAGCGCGAGCAAAAGATCTTAAAACTGCGCTTTGGCTTAGAAGACGGCAAAAGCCATACGCTGGAAGAAGTCGGGCAGGAATTCAGCGTCACGCGTGAGCGTATTCGCCAAATCGAAGCCAAGGCACTGACCAAGCTGCGCAAACATCGTGATAGTAAGCGTTTGCATGACTACATCAAATAGACGTTAGAGGGTAGAAGGTGGAAGTTGGAAGATGGTAGGTGGAAGGTGGAAGATGGCAAGCGACTTTGTCGCAATGGATGATAGGTGAGGATTAATAGGTAATAGGTGGTATGTGGGTGGAAGATGGAATTTGGAAGATAGAAGATGGAAGATGGTAGGTGGTAGGTGGAAGTTTGGGAAAAAGTAATAAGTAATAAGTAATAAGCAAAAAGTAGAGTGTACTTCTACTCGACCCCCCTAACCTCCAACGTCTAACCTCGAGCCTCAAACATCTAACTTCCACTCTGATCCTATGATATGATTTTAAGCGAATGAAACATGTGAAAATTATCGGGATTGGCGGTCTGCCGCGGAGCGGAAAAGATTCTTTGGCCGAGCATTTTATGAAAGCCGGTTTTTTCGGCGTGTCGCTGGGTGATATCAATCGCGAATACACACGGGAACGACACGCGGGCAAGCCCGACCCGATTTCGGTAGAAAACATGACGGAAACCTCCAACTGGTTGCGCAAAGAACACGGCGCAGACTTCTTTTTACAAGAAGCTTTGCGGCGCTACGAAGCGCATGATAAACCCTCCGAAGGGTTGGTGCTTTTTAGTATTCGCGCGCCAATTGAAGTCGATTTCATCTTGGAGCGCGGTGGGGAGCTAATTTGGGTAGAAGCCAGCGCGGAAGTCCGCCACGACCGCGGCCGTGCTCATTTACGCGACGGCGAAGTACCCATAAGTTTGGAAGAATTTAAGCGCCAAGAAGCCAAGCAGTGGGAGCCGCAACCCGGACAAGACAGCGAAAGCCAAATGAATATTTCCTACGTCAAGCAAAAGGCCACCCTTACCTTTGAAAATAACGGCAATAGTTTTCGTGCATTTCACGAACAAGCTGACGAACTCGTTAAACGGCTGACCGGTCTCCAATAATGTATACTGGTAGATAATGACGCGTGAAACTTTGGAAGCCAACAAATCGGTGTTCCAGTCCCGGCTTAAAGACTATAAGACACTGATCGACGATGACATTGCCGCGTACGCCAAAAGGGTGAGCGCCCGGACGTTGCAGGATTATGGGAAGTACTCGCGCGTGGCGTCGGACGCGTATTTTGATATTTTGGCCCGCGGCGGCAAACGGATCCGCGGAGCTTTGGTGCTTTTGGGTTATGAAATGAGCGGTGGCAAAAATCGGGACTTAGCACTGGAGGCGGCCCGCGCAATAGAAATGATGCACGCCTACATTTTGATTATCGATGACATTCAAGATCGTTCCAGCATTCGCCGCGGCGGCCCGGCGGCGCATAAAATTTTAGAACAATACCACCGCGACAAATACTTGGCGGGCGAGGCCGAACACTTCGGCGTGGCCGTGGCGCTCAACTCCGCCCTGGGCGGAGCGCACGCCGCGCAAATGATCTTGGCTACCTTGGATTGCGACGAAGAAATCCGCACCAAAGTACTCGGCATCATGAACCGCACCATGTTAGTGACCGCGCACGGCCAAACCAACGATATCGTTAACGAACTGATTGCCGATGTCGACGAACAGGCGGTAGAGCGCGTACTGGAATGGAAAACCGCGCACTACACGTTTTTGAACCCGCTGCACGTGGGTATGGTGTTAGCCGGGGCGGATTGCCACGACACGGACGCCGTTACCGATTACGCCATGTTCGCCGGCAAAGCCTTCCAAATTACCGATGATATTTTGGGGACGTTCGGCGCGGAGCAAGAAAGCGGCAAAAGCCCCATGGATGACATCCGCGAAGGTAAGCGTACACTGCTTACCGTGTACGCCCTGGAACATGCCGGCCAGGCCGATCAGAACTTTTTGATCCAGACTTTGGGCAATCAACATATCACGCCGGCGGAGTTCGAGCGTTGTAAACATATACTGCAAGATTCCGGCGCACTGGACTACGCCCGCAAGCAAGCCGAGCATAACGCCACCAAGGCCATCGAATCGCTTACGTCGCACGCCACGCGTTGGTCCGAAGAAGGCGTTGCCTTTTTATCCGGTTTGGCGCAATATTTACTTACCAGAACCACATGACGAAGGGACGTATATTTTATGCCAAAGACAACCGGTAAACTAGAAAAACGGATTTTCAAGAAGGGGAGTACCACGTACTACTGGAGTAGCCGCTTATTTCCCAAAAAATACCGGGATGATGTTTTTGCGCTGTATAGTTTTGTGCGCACGGCGGACGATTACGTCGACGAAGAGCCTCCGCAGCCCAAAAAATTACTCCAGCTGGAAAAAGATTGGCACAAGGCCATTAACGATCCGTCGTTCGAACAAATCGCCCACAGCTGGGACGATATAGATGAAATTGCCATTAAGCACATCGTACGCCTGACCCATAAATACAAGTTCGATCCGGCGTGGGTGCAAAGTTTTTTCGACGCCATGAAACAAGACATCGATCACTCGGGCTACGCTAACATTAATGAATCGCTCAAGTACGTCTACGGATCCGCCGAGGTCGTAGGGTTAATGATGGCCCGAATAATGGGAGTCGATAATCCTGAAAATGTAAGGCGAGTTTTGCATTTGGATGAAGCGCAAGGCGTTCGCGAGAAGCAGGTCACTGCGGTGCAAAACCTCGCCCGGGCTCAGGGGCGTGCCATGCAGTGGATCAACTTCATTCGTGATGTCGACGAAGATAATCGACTCGGCCGAACATACTTCCCCCGTAATGATTTACGCAAATATAACCTCAAGGATTTATCCAAAGAAACCGCCCGGGCGCAAAAAGCGGATTTTGAACGGTTTATGCGCTATCAACTTAAACGTTACGAAAAGTGGCAGGCGGAGGCCGACAAAGGCGTGGAATATATCCCCAAGCGCTTACGTAGCGGGTTAAAAACAGCGGTGGAAATGTACAACTGGACCGCCAAAAAAATCGATAAAAATCCGCTGATTGTTTTTGATAAAAAGATAAAACCCAAAAAAATTCGCTTTCTATGGAGCGGCACCAAACGGGTAAGCAATAAAGCCGCGCGCCTGTTTGCTTCACAGGAAACGCCCGCCAAAAAACAAAAAAAGTAAAACGAGCAAGGGGTGCTTAAAACATATCTTTTCCCTGATTCCCAAGAGCCTCGCAAAGCCAGCTAGCGCGGGAGTTTATTGTTGTCAGGCGTGTTTTGCAAAGTAGCTTGCCGTAGAAGCAAAGTAGTTGATTTGTCCAAAAACCCCGGTCAGTTTCGTGAATTTTACGTCCATTCGTTGGAGATTTCCGTAAAAACGGATAAGCGCTAGCAATATATGCTGCCATGTTCAGAGTGTATACTGTTAGGTAATGGGAGATAGTAAAAAGCCCAAGAAGTTAGCAATTATTGATGGTAAGTCCGTTTTTTACCGCGGATATTACGCCATGTCGCAGCTGGCGACCAAGGATGGCACGCCCACCGGCGGGGTGTTCGGCTTCGCCACCATGGCGCTGGAGGTGATCCGCAAACTAAAACCGGATTACGTGTGCGTGGCGTGGGACAAACCCAAAACCAATATCCGAAAACGCCTAGAGATTTATCCCGAATACAAAGCCGGCCGTAAACCCGCGCCACCGGATTTTTACGAACAAATTCCCGTATTGCACGAGCTTTTGGAGGCCTTCGGGTGGCCGCTTTACGAACTGGACGATTACGAAGCCGATGACATTATGGGCGCGCTGGCCGTGCAAGCCCGCGAAAAGGGACTGCAAACTCTCCTGGTCACGTCCGACCTGGACATGCTTCAACTTATTAACGGCGGCGTTAAAGTCTTCGCACTTAAAAAAGGCCTTAGTAATATCGAACTGTTCAGCCCGGAAAGCTTTCAAGCCAAGTACGGGTTAAGAACCGATCAGTTTTTGGAACTAAAAGCATTGATGGGCGATAGCTCGGATAACATTCCCGGCGCCGCCGGGATCGGTAAAAAGACGGCGACCGAACTGCTACAAAAATACGATACGATCGAAGGAATTTACGATAATTTAGAATTGATCAAAGACAGTACCCGTAAAAAGTTGGAAGCGGACAAAGAAATGGTTCACTTGAGCAAAAAGCTGGCAAGTATCATGACGGACGCGCCGCTCAAACTGGATCTCAAAGAAGTTGACGGCAGTAAAGCCGATCCGGAAAAGATCCGCGACATCCTCCAAAAACTGGAATTCAAAAGCCTGGTACGCCAGCTGCCGGAAGTCATGCGAGTCGAGGAACACCACAACGACCCCGCGCAATTCGTTCACGACCCCAAAGCCAAAACCGTGTTAGTAGAATCGGACAAGGAATTAGATCAGCTAAACAAAATAGGGAAGACCGCCTACGTGTTCGGTCGCTCCGCGGGCACGCACGGCCGCAAGCCGACTTGGCTACTACTAAGTGGTGACGGCAAAACCACCTACGCCGTAAACTTACAAAAAATATCCGCCAAAGCTCTTAGCTCACAGCTCTCGGCTCTCAGCTCGGTAATCGGGTATAACGTCAAAAACGATCTGCAGATTTTCATTGAACTGGGATTACCGCTGCCGGAGGTGGCGCACGACGTACTTATCGGTTCGTTTTTAATTAACTGCCTGCGCCGGGAGCAGTCTCTCACCGAACTGGCCAGTGCGGACATTGGCTATGAAGGTTCGCCGCTGGAGGAGCTCAGCGACGACGAACTGGTGCAAAAAGCCGGGGAAATCATCGCCATTGTAAAGGCGCTACATAAAGACCAAGAAGCTTCGCTGAAAGATATGCCCAAAGTCGCCAAGCTGGCCCGGGAAATCGAATGGCCGGTTATTCCGGTGCTGGCGCGGATGGAGTACGAAGGTATCAAGCTAGACGTCGGTTACTTGGAAGCCTTTAACACCGAGCTGGAAGATCAAATCAGCGACTTGGAACAAGAAATTTACGGGCACGCCAACAAGGAATTCAACATCGGCTCGCCCGCGCAACTTTCTGAGGTGTTGTTTGATGGTCTAGGCCTACCCACCCAAAACATCAAAAAAGGGAAGAGTGCCTACTCTACCGCCGCCAGTGAGCTGGACAAATTACGCGGCCAGCACCCTATCATTGATTTGATTACTCAGTACCGCGAGGTCACCAAACTCAAAAGTACCTACGTGGACACTTTACCCAAACAGGTGGACGATGATTCGCGGCTGCACACCACCTTCGCGCTTACCGTGGCGCAAACCGGGCGCTTGAGTTCTAACGATCCGAACTTACAAAATATTCCGGTACGCACGGACTTGGGCCGGCGGATTCGTACCGCCTTTACCGCCCGGCCGAAACACATGTTAATTAGCGCTGATTATTCACAGTTCGAACTCCGCCTGGCCGCGTTTTTGGCGGGGGATAAAGAATTAATCAGGATGTTCAACGAAGGCGCGGACATTCACGCCGCCACCGCCGCGCAAGTGTACGGCCGCGAACCGGAAGACATTACCAAACAGATGCGCCGCGACGCCAAAGTCATTAATTTCGGGGTGCTGTACGGCATGAGCCCGCACGGGTTGGTGCAGGCCACCGGCATGACGTACGACGCCGCCAAAACCTATATCGACAAATACTTTCAACTGCGAAAACCCTTGCTGGAATACATGAATTCGCTTAAAGAAAAGGCCAAAACCGACGGCTACGTGGAAACGCTGTTCGGCCGCCGCCGACCCATGCCGGATATTAAATCCAGCAATTTCATGGTGCGCTCGGCCGCGGAACGCGCGGCGATTAACATGCCGATTCAGGGCACGGAAGCCGATTTAATGAAAATGGCGATGGTCGCGGTAGACCGCGAGCTCAAAGCTCAAAGCTCAAAGCTGAAAGAACTGCCCAAACAGCTTTTGCAAATTCATGATTCCATTTTAGTGGAGTGCCACGAGGACGACGCCGAAGCCGTCGCCAAAGACTTAAAGCGAACTATGGAAGGGGTGTATGAGCTGCCCGTCAAGCTAACGGTAGATACTACAATAGGTCGCAACTGGGGCGAACTGTAACGCACGCACCACATCAGTCTGCCAACCAGCATAGCTGGTTGCGCTACTGATGCTCTTGGCACATTTTGACTGTTTTTGCTGTGGTTCACAGTCAATGTATAGAGCGTATACATCTCTTTTGCGGTCCTCGCAAAGAACAGCCAAACTGCACTCAAGTGCGTGCGTTACAGCCAACTCTTCGAGTAAAGTGCAGAGAAATTGCACTGGAGCCTAAAGTGTGTCCGTTACAGCCCTACTCGCCGAAGCAATGAATAGCTAAATTGAACTCAGTACGCTCGTGCTACACTTCCTCCACTGTTAGAGATATACTATTTGTTGACTATGAATGATTATGGCAGAAAGTACGCGGAGTTCGCCAAAGAATCTTTTAGCTGGCGTTATATTGAGCGCCCAGCACTAGAGCGTGTCTTACCGGGCGATGCATACAGTGACGAGACCGAAGTACTGGATATTGGTTGTTCGGCAGGGAGGGTTGTTGATTTTCACTTACGAACCAGTTGTCGTGAATCAAATGTAACTGGCATTGATCCGGATGAGACAACTATAGAAATGGCAAAGGAGAATTTTCCAGAAGCTACCTTTATTAATAAGCGCATCCAAGATGTTGACCTAGCAGACCGTACTTACGATATCGTAACGGCACAGCTAAGCTTACGGTATCTTGATAATAGTGAGCTTGCTCAGGTACTAGGGAGTGTGGCTTCATCACTGAAGCCGAATGGTATATTCGTCATGCTCGACACGCATCCCGCCAGACATGCCTTAACGGATGGTTTTGAACGGTATAGCGAAGAAGGTGTGCGCACAGCAGCAACACCGTGGGGTGGAAGTGAGTCGTTTTACTACCGCACCATTTCTACTTACATTAATTCCATAATTGAAGCTAGCTTGAGCATAGGTCGGTTTGATGAATGTCCCATCGAATCCGAAGCAAAAGAAGATTACCCAGACGAATATAAACGATATAACAGATCACCGGCACGCTTTATGATCATGGCTCGCAAATCTAATTAATACTAGAATTAATTCTAGTATTAATGCTAGTATTATTAACAGATATAAATTTTAAATTCGGGGAGGGAAGTTATATGGCCAATAAAGCGCATAATGAACGCAACGTTCGAAATCTTCAAAACTCTAACGGCACGTATTACGTCACGCTGCCGATCGAGTTAGTCAAAGAACTTAAGTGGCGCGAACGCCAAAAAGTAGTCGTGGAAAAGTTCGGCGAAGACCTAAAAATAACCGACTGGAAGAAATAGCGGCTTGACGTCAAAACGTCAAAACGTTAATCTGAGTGCATGACCAAGCTTACGCCCAAAGACACCAAAGAAAAGCTGGAAAAGCAGACCGTATACTTGCCAAAGGAGTTCCGGCGTTATGTTCGTATGCAAGCCGCGCGCCAGCAAATGACTATTTCGGACTATTTCATTCAAAAAATCGAGGAAGATCTCCAGGATTTAGAGGACATAAAAGCCATTGAAGAAGCAAAAAACTCCAAAGAAGACTACTATTCTTTGGAGGAATTCACCAGGTTGTTAAAGCAAGATGGCATCTTATAAATTACGAATTGCCAAACGGTTTTACAAAGATATAAAAAAGATCGACCAAAAGGACGCGGCAAGAATTTACAAAGCGGTGGTCAAGTTGGCGAATAACCCTGATCCTCCGGCAGCGAAACAGTTGCGAAATACTACTATGCGTAGTTTGCGAGTCGGGCAGTACCGGGTGCTTTTTGAAATCCAGCGAGCCGAGCTGATAGTTTATGTTTTTAAAGCAGGACACAGAAAGGACGTTTACAGGAAATGACCAACTGGAAACAGGTGACAGTTGATACTTACAATAAGTCTGCAAAAGAACTGGCTGAGTATTTTCGAGGTATTGGTTCGCGGGTAAAAGACATAGAAAAGGCCTTGGAGCTTGCTGGAAACACCAACAACCCAAAAGTTCTTGAAATTGGGTGCGGTGATGGGCGTGATGCTAAAGAAATCGTCAAGCGGACTAAAAGTTACTTAGGCTTCGATATTTCAGAAGAGCTCATCAAGCTTGCTAAAGTTCACGCACCAGGAGGTAAGTTTGTTGTTGCGGACGCAGTACGTTTTAATTATGGAAAAGACAACTACGACGTTGTTTTTGCGTTTGCCTCATTACTGCACCTCAACAAAAGTGAGGTAGGTGATGTTTTGCAAAAGGTTCATGTCGCACTAAAAGAGAATGGCGTGTTTTACGTGTCACTTAAACTAGCGAATACCTACGAGGAAAAAGTAAAGGACGATAAGTTTGGAAAGCGGATGTTTTACTTCTACAACCCGCAAGTCATCAAAGAGCTAGCCGGAGATGCGTATGAGGTAGTCGATGAAGACGGCGGTTTTGTGACAGTCGGCAACACAAAGTGGTTTGAGATGGCGCTGCGTAAAAGATGACAGAGCATCTGGCACCTTATTGATACAATTAATCTAATGAAGACGTTTCATATTGGCGTGAAGGCAATAATTGTTGACCAAGATAAAACCTTGCTACTCAAAACCAACGAAGAGCGGGGCAGTAGGTGGGAGGTGCCCGGTGGCAGAATTGATGATAACGAATCGATCCCGGAGACTCTTAAGCGCGAGCTTGAAGAAGAAATTCTAAATATTCGCTCCATCGAAGTAAAAGAAATAGTGCACGTCCACCGCCTACAAAAAGACATAGAGGGCAGCATTAGCCTTACGCTGTTATTTTATGAAGTGACGGCAACTTTTGACGGTGCTATTGCCTTGAGCGACGAACACGTAGACTATAAGTGGTGCACAAGGGAAGAAGTAGCAGAATTCGTCCAACCGGAGTTAGCAGAAATCATTCAAAAGGCTTTTGATGAGTGATATTGAATATTTTGATGTAGTTGATGAAAATGACCGGCCTAACGGTGAAAAAACTACGAAGGCCGAAGCTCACGAACATAGAATTATACATCGTTGCGCGGCGGTGTTCGTTTTTAATCAAAACGGTAACTTGTACGTGCAGGAACATCTAAAGCACAACAACAAGCTAGATCACACCGTCGGTGGTCATGTGTCGGCAGGCGAGGATTACGAAACGGCAGCTTACCGTGAAATGGCGGAGGAAATCGGCTTGAGTGGCGTTAAACTACAAGAAGTAGCAACTGGCTATTATTCTGACGAAGGAGTGTATATCCATATGTTCGGGATTTTTAAATGTACTGCTCCCAAAGCGTGGGAATTTACCCCCAACGATGAAGTCGAAGTTATCTACCCGATGCCGGTTGAGAAAATCGTAAAACAAATGCAAAGTCACCCCGAAAAATTCACCGGCGGGTTCATAAATACCATGAAAAAATACTTGGGAGCAACGAGCGAGAAATCCTAGCGGCGTTGTTCGCGGGCGGCGGCTTTGTCTAGCTGATTGAGTCGTTTGTGGATTTTATCGCGGGCTTCTTTGGCTTCGTCACTTAAGTCCTCAATTTCGTCGATATGCCACTTTTCGAATGTAGGGTCGACCACATTCTTTTTGAACTTAGTGAAGTTATAAATACCGGTTTTTTGGATGGCTCGGGCGTGGTCACGAAAACCGGGTATGCCGGTTCCGGGCATATCGAAGCCCCGAAGTTGCCGCTCGGCGGCGATCATCATGGCCGAAGGATCCAGAGCGAACGCGGCTCGCGCTAAGTCACGGTAAAAGATGTGATGCAACTGTTCGTCACCAGCCACGTGGGACATGACATCGAACCCACCGAATTCGTCGCCAAGGATGCGGCCAGTACCGCTATGCGCGACGCGAGTGGCAAGTTCTTGCAAAGAAGTGTATACAAGCATGTCCGTTAGGTCGTCCGGCTGAGGAACTTCGCCGCTTTTGATTTGTACGCTCCGGGCTTTGTCCAGCTTTAGCGGGTCAATCGCTCGAGTCACGTGTATCCATTCCCGAATAACGGTCGCGTGGTTGTCTTCTTCGCTCGTCCACTGGCGCGCCCATTCGCTCCACGGATGCTCACGGTTCGGCGGGCTCCAGCGATGGATAGTTTCGTAATAATACGGAAGATTGTCTTCCGTTAGTAGATTCACGAAGAGCGCGCTTCGCACGCCATCCGACAAATCGTATTCGTCCGGCCGCCACTCATCGCCGGACTGGTAATCGCGGCCATGAGAGTAGGGTACGAGCTCGTACGGATGCCATTCGCCCTTCTTTTCTTTGCTTTCCAGGTGTCTGTCGTACAAACGTTCTACTTCCGGTGTAAGGTCTTCTAATAGCTTGATGTTGGGATCAATTTCCGTCATAAGAACTCCTTATTTGTATCTATGGTACAACAAGTCAATGTCAAGCGTAAGGGTGTTGCAATAATTAGGTAATTATGCTATAATTACAATGTTATGAGATACATTTTAGGTGTTTTGGCCACTATATTTATTCTGATTGCCGTTATTTTTTGGGCATTGAGTGGCGGTCCTTCAGAGGTCGTAGAAGAAGATGACGCTGCAAAGCTTTCTACTTATGCGGACTCGTCTGCAAAAGTAAGCTACGAAGTAAGAGGTGAAATTGTTGCTAACGAAGAGCACCAATCTATTCGCTTTACGATTGATCGAAATCAGCGTGTATTTGAGGTATTTGATGGATATCAGAAAAAGGTAATCAAGAAAAAGACATTTTCAAATAACTCCAAAGCTTATGAGGAATTTATATATGCGCTCGACCGAGCAGGTTTTATTAACCAGCAAGAGGCCGATTTTGATACCGAAAAGGGTGTGTGTCCTGAAGGAAATGTCATGGTATATAAACTTGCCGACCAAGGCGAAGATATTTCACGATTATGGTCAGGATCGTGCGATGACGAAGCCGGAACTTTCGGCGGCGATGACGACGACGTGGAAGATTTGTTCGAAGCCCAGATCCCCGATTACCGGGATATCGCCCGCGACGTTAATCTGTAAGTCAGCTTACTCGGGCTGCTACAATATCAGCAATGATTAAAGCCATTATTTTTGACCCGCGCACCAAAATCTTTGCGCTCCACAATCTGATTACGGACTATTGCGCCCGGGATTTGGTGCGGGGCAAGTCTTTTTGGGGTAAGTATGGCAATTAAAGCCATTATTTTTGATTTCTTCGGGGTGATTTGTTCCGACCAGTACTGGAATTACGTTAAGGCCGACCGCCAATCGGCAGGCACGTTTCGGGAGTATGCCGAGGAAGTGAACCTGGGCGAAATGTCGTGGTCCGATTTCGTAGCTAAGATCGCGCAGGCCACGCACACCTCGGTTGACGAAGTAAAGGAGCTATATCGCTCCGAACGCATTAATCCGCGTATGGCGGAATGGATCGCCGACCTGCACGGTCGCTACAAAACCGGGCTGATTACCAACGCGCATCACGAATTCATTGACCCGCTCCTGAAAAGAAGCCACCTGGCCAAACACCTGGATAGCGTGGTCGTGTCTTCTCGGCTGGGAGTAATAAAACCCGATCCGGCGATTTTTGAAGCCGCCTTGGAGGAGCTTGGCTGCGCGCCGGAGGAAGTGATATTCATGGATGATCTGGATCGGCACGTGGAGGCCGCGCGGAAGGTTGGCATTCAAGCCTTCCGATTCGACGATTTTACGCGGGCCAAACAACGTGTAGACCGACTTTTAAATCACACGTGATATAAATAAAACTAAAATGTTTTCACACGGGAAAAGTCTATTGACTTTCACGGATTTAAGAGTGTAATGAGGGTATCTTTTCAAAATAAAAGAAAGGAAAACAAAATGAATTTATACGAAATTGACGAGCCCGGTCGAGCACCAATGATTATTGGCGGTAGTGCGTTCGGGGTAGAAGACGCAAGGTATCTTCAGGAATCTATCAGAGAAGATGGACGGCGTCCCGAAGAAACCGTCGTAGGTATCGATACGCAAACGCTCGAACGGACACTTCCTGTCGCTGATCTTGCGATCACACAATACGAATAAATAAGCGCTTTTTTGTTTGACACATTTCTTTGAGCGTATGCAAATGCATACGAAGTGTGCCGGCCAAAGCGGCGCTGTCCACGATGATCGTAATGCCGCGATCGTTCATTTTTACCAAGCAGTCGACACCGAACTCTTTGCGCACGAAGGATTTGATAATCTGAATTTCTTTGGGTTCGTGGAATTCGCGGTTTCCTAAAATGTCAGCGACGGAATTACTCATACCCCTCAGTGTAGCAGTGGATCAAACGGGGGAGAAGCGGGTACAATGGGAGCATGCCAGAACTACCGGAGGCTTGCCCCGCACCAACTCCTGAGCGGAGCAGTAAGCAATCAGATTGTGGAGCTTCAAGAGTTTGGTGCGGAATACATAGGGAGAATAAGTATGCCAGAACTACCGGAGGCTTGCCCCGCACCAACTCCTGAGCGGAGCAGTAAGCAATCAGATTGTGGAGCTTCAAGAGTTTGGTGCGGAATACATAGGGAGAATAAGTATGCCTGAATTACCAGAGGTCGAAACGGTCAAAAGAGGCCTGGATCAGCTCATCGTTGGTAAGATTGTCGCTGACGTTACTTCCGACTGGGTAAAATCCTTTCCGAACGCCCAAACTGACGTAAACCAATTTTTAATGGGTGCAACCGTGCAGAAGTTACGCCGCCGTGGCAAGGCGTTGATTATTGATCTGAATTCAAAGTATTCGCTCGTCATTCACTTGAAAATGACCGGACAGTTGGTTTTTGTTGGCCAACAAAAAAATGAGCAAAAAGCAAAAAGCAAAAAGCAAAAAGAGGTAAGATTTGGCGCGGGACATCCGACGGATAGCTTGGTAGGTGAACTGCCCGATAAGTCCACTCGCGTAACATTCACTTTTAAGGATAAATCTCGATTATTTTTTAACGATCAACGCAAATTTGGCTGGGTCAGACTACTCCCGACTATAGAAATTGAGAACCTGGACTTTATGAAAAAGCTAGGCCCAGAACCATTGGAAAATGACTTTACGAACACAAAATTTGTTCAACGGCTACAACGCCGCAAAAACAGTGGTATAAAAGCCGTTTTATTGGATCAAACCGTGGTCGCGGGCGTTGGAAATATCTACGCGGACGAGTCGTTGTACGCCGCCAAAATCCATCCGGCAACGTTGGTAAAAGACGTTCCCCGGAACGAGTTAAAGGTACTTTTTAAAGAGCTTATAAAAGTTTTGCGCCGCGCCATAGAAAGTGGTGGCAGTACCGACAAAAACTACGTTGATGCCGAAGGTAAAAAGGGAAGTTATTTAACATTCGCTAGGGTTTTCCGCCGGGAAGGCAAGGCGTGTGAACGCTGTGGTGATATCATCATAAAGACGAAAGTCGCCGGACGCGGCACCCACACGTGCCCGACTTGCCAAAGGAGCCACTCATGATTCATGTGCTAACCGGACCCAATGATTTTTTGCGTATGCAGCGAAAACGCGAACTTATCGAATCATTCGTAAAAGAACACGGAGACTTGGCGCTGGAGCGTTTTGAAGGGGAAGAGACCGAACCGGCGAAAATCCGGGAGTCGCTGGAAAGTTTGCCGTTTTTAGCCGCCAAAAAGCTGGTGGTATTGCGCGAGCCGGGCGCTAACAAAGATTTTGCGGAGTCCGCGGAAAGCTTGCTGGAAAATGTACCGGAAACGACCGATTTGATCATTGAGGAGCCGAAGTTCGATAAACGCTCCCGTTACTTTACGTATTGTAAAAAGCTCGGTGGGTTTAAGGAATTCGATCATCTCCCCGAACCGGCGCTAAAAAAATGGGCGCCCGATTACGTGAAGAAATGGCAGGCGAGAATTGAACCGCAAGCCGCGGGGGAGCTTATTCGTCGCGCTGGCACCGATCAACTTAAATTGGCCAACGAGCTGGATAAGTTATGCATGTTTACCGCCGACATCGACGTGGAAGCCGTGAATCAACTGGTTATGGCCACGCCGTCAAGCACTATTTTCGAGCTCATCGACGCCGCGTTTTCAGGGGATGTCCAACGTGCGGTTCGTCTGTATGATGAGCAACGGGCGCTGCAGGTAGAGCCTTTGCATATCGTGGCTATGTTCGCCTGGCAATTTCACGTACTAGCCATCGTGAAAGCCGCGGATGATATGCCACCGGGCGAAATTGCCAAACGGGCCAAGCTAAATCCTTATGTGGTACAAAAAACCGGGCGAATTGCCCGCAAGCTCAGCCTTGGCGAGATAAAAACTTACGTACGAGCATTGCGTCGATTGGACGAAAAGTTGAAAAGCACGCGCATGAACGCCGACGACGCGCTAAAAAGCTTTATTATTTCTTTGCCCGCCCGGTAGTCTTTTTCGTGGTAGATTTTTTGGCGGTGGTTTTCTTGGCGGCCGGCTTTTTCGCGGCGGGTTTTGCGGGAGCCGCTTTTTTCTTGGTGGAAGCCGAACTCTTCGCGGAAGTCTTTTTAGCCGGTGTCTTGGCGGTGGACTTCTTGGTGCTTGCGGCCGGCTTTATCCCGGCGGCTTTGGCCGCGGCGGCGAGCTGCGTCTTTTTACGAGCCACTTTGTTCTTGTGTAAGATGTTCTTCTTGGCGGCGGTGTCCAGCGCGCTTTGGGCGGCGTTAAGCGCTTCGGCGACCTTCTTTTTGGACTTTACGGCGGCGTCGAAATCCTTCAACGCCTGTTTAAGATCACGCTTGGTTTTACGGTTACGAATGGCGGCCTTTTGGGCCACTTTGACACGCTTGCGTGCCGACTTAATGATTGGCATTCATGCTCCTTCAATTACTGACTGCTAAAAGATTAATAAAAGTCGGATTTGACTGTAACAGCATCCCCCCTGTTTGTAAACCCAGTAGTGAGCCTTCGAGACTCCGCCCGTAGGGCGGACTGGCTCGCTGTTCGCGAGCCCACTCGAAGATCTACTACGGGGTAATTTCCCGATGAAGTAAAGGCCAGATTCCTTCATCTTGCCGACTATAGTGGACAGCCGTAAGCGTTTATGATATCTTTTGATTAAGGATTAGAAAATAAAAATGGAAAATCAAAAAACAGAAGTAATCCAAACCATAAAAGACGCACAAAACGTGTTGGTTACCGTCAGCAAGGATCCTTCGATCGACCAACTGGCCGCGGCCATCGGTATGACGCTGATACTTAATAAAATGGGCAAACACGGCACGGCGGTGTTCAGCGGCACGGCGCCATCCACGTTAGAGTTTCTAAAACCGGAAGAAACACTGGAGAAGAACACCGACAGCCTACGGGATTTTATTATTTCGCTGGACAAATCCAAGGCCGACAAGCTGCGCTATAAAGTGGAAGACCAGCACGTAAAAATCTTCATTACCCCTTATCGTACGACGATTGGCGAGCAAGATTTGGTGTTTAGCCACGGTGATTTTAACGTTGACGTGGTATTGGCGCTCGGCGTGCACCAGCAAAACGAACTCGACCAGGCTATCACCGCTCACGGGCGGATTTTGCACGACGCCAAGATCGTGTCCGTAAATGCCGGCAAACCGGGCGAGCTCGGCGGAATTAACTTGAACGAACAAAACGTTAGTAGCTTGTCGGAAGTAATGGCCGACATGAGCTTGGAGATTCAAAAAGACGTTTTTGATCAGCAGATCGCTACGGCGCTTCTAACGGGAATCGTGGCCGAGACCGAGCGGTTCAGTAACGAAAAAACCAAACCGGAAACCATGTCGATTAGCGCCAAACTCATGGCCGCCGGTGCCAATCAGCAGTTAGTCGCTACTAAACTACAAGTCCAACCGGAGCCTTCGGAACCGACTCCACAACAGGGGCAAGCCGAGCAAGCGGAAGGTGAAGGTAAAAATCCGAACGAATCGGCGGACTCCATTAAGCACGAGGACGGGTCTTTACAAATAAAGCACACCGAACCTCCAAAAAAGCAGCAAACGAGTGAACAATCACAAAATGCGGGCGACCCCCCGCAAAGCGACAATGAAGTCCACGTCGACGAAGAAGGCAATTTCAAATCCGCGCACATGGACGAACTACCGCCCATAAAAACCGAAAATAAAGCCGGTACTTTGGAAAAGGAAGCCGGTACCAACGAACCTCCGAAAAACGACAACGAGCCACTTAAACGCAAGCGCATGATTTTGGATCCGCCGTCCAGCGGCAGTACGCTCACTGCCAGTGGTAAGGACGAGCCGGAAGGCACCAGTGACCCGCTAAGCAAACCGGTAAACGAAGGGCCGATGCTCACGCACGACGATCAAAAGTCCCGGCCGCCGGAATCAGGTAATACGAATGATCAATCCACGCCACCAAAGGCGGCGGAGGCGCCCGCGGAAAACGCTCCGGCTCTCCCCAAAGCGGATAATCAAACACCGGGTAACTCTCCGACACCCGCTTCGAGCACGCCCAAGGAACCCGAAGAAAACCCGAAAACGGCTCCGTCCGAGACATCGAAAGATACGTCAAAACAGCCGCTTAACGGAAACCAAACGCTTGATTCTTTGGAAAAACGCGTGGACAGCCCACACCAACACCAAACGGAGAAAAAAGCCCAAAGTCCGCCGGAACCACCGGCAACGAATAACCAACCTGGCGGCGGTGGTAAAGCCCCGGATTCTTCGGATTCGGTCTCCGAAACGGCAAACCAGTCCGATACCGACAAAGCCGAAGCGCCGGATATCGGTCAATTGCAAAATGCCGTAGACAAAGCGCTGGCTAATTCCGGTGATCAAAAACCGCAGGAGCCAATTAAAGCCCTTAACGCCAACCCCGTGGATTTGGACTTAGGGCATGATGATCAGCAAAACGGCAATCAACCCGCCACCTCTGGCGATAATAGCGATGATGGCTACCTGGACGTCAATAAGTTGGACGAGCAAACCGGTCTGGAAAAGAGTTCATCCTCAGATCCGGCGCAACCCGAACAACCCCAAAACCAACAAAAACCGAAGTTTCCGCCGGATCCTAAACCCGCTCCGTCAACTGACGCCGCCTCGCCGGCTTCTTCGCCGCCGCCAGTACCGCCGCCGATGATGCCACCCAAGCAAGGTCAAGATGACAACGGCGACGATCTGAATTTGCCACCCGTACAGCGGTAGTTGTTAGAAGTTAGAAGTTAGTTGTTAGAAGTTGGAAGTTAGAAGATGGAAGATAAGATCTATCTTCTGACGTCTAGATTCTAACGTCTATTTAGTATGGTCGTGCAAGGAAAGTACGCTACATTTACCAAGAGTTTTCAGTACTTGAATACTCGAGCTGGTACACTTTAGATTATGTTTGACGGACTGTTATTAATAGATAAGGAAAAAGGCTGGACGAGCCACGACGTAGTAGCCAAAATCCGTGGCGCTCTGCGCCACGAGCTAAAAGCTCGTAGCCAGTCAACGGACAACGCTCAACAAACAACGCCGGCCAAGCGTCGGGTGAAGGTGGGTCATACGGGAACGCTCGACCCGGCCGCAACCGGTTTATTAGTGCTCGTGGTCGGCAGCTATTGCAAGCGGGCACAAGAGTTCTCCAAGCTGGACAAAACCTACGAAGTCACCATGAAGTTGGGCTACACCTCGACCACCGGCGATAGCGAAGGCGTTATTAGTAAAAAGCAAAACGTAAAAAGCAAAAAACCGACAGAACAGGATTTAAGGCGGGTATGCGCCGATTTTATGGGTGAAATCAAACAAACGCCGCCGGCTTATAGCGCGGTAAAAGTAAACGGCCAGCGGGCTTATGCGCTTGCTCGCGCCGGAAAAGAAGTAAACCTAGAACCCAGAAAAGTGACTATCTATCAACTATCAATTACCAACTATGCTTACCCAGAGGTACGTTTCACTTGCCGGGTAAGTAGCGGCACCTACATTCGTAGTTTGGTAGAAGATATCGGCGAAAAACACGGAACCGGCGCCTACATGACGGATTTAAGACGCCTACGCGTCGGCTCGTTCGACCTGAAAGACGCGTACACGGTTGACCAGCTGCAAAACAAGCCAATTAGAGAAATTTTGAAGGCAACGGTATGATCGCTAACATCAACATCGAAGAAAAATCGTTCGGCAATAACCTTTTGTACGAGAATTTGTCGCTCAAAATCCAAGCCGGCGAAAAACTGGGATTTATCGGGCGTAACGGTACGGGCAAAACCACCCTGTTTCATATGCTCACCGGCGAGGATAAAGATTTTGCGGGTGATATTGAGTTCCAGCGAAACTTAATAGTGGCGAGTTCCCGCCAGGAACACCACGGGTTCGAAGATTCGCCCGTTTTGCCGTTTATTTTAGAGGATTTGCCGCAGTACAAACGCCTTAAAAACATTATAGATACCTATCCGGAGCACATGGGCAGCAACCCCAAAAAGATGGAAGTGTTCAGCGAAGCTCTGGAACAGTTCAGCTCGCTGGGATATTACCAAGTAGAGGAAGAAATCCGGCGAAGCCTCCAAGCGTACGGGCTGCAAGAGAGCCACATCGAGGGTACAATCGGGCAACTTTCCGGCGGGCAGAAACGTTTCGTAGAGCTGGCAAAACTGCAACACAGCAAAGCGGATTTAATTTTGATCGATGAGCCGACCAACCACATGGATTACGCCGCAAAAGAGCTTTTTCTGGAGTGGCTTAAACACGAGAAAGCCGCGGTGATGGTGATTACGCACGATCGCGACGTACTGAAAGCGGTGGATAGAATTATCGAAATACGGGACGGCAAAAGCTACAGTTTCCGCGGCAATTATGACGATTATTTGCGCACCAACACCTCGCAAATTACCAGTGAAGTCAATGAATACGAGGTTACCCAGCGGCGGATTTCCAACTTAAAAGACGAAGTGTTGCGGTTTCAGCGCTTAAAGGAGAAAGCCCGCAATCCCGGCACTATCCAGCGCTTTAAAAGCCAGGAACAACGCGCGCGGAAGGAACTCGAGCGGCTAAGCAAACAAGCCAAGCCAAGTTTTTGGATAGACAAAGAATCCGTCCAAGGACTCAACAACAAGCTGGCGGACGCTTATGACGAACACAAAGCCCGCAATATTCGCATACGGGCGCGCACCAGCGAGACAAAATCACGCAGATTACTGGTAGAGGCGCACAAAGTAGTGCTGAGCTATGGCGACGAACCGCTGTTTGATGAAGTTTCGTTTCAGCTGCGCGAAGGTGAGCGTTTGCGCCTGCATGGACGTAACGGAGCCGGAAAAACCACTTTGGTAAACGCGATTTTGGCCGAAAACCGTGGCGCTTCAACGAAGAGCAACGTCTTGAGCGGATACATCTCTACCGAAAAAGGGCTCAAAATCGGTGACTACAAACAAGAAATCGATGGAACGTACTTAAACCGCAAACTTAAAGACGCGGTAGAACACGTTTTGTTAAAAAAGAACGTAAATGCCAGCGATCAGAAAATACGCCAGTTACTGAGCGACTACTTATTCCAGCCGGAAAGTGACGGAGAAATGCCGGTGTCGCGCTTAAGCGGCGGCCAAAAAGCCCGTTTTCAGCTAATGAGCATGCTGGCGGATGACCCCATGGTGTTGATTTTAGACGAACCCACCAACCATCTGGATTTGCCAAGCATTGAGGAACTGGAACAAGCTCTCAAGCAATATCACGGCGCGATTATCTATATTTCCCACGACAGTTACTTCACCCAAAACATCGGTGGGGAACAAGTAAACATTGACAAAATAGTATAAGTAGTGTTATAATAAAATTATTCGACAAGTTATTTTATTTGGAGGTTAATTATGTCAAGACACAATGAATTTCCCAACTGGGGTGAGTTTGCCGCACCAGAAGAAATCGGGGTAATACAAGCACGGGTTGACGGGCTCAAAGCTGGGCTCAAAGCGGGTGGACTGCCTGGAATTGAAGTAAGTTTTATAGATGACCCAGACGCGGCAGGAGCAATGCATGCAAACATAGCGAGAACGCTCGGTAATAACTATAGCCCTAAGGGATGGGCTTCAACTGCGCATGAAAAGGTTAGTGCTGGTGAAGTATATGTCAATTTTACCGGAACCCCTGCAGCAATGAGTGCATATAGAGAAGCAGAAAAGTCAGAACAAGACATCTAAAAAAGAATCTACCGCCCTTAAAGTCTCATAATCCGCAAGTCGATAAAAAGTGGTTACTCGACATCTTTGTTGCATAACTGGGGTAGGTGTGGTATATTCTTCTCTAACGCCATCCATCTCTTAATAAATTACACCGAGGAAGAGGAGAATTAATTGATTTCAGCGGAGAAGAAAAGCAAAGTTGTCAAAGACAACCAACGAAAGAAAGAAGATACCGGAAGCCCGGAAGTGCAAGTCGCGATTTTAACGGAGCGCATTACCGAACTGACCGATCATCTAAAGGCCAACAAGCACGATTATATGGCTCGCCGCGGACTATTGCAGGCCGTTGGCAAGCGTAAGCGATTGCTGAAGTACCTGGCCCAAGAAGACGGCGAGGCCTACCTAAAGCTAATCAAAAAGCTCGGTATTCGCCGCTAAACGTAATTTAACAGAGAACAGATGACAGATTCCAGAAATTTAACAGAGAACAAGTGCCAAACAACTTTTAAACCGAGTCGTTTGTAGTTTGTAACCCGATAAATTTCTGATCCTTCATCCACCGCCCTTCGCAATAATTATTTTTTGCCAGAATCGTTTTTATAAAATATTATAATTTAGAATGAATAAAAACAAGCCAATGGTAAAAATACAATCGAGTGGTTGTAAATTTACAATCGGACAATCGGGTCGGGGCAACAGGTGTTACAATCTGTACCCCAGATGAATGGGACAATCCATAAGCGGACATTCATCGCCCCATCGAATAGGACATTGCCACAGGACAATCATAATATTATATGGCGTACAATGCCTATTGCCAGAGACCGTACAATGATGTGCTACGTATCTTTGCATTGCTGTCGGTCTACTGGTGGACAATGCGACAGCGGACATTGCTGTAGCACGGAGTCTACTCGGTCTATGTCGTGGCGCAACAGTTACAACTACTATGAATATGTTGTGATTTTGTTCTTGTTATGTATACGAAGAATAATTTAAAAGGTTACATTAGTATTGTACAATGATGATTATTAATTATTTTTATTATCTTTGTAACATAAAAAATAATTGTAATATAAAATAAGTAATTATGGCAGAATTTAAAATTGGAGACGTCAGTATGTCTCAAGTCAGGTAGTGTTCCATTAACCATTGAAGAGTTATCCAATGGTATTGCTCATGTTGTGTGGTTCAACGACAACAAGGAATTAAATAATGTGTATGTTAATGTTAAGACATTGAAGACTTACATTGAACCAAAAGACTAATGAAAAACCCAGAGGGTAACCACTCCCTCTGGGCATTACTAACCAATAAACACAATTTGTAAGGGGTCACAAGTCCCTCACGATTTGCCTGTCTAACGAACGACAGGTCTTTTGAAGTGTCTTTAAAACTGAATCGTTTCGGTATCTGGAATTCAATTGAGAATCCATTTATGACATCACCAACCCTAAAGGTATAGGTTGTATACTGTGGCATACGGAGCACTGACCTCTTGGGAATGTATTTCAGTGGGTATAGTACTACATTCAATATCTTCACTGCTACTGGTATACTTTTGGGTTTTGTCCTTGCCAAGGAGTTCTACAACCCAGAGTTTTTTATTAAAAGTCTTCGGGGCGAACTGACTACCGTACTTATACCTATAGAAGTCCCACCAGTGTTTGTCGTTAACGCCTTGGTCATCGAATATTGTTGTTTGTATTGCTCTGCAAGGTCTTTGTTATTAATTAAAACATAGAACATTATCAGGTCTTCGACTTTAACCAGATGTGGTCTTCCCATGCCTTTGAGGTTATCTGCACTGAGTTTACCCGTGGTATAATACCTTTGCATGGCTTCATGAGTCCCATAACATGTTTTATAGTTCAGGGCGAGGTATTTCTCGAAGTGGGACATGTCTTGGTCTCTGAGGATATCGCTACGGGTTCTAACGTAACCCACAAGGAATTCATAATTCCTGAAATCCTTATCGTGCTCTTTCGTCCTGATGGGATGTTCACAGTCTTCATTATATTCTCTTATGAGTCTGGCATTGCAACCAGCAGCCAGTGCTTTGCGTAGACTTAGTGTGGCTGCGAGTATATTTGTTTTGGGACTGTCCCAATTGGTATTTATGTCTGTCTCCGTCATTTTTATATTGTGTTTGGTTAATATTCTTCTTGTGTTATTATATACGATGACGGCTTCGAAAGGTTACAGTAGCATCGTACAATGGCATAGTTTAGAATCATTGTAGATAAGCGTACAATGACTGAACTTATTTTAATTAAAAGAACCCCGTACAATCTCTTGCACGGGGTTCAGGTATTCCCCTCCAATTGTACATTACGTACAATGCTTTAATACGTTTTAGTCTCTTGGGTCTCCAGTGAACATCATCTGGGGTTTTCAATATCTGTGTCCCAGATTGTCAGGAGTTGCCACTGGTTGTCATCGTTACCAGTCAGCATCTGATGTGCTTGTTTGAGACTATACACAGATGAACTGTCTTCCATTAAAGGATGTGTTAGACCTTCCTGTGTAGTGCCGTCTTCACCGAAGACCTGAAAGCCTATTACCTTGGCATCTTCATTGAGTTCAACTGCTTCAATAACAGCGTGTAGTTGTTCATCACAGCACCATCCCACTTCTTCACCGATTTCTTCTTGGTATTCGTTATTGCGATTGGGTTTAACCCATGCTTTGACTTCAACATTATCGCTGTTGCAATTCTGGCATACATAAACTGTTTTTGTCATCATAATTTCTATGTGTTTGGGTTAAATGTTTTTAATTAATATAGTTCTTCATCATCGAAATCGAAATCCATTACTTCGCCCTTTGGGGTTCGAATTCGTCTTCATTGAATCTCATTAGTTCAGTGGTACTCAGGGATTCCAAGAAGGCACGATTAGTGGCTTCGTATTTGATATCATCACTTTTATACTTAGTGGACATTATCGGAATCGATTAATGATTCTTTACTGGATTTCTTTGTCATAGTTTTAGGTATTAGTGTTACATTCTTATACGATTTCCACTTGGATTTGTTACGATTTATTTCACCAAACATTGTGTTTATTTGTTCCCTGACGATAATAGCGTCTTCCAGAGTCTTGCGTTCTGCAATACCCAAGGGCATTGTTTCATCATAACCTGTTTCGGTGTCTTCGATTGTTACGTATACTTTATACATGATATCTGTTTTTAATTAAAATCTTATTGGTTACCGCATTCATTACAGAACCCGTCATCATCACAACTCTGGAGATGCTGTCCTGATTTCTTGCATTCCTGAACGTCTTCTGATTCTTCGAAGTCTGCCCACTTGTCTTCTGGCAATGAGTGTTTCAGTACCTCATAAGGTAATCTATTCAGGAGTTCATCCAGAACCGTCTGGTCGCCATGATAATAGTCGTCCATCAATTGCCTTTATAACGGCATCAACCAGTTCAATCTTATCTCTGGTATCTGGTTCAGCGTTATCCATCTGACAGAACCTCACTTCTTGGACAATGGTGTCATCAGTAAGGCGTATATTCTCAATGACATCGACATTCATTGGGAACAGGTCTTCTACGTCTCCTGTTTCGGTGTCAATTGTTTGAACACAGAGTTGGTCGTGGTCATCGAGGTCTCTGAGGATGTGTCTCGAGTTGACCAACGGTATCAATGCGTTCACCGTACATTGGTACTTGCTGTAGTTGGCATTGCTTTGCGTACATATCTCAAACGCTTCAACGGCTTTCTGTTCACCGTGTGCGCTTAATACATTAAGGATATATTGAATATCCATGTGAAGTTGTTTTACTTTTCCCATTGTGTTATTTTTATTGGTTTGTGTACAATCTTATACGAACATTCTCTGTAAAGGTTACACCTTATCGGGGTTTAATACGATTTCAAGGGTCTCAGTAATGAAGTCACATCCACAATCATCACAACTGCTCATTGTATCAGGGAAGTCGTAATCCAGTCTTGTGTTTTGGCTTCCACAATGTGGACAATCAGCAACTGATTTGATTTTAAGTGGGTCTGAGTTCATTCTGACCACAGATAAGACATTCAGTACAGAAGTGTGGGGTCTTGGCATCGCAACCCGTACAATGCTTATAACTGACGTTGCTGTTTGGGTGTTCATCCATGTACTGGTTACAATAGGTATAAACAGCCGTTGCTCCTTGTTTTTCGTAGGATTTCTTTACAGGTCTGTGTAATATGTTTTAACTTTTTCATTGGTTTGTGTTTTTGGTGTACAATCTTATACGAATAATATCGATTAGGGTTACAAAGGCGAATAACCATGCGATGATTAACATAGTTATTCACCTTATGTTTTGCGGTGATTAGACATTGACTCCGAGTTCCTGTAAATTGGTACTCAGGATAAGCATCACCGTGTTTCATTTCTCTTTGATACATTCGACATTCATTTGCAATATTGTTGCTGATACCTCGGACAATGGACGCTTGAAATTGTAATAACTGTATGTCATTGCATCAGGTTTGCCAACCAATATACATGTCTTCATGCGCTTCTCTAATTTCTTTTGTTCCTTGGCTTTGAGAAAGTCTTCGAACAAAATGTCAATAGTATTTTCAAGACTGTTTTTAATCTTAAATGTACCATAGTCGATATCAGGTAAGGTCTTGCAATAGGCTTCTGCCTGTGCTATGACTTCATTGTCCTGTTTTGAGTTTCCTCGATCAGTCTGTGCAACCACCGTGACCATCATTTTTAACGTAGCCGACATTCTTACCACCAATATACAGGTCAGCGACAAAACAGTTAGTCTCTTCAGACATTCGTTCGCTAAATTCAACTTTTTTAATTCGATTTTCATTGTGTTATATTTTATTGGTTTTAATTAAAGTTGTTGTTATCGATTAAAAACTGGTTGCTATACCGCAACCAGTTCTAATTTTTGTACATTGCTAACATCGGCTTTCAGTTGAGCAGGACTAATAACAAAACAACTGTTTAATACCTGTTTTTCAACTTGCCTGTTTGCAATACGTTTCCATTTTCAGACCTATTATAATACCATCGGCATCATCAACCCTATAGTCGGTAAGGTCGCCATTTACCACGTTATAGCCACTATATTGAGCAGGTAATTCACTTTCTTTTTTGACATCGAATACCGTTGCTACATTGTGACCACGTTCAAGCATTGCTTCACATGAGTTCCAGTTCCTGCCTGTGTATGAGAGACGTTAAGTGGTAGTTAGGTGCAAGGTTATTGAATTTATTGGCGTTTTTCGTATAGTCGTAAAACTGTACATCAGGAAATATTTCGAAAATGTTTTGACCGT
The DNA here is from genome assembly GCA_034520885.1 of Candidatus Saccharimonadota bacterium. GTDB lineage: Bacteria > Patescibacteriota > Saccharimonadia > Saccharimonadales > JAXHNE01 > JAXHNE01. The sequence continues at coordinate 119,775 of JAXHNE010000005.1, forward strand.
TAACTCTAACATTTTCCCAGTCGATATCCGAAGTACAATTTAATCTAACTGAAAAGAAATAACCATCTTTTTGTGCTTTTACCTGTTTTGCTTCGATATCAGCAATAAGCCACTGCATAAAAAATTCAGGTTGTTCATAAAACAATTTAGTTTTTTTGATACGTGCATTTAAGATAGTGCATTTACCGCTAAACTCTTCAACGGCAACCCTACCGCTTGTATTTAAGCAACCCATACGGCATTCAGGTGTGCTATGTGAACACGTATTATAACCACTTGTTTTGGCGGGTGCAAGGTGTAAGCCGTAGGTATACTGGTTGCTTACCTACCGCTTTTAAGCAGTTTTGCGCTTGCATTGATACTACCTAAATAGGGATAAACCTGTTTGTCTTTTTGCGTCTGCGATACTCTTAAAATTCATTGCTTTCATTGTGTTATGGTTTTGGTTATGGTTATTATACGAAAATAAGTTGTAATAGTTACATCTTAATTAAAATCTTTTTGGTTATTTACAATTTATTTTCGTGTGTGTCTGTGTGTGATAGTTATTATACGAAAATAAGGTGTGAAAGTTACGACCTGTGCTTATTTAGAACGGTTCTAAACTCAGAGTATCGGGTAGGGTTGCGATTACCGCACTGAGGTTATACCCTCCGTTGTTGTCTTATACTTATTATACGAAATAAATTAAAAAAGGTTACGTTTTTCGCAACCTTTTTTAATTAAAATCTAAACTTCTAATTCAAATACGCATTCCAGCATCAACTCAATTTCTTCACCCTCTGTTATCCATTTGTCGATTTGTTTCATGGTATAGCCATAAGCCATACAAGCATCAAGGATTTCACGATAACTGTAATCATCGTAGTCCATTTCCTGCTCAAATACTTCGGTTTCCCCTGTTAAGGGGTCGATACAACGGTCTTCACGAAAAGCATATGTTTTGTCTTCAATGATTTCTTTTCGCATTTGGTTACAACTGGGGTCAGTTACTACCCAACCGTCTTGTTCCAGTTTTTTGATTTCGTCTTTTGTTGTCATTGCTTTGTGTTTTGGTTATAGTTATTATACGTAAAAACCCCTGCAAAGGTTACACTTCACAGGGGTTTTAATTAAAATCTTTTACTTAATCATTGGAATGTAATTCATTACTTCCAGTACTGCGTCTTCATCTTCCTCTGAAAGGTCAACGCTGAATACGTCTTCTGACTTGTCACAGGGTTGAACATCAAATTGCCAATCACTGTTTTTATCCTGCAACCATTTCTGAATTTCTTTTGCTGCTTCGAGCGGACTATCCGCATCGACTTCGATTTCCAATACTACTCTGTTTGTCATAATTTTTGTGTGTTTTGGTTATAGTTATTATACGATATTAATTAAAAAAGGTTACGTTTTAAATAAAAAAACCCCCGTGTAACCAGCACGGGGGCATAACCCATAACCATAAATCACAATCAAATATTTTAAATTTCGTCTACAACGGCTCGGAAACCACCTTCATCTTCTCTATACATTTGGAGTTTGGGTGAAAAACTCTTACAAGATGACCGTTTATTTGTGTGTAGTATCCGAAGTAACTACCGTCTGTTAGAATATCGGTTTTATTTTTCTTTAAATACGTTATAAAATCTTCTTCTTTGTCTCCAAGTGGATAACCAGTTTCGTGTTCGACTTTCAATTCGCTGAACGGAATTGTTCTCGGACTCAGATTCTTTGTGGTTTTGGTTATCCTGATAGCGAATCTACCAAAGGGTTCTAACTTGAATTCCTGTGATTTTGTTAATGTGATTTCCATCGCTTTGTGTTTTGGTTATAGTTATTATACGAATAATTTCAGTCAGGGTTACACACCCATGAGTTTTAATTTTTGACCTGAATTAAATGGGTCATAAATTACAGGTCTTTGTCATCATCGAAGTTCTGTTCTAAGTATGAACTATCAATAGTAAACATTCCACCTGATTGCTCATGCTTAAAAACGGACATTGATACTTCTGCCTTTGTGTCGGGGTCTGTTACTGTGATTTCCTGTACGAATTTTGCTGTGTTCATTGCTTTGTGTTTTAATTAAAACTTAACTATGATAATCAATTCCATCGGTATTCATACCTGTACAATCGGCTTTCTTTTCATAGTCCAGAAGAAATGACCAATGCATTGCAGGTAGTTCTTCATCATTCTGTGCTTTGAAATAATCAGGCACGGAATAATAGGTTGTTTCTTCACACTCTACAATTTCTTCGTAGGTGCTTGATTGGTCGATACCATTACCTGTTTCGGTTGGCACGACTGCTACTCTTAAATCTCTTAAGTCTGGGTTCATTGCTTTGTGTTTTGGTTATAGTTATTATACGAAAAAACCCCTGAAAGGTTACGTTATTCAGGGGTTTTAATTAAAATCTTATCTTCTTTCGTAGTACAGTTTCCTGATTTTCCATAAATGGTCTTCGGTGTAATCTTTACCCATTACCTTATTATAGAATTTCAGAGCAGGAAGTAAATCATTGACGTTCTTCTCGCCTTCGTAGTCTGTGAACCCATCTGAACTAAACGTATAGTCCAGAATATCAACTGCTGCAAGTAGACAAGCCACAACAAGCAGGTCATAAGGTTTACGTGCTGTCTTACAGAAATTCCAACGGCTGTCTTCATTGATTCTGTCAATGAAAAATGTTTCATGGTCTAAATCACGTTCGGCATTCCCATTAAACCAGACCGCATCTGCTGTGAATTCGGGTTCGTTATCTCCCTGACCACCTCGGATTTCGAGAGGGTCATCTGAACAATAACCACCTGCTGTATCTGTGGTTTTGGGTAGTTCGCCATGTAATTTTCTACATGCTTTTGAGAATTCCTTAAAGTCTTCTTTAGTATTCTCGGCTTTTGGTATCCAATAATGTGTGTATCCGATAATTGTAACGCCCTTTTGGGGTCGCCCTCCATTTTTTGGTTAATAATTTGGTTTCTTATACTTATTATACGATATTAATTAAAAAAAGGTTACGTTATTCATGGGTTTTTTTAATTAAAATCTTTGTACATTAGTCTTCATCCTCTTCATTATTTGTAATCTCAATATCATCATCATCAATTGCACTAACGAAGATTTGTGGTTGTTCATCACTAAACCTTTGCTGTAAAACTGTGTTGATTTCTTCAAGCATATCTAATGCCGTGTGTTTGTCTGCTCCATCATCGAAACTATCAAACTGAATTTGAATGTTTTTTACGATTATTGATTTCATTGTGTTTGGTTTTGGTTATAGTTATTATACGTGTTTTAATTAAAAAGGTTACGTTTTTAACCTGATTTGATTTTCATAAATAAAACCCTCATCATTCTCATTGTCGTAAAACTCCAAATCGTTAGCCACAAATACAGGAATATTACCATGCCAATCGTAAACTGGTGAGGCTTTGCAGTATGTTCTGGTCACCCTTACAATAACAATTGGATAGGGTTTATGTCTTGCGCCATTGTCGGGATGAATCGTTCTGACATCCAGAACCTCACCCTCACGCCATTCGTTAAGGTTCTCATTTCTGGGGTTGTTGATTAACACCTCAACGACATCACCCTTTATAATTTTTTAGTTTCATTGTGTTTGGTTTTGGTTATAGTTATTATACGAAAAAACCCTGCAAAGGTTACAGGGTTTTTAATTAAAATCTATATATTATTCTCATATTATTTTATCTATAGTGTGTCTTAGGGCGAACCTTTGTTTAGCGTTTCCATCGTTTACGGTTTTAATTAAAATCTCTATACATTAGTCTTCTCTGACTTCGACATTATCTGCATCGACTTCGAATGCTTCTCCGCATTGGTCTTCGACAATCACCGTGCCACGGGATTCCAGAATACCATCTTTTACAATGATTCCGACAAAACTGTGATTATGCATATCACTTTTTCTGGGTGCTCCGACTTCAACTGTTTGGAATTCTTCGAGTAGTGTGCCTGTTTTTTCTAACATGATTTTTGGTTTTAATGATTATACGATATAGAACATTGTTGTTTCAGTGAATTGTTCACTAACTACGATTTTTGTCAGACCCACATTTTCGTTTTCCACTGGTGAAATGAAGCCATTTTCTGCCCTATCACTTAACGCTGATAAAGTGTTTTCAACAACTTCTTTAATCTCTTCGTCATCAGTGATTTTGTTGTCGAATTCAAGACTAACTACTAATTGAATTGTTTTCATGATTTCTGTGTTTTGGTTATAGTTATTATACGAACAATATCTGAAAAGGTTTCAGTTTATGGACATTATATCAATAAAAAACCCCACAATATTGTTGCAGGGTTTTGTTTAGGACATTGTGTTGTTGTTAATCCTCAACTCTTTTGATGATGAACAATAACGTCTTTACCCTTGTATCTTTGTAGGGAAACTTAACCACAATCTCATAACCTGCATTGCTGTTAACTAAAAAGTTAACCAAGTCATTTGTTACTTCTGCCCCAGTTGGTTCTTTACCAGCATAACAGTTTTTGATATACTTATTACTATAACTGTTCATGCGGAGCGAATGATTTAAAACCCTGTCATTTTCTGATAGTGTTAAGGTAATGTACCCACCTTTTTTAACTAAATTGCGTTTCATCACATCATTGATTTCATCATAAAAAGTGTCGATGAAACCGCAGTAATCCAAAATAGCACTACTATATGTGTCTTCGGCATCATTCACAATATGTTCACCAACGGTTTTGTTACGTAGTGGAAATAACTGAATCAAATAACTTGTCATTAGCCGTCAGATTCCTAACCATTTCCTTATAGGTTTCTTTGTCACGTTCAACCGCAGTGAATTTATAACCACTTTTTTGTTTGAGGATGTTTTTCTCCATTATCCATTCAGCAGCAGGTAAGGTCAGGATATTACTACTTTGCCGTTTGGTTAACATAATTGATTCAGCAATTAATTGCCTTGCCTTATCTTTGGCTTTTCCATGATAATTACTAAAAGTGTTTTTTGCTTCTTTTAACACGTTTTACTGGCTTCTTAGGTGCTTTTTTGGTTGTTGTCCCGTTTGCGGAATTAAGTGCTCTGGCTATCGCATTTACTTGCCTAAATGAAGGCAAACCAAGAAGTTCAGCCAATTCGTTGTTGTCCATACTATCATAGTTTTCAATAATAGTATCAATCATTTTAGTTGTTCTGCCGTCAGTTAATTTAACGCCTTTGTACTTTTCAATTGTCTGTTGTCATGGTGTTTGTGATTTTGGTTAAACAATTTGTTTGTTGGTTATGGTTATTATACGACACACACACGCAAAGGTTACACTATATGAAATATAATTTTAATTAAAACGAGTTATTTAGAACCATTCTAAACTCAGGATATAAGGTAGGGTCGGATTACCGCACTGAGATTTTACTCTCCGTTGTTGTTGTTATACTTATTATACGCAGAAATAAAAAAAAGGTTACATTTCTGCAACCCTTTTTTAATTAAAATCTTAATTCTTAATATGCTCTTGACGGCATTCTCTGGTTCTGTTCGTAACTCTGGCTCTCCCATTCGCTGTCGGGATTAGTGAGTTCAAAGAAATACTTGCGCAGTTGTTCAGCGATTTCATCGAGTTCCTTACAAACGCTTTCTTCAACGAATGACTGGTTGGCTCTAACTGTGTCGCTACTGCATACTCTGCCCAGCATTCCACCACCTAAGTAGTTTTGATACGCTGACATTTTCTCGCCTTCAAAACCCAGTGTGTCGAGACTGATTTCAATTCCACCACCACGACCACCGATTTCCTGTCTTAATACGATTTCTTCAAAGTTAATGGTTTCCATTGTGTTAATGTTTTGGTTATAGTTATTATACGTGTTTTAATTAAAAAGGTTACGTTAATTAAGACGTATTTCAAATATGTTTTCATTGCTGATAAACAAATACTTTGGATTGGTTTTGGCTTTGTACTCCCTAACATCTTCTTGTGTTGGCGGGTGACCTAACATCTTTTCGAGTTTCTTAAATTCATAGAGGTTCATGTCTTTAGTATTTTAATTACTTATACGTAAATACTCTGAAAACATTGAATTCTGAAATGGAAAAACCCCCGTGTAACCAGCACGGGGGCAACCATGAATTAACTAAAACGACTACTAACTATGAATAATATTTTTATCTATTTGTAAACTCTTCCCACAACGCATCGGGGTCAATTTCCTGTGTCAGGTCGCCACCTGTTCTTAATATGATGAACTTGGCGAAGTTAATGCGTTTAGTTGCTTCATCTCCATTTGTGTGAGATATTATCTCCTGTGCGTCACTGAGGTGCGACATTACTACCATGCTTGCTTTCATTATCATTGCTTTGTGGTTTTGGTTATAGTTATTATACGGATTCAGATTAAAAAGGTTACACTACATCCAACCTTTTTTGAAATTGGTTTTCTCTTCTATCCAGTCCATTATTTTTTCTGCGTAATAGTATGAAGTCAGTTCTTCGAGAAATCTCTTATTTGACTTACTACGCCATATTCTTCAGTTGTTGTTGTTCCTTGTTTTACAACTTCTTTGGTGTTGTAGTCCAGTGCCTTTATCTGAATTACTTTTACCTTTTATATCAATTCGGATAATTCCACCTATTGCGTATTCTCCGATTTTAAAACTCTTTGTCGCTTGTGCCATTGCTCTGTGGTTTTGGTTATAGTTATTATACGTACATTAGTTAAAAAGGTTACACTACATCCAACCCTGTTCAATTATAACAGGTTTTCTCTTGTAATTAAAACCCCAGACTTCTCTCCATTCACCCCACTCTCCACGTCTTGAACGAAATACAGTCACCTGCTTATCGGGTGCTTGTTCAATGAGTTCAGATAGTCTTGATTTCAATTCCGCATAGGTCGGAAACGGTTTCCATTCCTTGCCTACTACTGCTGTGGGTTTTGTCATTCGTGCCATTGCTTTGTGGTTATTGGTTATAGTTATTATACGTGTTTTAATTAAAAAGGTTACATTAAACGTAATGATAATGCCACGCTAAAAAACCCTGCCTGTCCATATAAAACGCTGTAACATGATAATGATATTTGTCTTTACTGAATAAATTGGTTCTAATATATTCTAAGGCATTTTCCACGGATTCAACCCTGTCGCTTTGCCGTCATCACCAGTCCAGTGTGAATTATTCTGAGTTAAGACCAAATATTTATTGGTTCTTGTGCTACGAATTGCGACCTTATGATACTTTGCTGTCATGGTACATTGTGGTTATTGGTTTTGAATATCATCAACAATCTTTTGTTGTATCTTTATTGCCCTGCATATAGCGAAGAACGGCATACCTTTGAGTTTCTTCATTTTATGAAGTTCAGATAGGACATTAACAGCGGTTTCGAGTTTATTACCACTTGCTTTTGCAATAGTCAGTGTCGATATTATTGCGGTTGCGTTCATGGTACATTGTGTTTTGGTTATAGTTATTATACGTATAAATACAAAAAAAGGTTGCGTTTTACACAACCTTTTTTTAATTAAAATCATTTCTTTTTACACGTGACCACCAGACTTTACGGTTTCCATTACATCTGCTAGAGTTCTGGACAATGGTTCGAAGTGCATATCTCTCTCAATACCCAAACCGAACATACCCCTAAAATCCTTCAACTCCTGCATTGATACAGTACCACATTCAGCATCTTCGGGATAACCCAATGTTGCAAAACACATATAAACATCATCATCGAGTTTTTCGTACAAATACCATGTGCTTGCACCTGCGGGATAAAAGATTTCATGACAATTTTAATATCCTTTGCGGACTTCTGACTTGTGTCGCCTTGCTTTGCAAATGCTTTTTCGATTTCTTTGGTTATTAGTTTCATTGTGTTTATGTTTTCGTTATAGTTCTTATACGGTTTTAATTAAAAAAGGTTACATTATTCGCTCATTTCTCCAATATATTGAAACATTCCCAATAAGGTGACAAAATATATGATTTCCCCATGTAAAATATAATCCGAGGTTAACGCCATTATGAATAAGAGGTTTTGTGATTTTCTCAATCTCAAACATACCGATATTTGGAAAACTTTTCGTTTTTCCTTTCCCCTCATTAATTAAATGAAGTAAAACATCTTTGGCGTTATTAAAATCGGGTGTTGTTTTGGTTTCTTTTCCATAACAACCAACACTATATCTAAGAGTATAACCCATTTTATTAACATCACCACGGGGCGAAGCCAATTCTTTTGCATCACAAAGAAAATCAACACCATCAAATCTATCAATGGTTATATAATGCACATCATTTAACTCACTGAAAGTAATTACACCTTTGTTAATTAAATCTGAATGTTTGGTTTTAAAATATTCTAATGTCATGGTTTTGCGTTTTGGTTATACTTATTGTACGTATTTTAATTAAAAAGGTTACGTTTTATGGACATTATTTTAATTAAAACCATGAACATTATCACCCTGTTATTATGGACATTGCCCTATGCTGTTTGGCGAAGGCTTTGCAGTTGTTCCCTCAACTTGGTTTTACACCTGTTTATAGTTGCTTTAACTGTTCCCAAAGGTATATCAAGTGCAGCACATATTTCTTCATGACTTAATTTCCTTAAAAAGAACATTGTGGCAATCTTTCTTTGTTTCGCTGAAAGACTACGAAACGCCTCGGCTATGTTTTTACGACTTTCCTCGGACATCATGTTATCATCGGCTTGTATTGACGTTTGTTGCTCAAACATTGGCTTACCTTTATCATCGACATAATCATCGGTATTCAAATAACGGTCTGCGTGTTCGGTTCTATGATGGTCAATAACAACGTTTTTCGCAATATGGTATAACCACGTATTGAGTTTAGCAACATTAACATCATAGTTCTGTAAATGCTTTATACATTTTCTAAAAACCTCACTTGTTAAATCTTCGGCAACCTCGGTTTCTCCCCTCCAACTCTCGGCAATATGTAGTAAAATATCTGCTTGTTATACTTTGTGTATATCTCGCTTATCTCATTTTCTTTTGTGCCGTTTTTCGCAATGTTCCAACTCTGACGTAAACAAGTGCTAAACATTTCCATTGTCCTGACTTCCTGAGCCTTATAGAATTTCCATGCTCTTCTCATTATCAATGACTTGTTGTAGTTGGCTACCAATTTTCTGTTTTTCATAGCATATAAAATTAATGGTTAATAATTGTGTCGCTTTGTTATTTCTACGCAGGGTTACAAAAAATGTTTCGTTTTTCAAGTTTTTTTTGTTATTTATAATGATTAAAAATAACAAGTGGATGCGAAAATAAATGCGATTCACTATAACTTTTTTAATTAATCCACGTACACATATCTATAACCAACACACACACGACCATGACAGCCGAAACCCTAAGTAATAAAAAGATAGTTGAACACATTAAATATGGTAATGGCACAAAAACAGTTTGCGTTTCGACTTGCTTAAACTATTTGGGTATTGCTCCAGACCAATACAGATACACTTCATCAAATAGAAATATGACCGCTTATATTAATGTATTTGAGAAAAACAGGTTATGCAGTTAGAAGCCGAATAACGAGAGTTTAAGGTAAAGAAATATAATACCACCATGACAGCACTAAAAGCCGAAATTAAACGGTCAAAATACACTAAAACAGACTTATTTATTGTTAGTGGAGTGCAACAAAAATCTGCACACCTTATGATATTAAACGGTAACGGAGAAACTGTAATAGATACCGCACCCAAAAGAAATGGCGCATACGTGCTGTAAATCAAGTATTTAAGAATTAATTTGTAAAATAAATGAAAATAAATACGAATTAATGTAACTATTTTCATTTATCCACGTAATAATAAGAGAAAGACAAACACAAACCATATTAACTAAAAAAAACAGAAATTATGAAAAACGCACAAACAATTCTTGCAGAGATTCTTAAAGGACAAAACGGTAAAGGTGCTAACTTCATGGGTATCAGCGAGTACACGTCAAAAACAAGTGGCGAAGTTGCTAACTTTGTTGTGAATTTTGGTGCATCTTATGGAAATGCTAAAGCCAAAAGTGTTGAGATGCTTAACTCGCTGACCAACAATGACTTCAAAGCAATTGCAGAGAAGTTCAAGGTAAATAATGCAGAGGGTGTAAAGTATGCAACCAATGCAGGGGCAACAAAATTTCTTGCAGAGGGTAAACTACCAAAGGAAGGTACAAAAGCACGTGAAACCGCTTTAAATGGCGTGAAGGAAACAAAAACCCTTGCAACTGTAAGAGATGAAATGGTAAAAACCATGTTGGATAACAAAAATGAGGAAACCCAAAGTGCGCAAAGTATAGCACAACAAGAAAAATATAATCATTTGGGCAGGGGCATTAAACAACACAAAGAAACCGAACAGTATTATTTCTATGCCAATTCACACGCCAAAGAAGTAATTGTTGAGGGTGAATACAAAAAAAGTAATCCTAACCCCGAAACCGCTCAAAAGAATGCGATTAGCAGGTATTTCAAGATGTTCTAAAAACCGAATTGCCAGTAGATAAATTCAGAATGTTTGCAATATCCGAGGAACGAATGAAAGAAGTAAATGTAACAGGTGACACATACCAATTCATTTAACCCAAGAAACCCAACAGAAAAAAGGTTACAGTTTGTAGCCTTTTTTTTTGCCCCAATACTTAATTTATAATGATTCTAAATAAGAACACCATGCTTTTATTTATGGTTTTAAGCCTGTTTAAGACAGTCAACCCCTAAACCATACGACCATACCATTCACCAGCAGATAGTCAGCCACAACCCATGCTATACAGTGACAGGGGGAAACCCCGTATCCCACCCCAGAGGGACGGGGGGCATATATGGCTGGGGGTGCTACATGTCGACACCTTCACATAGGATCAAAAAATTTTCTGGAAAAAAATCCGGTATCCCCTATATACAAAACCCAAAAAAATTCTGGAAAAAATTTTCAAAAATCTGATAATGAGGTAGTTAAAAAATTATTTCGGGTTTTTTCCAGATTCTTGATATTCATCAGCAACAACACCACGCCATTAAGTGCAGCGATTGCCCAACTAATTAATGATTTCCAATCCACGCCTTGTTGTGGTTGTTGTGGGGGCATCTGAACCACTATTACTTGTTGTTCTGATATCAGTGGTTCTGATTCTTCAGGTAAAGATTCCAATTGTTTTAGGGGTTCTTCTATCGAAAACGTGTCTCTGATAATAGATTTTCTCTCAAGTCGTAACTGTTTTTCAGCGAGACGTTCTTCGTATCGTTTTTCTGTATCAGGTGTTACGATTGCCACGGTGTCTATAACATATTGGGTTTCCGTGAGCTTGTTGGCTATCACCAATACCAAAATTAAGCACAACTATTGCCAGCACCGATATGCTGAACATCGCAATAACCGCTTTTCTCGTATTGATTTTCATGGTTTTATCATAAATACTACTCAGAGACCCATTTTTTTCCTTAATTAAATCGAAGTTGTTCAAGCTTTTCCGCACTGAGTTCCCAGTACTGTTCCATGATATCGTTTTTAATCACGGCACAGTATAAGCACCGATTTGAGCTTCGACCCCAGCCATAGTTAATGTGTCTTCGGCTTCCATTACTTGACCGCAATGTCTACATTTTAAGTTTTTCCATTACGATAATATCTACTTAGTTATTACTACTATCATCATCGCTATACCATTCTTCACGTTCTTTAACCGCAGCATCAAAATTATCTCCTAATGTTTTATCAAGAATACCTTGCCAATATAAAGTCTGGGGTATCGCTGCCATTTTCCTTACTGTACCTGTTTATCAGTTTTACCAGTACTTTTCTAAATCCATTGTCTGCCATTGTCTGTATTTGTTTTTTCATTTTTCTAATTTGTCTTGATTTTCTCTATACCGTGTGTCCATACTATATACGACCTTATGCGTCTACATTAAATACGTCTTTCATTGGCCACTCAGTACCGATATTTTTTCTCGTTAAGCTGACTGTCTCCATTTCTATCCCATTGTTTCCATGTTCCGACTTTCCTTGCCCACGCTGTAATACATTTGATATGTCGAGTTGTCCGTTCTGCGTCCAGATTTTCCACATACCATGTTTGACTCCATGTAAATACTGGGCTTCGGCAATCAACACGCTACTGGCATTCATGCCCTTGACTTACCATCTAATTCATTGTTATTATCGTCTATAGGTCCTGCAACCGTTACTGGTTTTCTTCACCTGTACACCCTGACCACTTGCTGCAATACAAGTCAACAGTAGTATAATCATTAATAATTTATGTCCGAGATTTTTCATGTCATTATATTTTAATCAAAACTTAATACTGTTTTAACATAAATACTGATGTAATAGTAATTATAACTGAGAAAAACAAGTTAATATGAAAACCACGATAATTGCAATTATATTCGTTTTGACATCAATTGGTTATAACAAAACCATTCAAGAATCAACTGTTACTGACGAAAACTTTTTAAAACCGAACTCCAGAACTCCGTATTGGAATTCTGTAAGGAGTTAGGATCTGTAGAGCCCCGATAGCGTTTATATACCATTTCGACGAGTTATAACTACGACGAAATCAGTTCTTCCACACCTATTACGTATTTCCTACGTTTCTTCTCTACACGAACCTCTAATTTGAATTCATCGATGATATCAGTTATTTTTCCACTATAGGTCTTAGTATCTCCGACTTTTTTACTGTCGTATAGCATTTCTTTTAGATATTCTGGACTCCAGCAACACACAAAGACCTCGACGTAGTCACCGACTGATATTTACTAAATATCCTGCTCCCCCACCGTTATCACAGGGTCTGACTTTACAGAATTTACCACAAGACCTCGCAACGACCACCATCTACACCTGAACCACAACATTCACTAACATCACCAGTACCACCGCATTCATCACAGCATCGTGTTAACCTTTTGATTTCTTTATGTTTCGTTTTGAACGCGTTACAGGGTTTACTTAAACAGTTTCTTGAAGACCCAGTTAAAGCCTTCAATCAAGTAATGCAATGTAAATGCCCCAGCCACAGCGACTAATACCATAAAATGTAGAACAAAAAGACCCCATAGACCCGCATCTAATCTCGACATAGCCACACCATCGAGTTGCGTTGTTGCTCTGAAGAACGTATCCACACATATCAACGCATAGAGCAATGCCGATATAAGCCACCTGTATTTAATTAAGAACCTATTATTTTTCATATTTCTAATTTTATTTGATAACCTACTTATTATGGTATTCATCACAAAATATACATTTACCCGTTTTTCTGCTTTTAGATGTGTACTTATTACAGCGTTTGCACCATGCTGGAACTGGTTCACTTGGTTTAGGACTCCACCCGTTATAATTACTGGCTACAACACTCATCAACATAGTTTTTCACCGATTGGTCAACAAGCATCTCCCTCTTACACTTAATTGAATGTCTCGTAAATTAATTGGGATTTCAATAGTGTTATACCCATTATTTAAATCACCTTCTTCTGGTTCGGTATTTTGATATGACATTAAAGCAATCAATTTACCATCTCTTGTTGAGATGTTTATAATCTCCATATTTTTTCAAGTTTTCCATTGGTTTAACGCCTTCTATTTATTTGAATACATTCTGTTATTGTATGAAATTCCTGATTTTCTCTGGCTCTATGGGTTTCCACGACCTTATCGAATCCCACGCCTCTGGTGTGTCCAACATTGGTAATGGCATAATAATATATAATATGGTCTTGGGTTTCCAGCATGTACTTATGCAAGGCAGTTACTCCCTTGACAACAGAGGTAAAATATCTCCCAAATAATTTTTAACATCATTAATACTCCTACCAATAACCGCTATGTGAATAACATTTTTGTTTCTGCTGTTCTACCTGTTTTTCAATTCCGAGATTTTACGCTTCAGGTTTTCTTCCAAATCCGCATCAGCTTCTTCGTAGAGTCTGTTTAAATCATTGGAGTCATACAAACTTCTTACCCTCCTTGGGTCATTGACGTATTCCGTGAATAATGTAATCAAGTTTTTTATTCCGTTTCAACACATCGTCTGACAACCTGCTTTACAGATAACCATAATCCTTTTGTTAGATAAGGATTTTATCGATTTTCAAAGGACTTGCTGGTTCACTCATTGGTTCATCTATACCAACATTAAATGAACCCCGATTTGATACAATACCATTTCCTTGTAGCATATAAGGTGGTATGTATTGCGGTTCTTCTTCTTGGCATTTACAGCCATCGTCACAACAATTTTTTTCTTCGTCCATAATATCTGTTTTAATTAATTATTCAGTTTTTTATCGCAATCACAATCATTTTGCATTTATTAAGTCATCACTGGTATCGGTAACAAATATCTCATCAAGATATTCCTGTGTACCTATTGCCATACCCCTCACAATATCATCATCACTGCCATCGTGAACAAGTCCAGTCCCCATATCCAGTGCAGCCATAGCCACAATCAAAACTGGGTGGACTTCCTCGCCTTCTCTGAATTTAAGATTCTCGTAGGAGATTTGGTGTCCTTCAAGCATTTTCATCAGTGCTTGCTCTGGTGTCATGTGTTTTGTAATGTGGTCGTAAAGTTCTTTATGTCATAATATCGGTTTTTATAGTTTATGTAATTCTTGTTCGACATCCGAAATAACCTGTCTTAGCAGTTCCAGAAATCTGGGGAAATGTCTTCCGCAACAACAACTTGTTTATGGTCGTCCTAGCATTCCCCATAGTTTTGACAAAATCTCACATTAACGGTGTGAAAATATTCTCTATTTTTTAATAAAGAATCTATTTCTTAAGTTCTTTGATTTCCTCAAGAAGTTCTATCACATGTTTGCTTGTTCTTCGGTCATGTCTCTTATTTTTTCTAATTATTTTATTTTCTAGATTGTTTGGGTATGACTCAGACAATCAGCAGGAACGCTGTTTCTCTGTGTCAAAACCCTCGCTTTGCTTCTCATAAGGGTACAAAGACTTTGATATCCAGAGATTTTCTTCATCCGTGGTCTTGTCTCTAATGGGTTTATTTTTAATAATGACCAGTTAATTTGCTGATTGCATTACGGCTTCCTGTACGTCCTTGAATCTGTTTTTGTAATGTTTCATATTTTGGGTTGTTCCGCTATGATTTCTCTAAGTCTTATGAGATCATTGAGGTATTCTCTGATTCACCATAAAAATTTGTTATTCTATCGTGTATCCCATTGCAGGTGTTCTGATTTTATAAGTATGTAACAGTTTTAAATTTTTTCGTTCTGGTTTCGTTATTGGCTTCCTTATCCATGTTGTTGATATAGGTCTGGCAGTCCTTTAAGCATTCCAGCACGTCATGGAATTCTTTCGCTGCGTTTTCTGTTCAGGAATTTCCCGATACACTTGGTTCCCCCACATACCATATTTGCCTTTCATCGGTATGTTCTGCAACAAAATCGGTAATCCCGACCGCATAGCACCATTAGCAATTGATTCCATGTAGTTTTGGTTTCATTAATCACAGTTCTTTATAGTGTTTATCACATAGGGTTCTGTGCCACCCAAGGTCTCTACGTGTCTTTCCAGTTTCTCCACAGACCTCACAGGTCTCATAACTAAGTTCTTCGTACCGACTGATAATATGAACACTTCTTGGCTTGCGCTTACAACATAAATCTCAGACCCCCGAATTTCTCTTTGATTTGGCGAATATCTCTGTCCCAGTCTGTTTTAATTCATTCCTCAAGCAAATCCTGCATGAGACCGTACCAACCCTCACAATATCCGTGAGATCTAGCGGTGGCTTGATAATATTCATCTAATTGGATTACCATTGTCATAGAGTATTTGAGTTATATTAGTCTGTTTTATAATACAACACATCTTCAGGTCTATGTCCTTAAGATATTGGTTTAATTCCTTTCTGTCATGATTTCAACCTATTAACGTGGTACTTATTTACTAACATCTGCACCGAGTTGTTGGATGTCAACGCATTTCTCAAAGACTTCAACCCATTTATAGCAGCGTCCACTCAAAACCATAACGAAATATATTATTTTCGAGATGCAATTGGCATCGTGGCGAGTCTTAATGGTTTTTATTCTGCCTTCACAAATAAAGACCTCCTTTTGTTTTGGTGACCAATTCTCGTCATCGGTTAGTTCGGGATTGTCTGAGGAGAAAATACACCTTATCGTTTCTGTTGTATTTTGTTAAAATTTCCATAATATTTATAATTTTTATAATCTCTGTAGAAAAGCCAGAAGGCTTTCGCACTCTGATTTTGTCATCCTTGAATTCCACGAGTCTAACTGATTCGGGGAAATAATTTTGTAATTCGGTTTTAATTGTGTCTATGAGTTCATCACAACCACTTTTATCGTTTCATAATTCTTCCCAAACATTTCATCATCACCTTCTTCGAACACTATTTCTATTTTATATCTTTTCATGTAATTTACCGTTGATATCCATGTCGTAATTATTGTCTTTTATTTTGTAGTGTCATTGAATCGCCTCGGTTTCATCATAATTCAGATGATATAGTCTAACCTCTTCACCACCATTCCTCACGCTCAACACGAGTTTAACCCATCTGTTGTAATATTTAGTAATCCATGTAATTCCATTTTTAGTTCTCGTCTTCCCATGAGTTGTAAGTCGTCTTCCATTACTTAGTATCTCGTTGTCATCACTCATATCATTGCCGTCAATCAAAGATAGTTCTCCGGTTCTGACACCATCAAATACCACAATATCTTTAAGTAAATCATTGGGAAAACATGTTTCTTCTTTGAAGATTAGTCCTAGTGTTGTTCCGAGTTTTATAATTTCTTTGGTTTTCATAATTTACTTACAATTATTTGGTAGTACTACCACTATCCATTTGTTTTTCCAATTGATGTTCGGGCTTACTTACAATATTATGTGCTTGTATTTCAGAATCATAAATTAATTGAAACATATTTTGTTGGTTTACCGTAACCTCATATAGTGTATATCTTTTTAACATACCGCGAAATATAAAACAAAGAAATCAGATATGCAAGAAAAGGACAGCCGATTGACTGTCCCATTTAAAAAATATGTTTATGTGTGATTATAATTCCTTACTCAGTACTTACGCGACAGCATCATGTATGTAATTTACGCACCAAACTGTTTTCATATGTTTTTTCCACGATGGAATTACCGAACATCTGTTCGACCATACTGTCGCCAAACATTTCCATGACCTTACTGTCTTCATCCATGAAATTAATACGGGCATAATCAAACATTTTCTCCACAACAGTCCATTCCCACATTTCTTCGATTATCTGGTAATACATTTCATCTACACGTGATAAATGCTTAAGTCTATCAGCTTTACTTTGGTCACGCATTTCCAAGACATTACTATCGCCTTTCAGCGCTCCGATTCTCGCATAGTCACGCATTTTCACCGATTTTTGCTCCACCATACATTTTAACCACTTTACTGTAATCACGCATTTCTTTTGATTTTCGCATATCCCGGCGTTTCTTCGACTTTACTACCGTCTCTCATTATGCCAATAAACGCATCATCTGTCATGTATTTCACCACAGTGGTTTCATCGATAGCATCTATTCTGGCTTCGTCATACATCGCAAAGACTATGCAGTGTTTGGCTTCTTCGATACGAGTCATTTTATTTAGAATCACGCCTTCGCTGAAGCAAGAGTTTTTTTCTGCCCTTCACAATCATGGCTTCGATAATTGATTTCGAGTTCAGCCATGACTTTTGTGCAATAATTTAACCGTGGTACCAGTCGGGAAAAAAACTTTATTATTCAACAGCGTGTAGTTATTGACATCATCGAGTCTGTGACCATCTTTGGGGCAGTACTTTTTCCCACGAAGAAATCTTCGGCAGCGATTTCATCTAATGTAAGATATTTATTGATTAAGTCGTTATGAGTCTGAGGCAAATATATCGTGAATAATTGTGCCATCTTTTTTTATTATTACGGGATAAAAATGTTTCCATACTGCTTTTATTATAAATAGCTTACAGATATTAATATTGATTATAATATTAATTTATTAAATCTTTGTTTCCATTCCCTCGATTGCTTGGCAATTCGGGTTGGTCGATATAATCACCTAACTTGCTAATGGGTATACCATCCAGACCTTGGGTTTTTCCATTCGTTATATGTTAAAGTAATATTTAACTGCAACTCATCATCGTCTTCACGCTGAAAACCAACGTTCCACCATTACCTCCTGGAGAACCGAAATCCGTAACAGTTATTGTTTTATCCTTTTGTCGTCTTTTTGCTAGTAAACAGTGTCCCCTCGAAAAAATTCGAACCCATATTTTTTCAATGTTTGTCTTAAATTATTTCATCTGCTTCTACTTTGAGCATAGATATTTTGAATATGGGTCATCAAGGTCTTCTAACATCCTATCCGAATCATCACTTATTTCCGAATCCATATGATTCGTAATCGATATCATTATATCTGGACTTCATAAACAGCATCCGGTGAAAGGTCGATATTATCTTTAACATCTTCTACAAACTCATCGAATGTATTGAATTGTTTCTCGTTTTCTTCTCATGTATTCCAACATCCTATCAATTGAAAGATTACCGTCATTTACATCAAAAACGATGTCATTAAGTTGTTCTTTTGCCTGGCTCGAGTTCGGACATCATTTTCAGGGCTTCAGCACGTTCTGCCTAATATGTGTCCATGACAGTTTTCCATATCACGCCGCTCGAAAAAAATCTTTCATCTCCCCGTCTACCCCAACAAGTTCATATGTTTTTTGTCTGGACACCCCTATTTTTTTGGCAATTTCCTGTATTTTTTTTATGTTGTTGTCACTAAGAACGTTTTGCATATAATTCAATTCATCATCATCTGCATAACCATAACTACCATATGCGTCTGATGCCATCGAACTAATGGTATCGGATTCAATCACCTAAATCCAGAGCCTCTTTCATTTCATCCTCACTCATACCGAAGTCAACACTACCATGATATATTTCAACGTTATCTGGTGACGTGTCTTCGCTCACGAAATTACTTTTATTAATGACTTCAAGTAGTTCGTCTTTCAGAACCCTCAGTTTTTAAACTCTGTTAGTCTCTTAACGCCTTCTAATAAACCAGCAGCACCCCTAAAATCAATTTAGCTATTCTTGCTATTTTACGTTTAGCCAAATAGTTGTTGAATATGTCATAACGACAGATTTTCCTTTATTCTTAACAATTGTATCTAGATTGGTTTGTTTAGTCATCTTTTAAAATGTGTTGTTGAAGATTCTGGATTGTCGGAGACGGATCTTGGTTGCCGCCATATCTCTAACTGTCATTTTCTGGTTGATTGAATTCCCACATGTGGAAATATGTTGTTGCCACCTTTTTTGTGTGACCTTCGGTGTGAGGGGTCACGAGCGATCCACCATTGACGGTCAACCATTGTTTTTGATGCGTCATGTGACTATTTTGATGATGTGCCATTAGTAATATCTTTATCTGGTGCTACCAGATGCTTAATGCGCACTACTGGTATTTTCTATCTTTTGTTTAATGAGCTTCATAGTCATCGCCGGATTGGATTCGTGTTATATACGCATCCGAACTATTCATGAATTCTTGGAATGTTCCGATATCCCCTGACTTTCTGAATAAAGAAATTCTGTTGTTCTGGTTTTAACTTAATGAAATCAGCAGCGAGTTGTTTCATTTTTTCGTTTGTACGAGCATCGAGTTGTTTTGCCTGGGTTCCAAGATATGATGGAAGTTTATCGTAGAGTTTTTTCAATGTTCTACTTTCTCTTCCATACTATCTAAGTCTCTTCTGGATTCCCTATAGGTTTCGTATGTTACAACTGGTTTACGGTAAGACGGTTAACGTGTTGTTTATTTTCTTTAAGATAATCATATAGTTTTTTTATGTCGTCAATAGGCATTCTCTCATTGACATAGAATTTAGTTAATAAATTCGTGTACCCATCACCTCTTGGAGCATGATTAATGGTATCCAAGATTTTTTTACCTTCTTGTGATACTTGGGGGTCAACGATTTTTTTCTTTTGAAGATAATTTGATTGCCTGATTCGGATTTTTTCCAAACAACAAACCCTCGGATATATAATACTTCGAGGCTGAGATAATTGGTGCAATCTTAATTTTTGTTCCGTTAACATCAGAATAAGTTTTTCATAAAAATACTTGGCGTTGTAACCTTTTTAACTTTTTATCGTATAATATCGCGAAAAAATAAACGTTATGCCTAACGGAAGAACACATGACATCATAACATTGCCGCAACGGCACCAATTATTGGTGTTGGTACTCATTATCTTACGCATGATATCAGAACCACAACCACTTTAACGTCCTGCTTATGTTTTCGCAGCACTGATGTTCAATGGTGATTTGGATCCCGATAGCCGACCATATGATCGGTGGTGGGTTTTTTAAAATGATTTGGATTCCTTATCAATTGATATTCGAACACCGAAGCGTTTTCACTCACGGTATCATTATTGGGACTGTGGTGAGAACTTTTATATGTGTTGGTGATACCGATATCAATAATAGCATTAAAGGGCATAGGGATGCCTGAATGTGAACTGGAGCGTAGTGATTCCGATGTTAATAGGATTAGTACTTGGCGCTGCAAGTCAGTACGATCGCAGATTACTTTATAAATAAATTAGTAAAACTGTAACCTTTTAAAATATTTTTCGTATAATTGCATAGAATAAAGTTCGCTAAACTGATTGTTTAGGGTCTGGTTCGCCAGACAAGTGGTTCTTTAATAATTAGCTTAACACAACCCGAAGACACGGGAATCTGGTCTTATATAAGGAAGCATAACTGACCGATATAGTTCCCGTGTCTTCCTGATTTTTAAATCATGGAAAATAAAAAACAAATTTTGGCGTTCCGTGTAATTCACGAAGAAAAGAAAAGAAAATATTTCGGGTTCACATTCGGAATGATTTGGGTTACTTTCCGTACAGGTTTATTTGGGGTATGGATGTTTCCATGACAGTTACCAGAGCAATTGATAGAGAAGAATATTATATTCAATTTTATGCTGAATAATTATGGAAAAACAAAAACAAATCGAAGACATTGCTTTGGCAACTGTTTCAAAGGAAATTAGGACTGAGGTTCAAAAGAGAACTCACTCCCGATGAAAAGAAAAAAATCACTGATGTTGATTCCTATGATGAATATTATCGTCAGGAAGCACTGAAAATCTGCGTTAAAGAAACAGAAAGCACTTCAGAACAAAAAATATCCAGTAATTGACGTACCTGCCGATGGTGAAAAAAGTTGGATGGGTGGTGCGTATTGTCTGTGTTTTGTGTACAGCAAATATGAGGGTAATTTTGTTCTCTAGGGGTTATGTCATGCGAAGGTCGAGGAATTTGAAAAAGAATTACACACATTATTTCTGTAATATAAGTCTTTGGAGTTCAGGATTCAGATAGGGACATCTGGAAATTCTGGAAAGAAGATGTTGGTATTTTTCATCCAAGTCTTCGTGAGAAGAAAAAACATGGAAAGAAAATCGAAGTCCGAGCATATGGTTCTTGGTATGAAGACGATACCACCACAGAAGAAAAGAATAAAATGGCATTACATTTCAAACGCATGCCGAAACGCTGGATACCGAATTCGATAGATTTTAATTAAAAACAACGACATGGAAAACCCCTTGATGTTTGATAAGAGATTCGTTAATCTCGAAGAAGTGAAATCGCTTTTACGTCAGAAAGAAAAGATAGAAAAGATGTTGTCACAAGCACCAGCAATATCATTGTCATGTTTGTGGAGATACAAAACCTCTACATAAATTTGATGCGATAATGGGAATGGCTTTTGGTGAGGGTATTTATCAGACCTCTGCTAACATCTGTCATAGGTGTGCACTCAGTGATGAACAGTATGAAGAAGTATTTGGTGCACCAAAAGAGATTGTGCCTGATTTTGTCGGAAAAGATGCTGATACTAATCGTTGTGAGTTTCATGATGAAGCACCGGGTAAGACATTTCTGTTATAACTCACGACAGGACTCCGTACACATGCAGCGGTAACTGTACAACGCTGTGAGAAATAAGATACTCTGAAACCCAAATCTTCATTAGAATAAATTGAAAAAATAAGCCAGAACCCCCGTGGATTCTGGCTTTCTGTTTCGTAGTTGTGAATCAATTTTACTTTCTTTCTCCTGTGCGATGAATGCCTTCACGACCGTATCTTGCACGCAAAGAGTTTCCAGAATATCCAATATGCTAAGAGTATGAAACCCCCAGAGGCCAACAATGGCAGTTGCCACTCCTCGGTCCTGCGTTATCGAGTCGAGCATATGCATACAATACCGCCACAAACACGTTGATGATTTGCGACCGCGCTTTTTTCAGCCAAGGCGGTGCGGTTTCATTTGCCCACTTCTTAATGTTTTCCCAAATATTTTTCATTTTAGTCTTAATATTTATTTATTATTAATCTCCTGTGTATTTATAATTCCATTGGGTTTGTGAACCCAGTTTGTTTTCTATCCATCAGAGTAATCAAATTGATACTTACCACCACCAACTGGTTTATTGTATTCCTGATTGCTCTTCGAATGTTTTCATTACGGCTTTATCGCCACCTTTTTCATATAGGTTTCGATACATTGTTTCATGTGCTTGCATTTCTGGCTACTTCTGCATTCGTTGATTATACATCCTGCCAATCATCATAGCGAGTCCCATGAAATCCATCAACATTTTGATTCGCTCCGAACACCTCATCAATTACCTCATTAACTATTGACTCAATTTTATTGATTATGACATCTTTTCTATAAATACTAACACAAAAAAATGATGAACAACAATGCCCACCATTTTTAACATTCATTAAAATCAAGTCTTTATTTCTTTTTCTCGGATTCGACTTTCCGTTATGGGTCTTTCAATGACCTCTCCATGTTGCATTACATCCAGCACCAGAGTCTGGGTTTCTGAACCCAGATCTTTCGCCTGACAAATACCACGTATATGTTAAATCGTAGCAAGGCCATCCAAATATTCGGTGTCATATTCCCATATCGTCACCATCGAAACTCGCCCAGATATAGACTCTACCTGCATCCATTCGATATTTTTTACTACGACCATCGTAAATCCACGTTTCATCTATTTTCACCAGTAGAGGTGTAATGTCACATCAACTTTTAGACTTGATACCCTGTTTCGTTTTCAACGATTACGTGTCCCATAATCATATACTTCACAATCTGGTTTTGGTTCTTCACAACTGAATGTGATTATTGCACCTATAAATGCCAGTGCAAGGGCAAATTTCAATAAGATTTTTTTCATAACTAATTTGTTTTAATGTACATTTACGTCCGTTATGTGGACGGAATAAATGCTATTTGTTTCTCAGTATTTCCCAATAGATAAAGGTAACCTCTACCACTATTCCAAGGAATTACGAGCCACAGTAGATCTTCGCACCACTTCATAATCATGGATACGCGTAAAATGCGTTAAGTCCCTCATTACCTTTCCTCCTTTAAAGCCAGTAACCCTGATATACAGATTCTGAGGGAAAAGGAATTCTACGGTCTCAACTGGACTTCTTTTAATTCTCCAATAGATTTGAATCGTTTAATTCGTGTGCGATAGAGATAGGTTTGAGTGCTACTTCGTTTTTCTTGTGGCCTCGTCGCCGACTCCTTACTTCGTTAATTCCGTGGCAGGTAACCGGCCTTCTACTCAGCTCACCCCCGATATTCCTGATTTCTTGTGGATAACCAACCAGTTGGTTATCACCACAGGATGTCAAAAACAACGAGAAGAGCGTGAATAATGTCAAGATTTTTTTCATGTTTTCTGTGATTTTATTATTAATACATTCCAAATGTCCAACCTGCGGTAAGACCCCAAGTAAAGGTTTTAGCATATTCACACCAACCATATCCAACCTCACCCTTTCAATTTAAATACCTGAAAACCACTGTGCTTTATAACCGAGATTAACGATTCCCATTGGTGCAACCACATCATCAGTCCATCCACCACTATTGTAATTCATTTGGCTACGATATCCAGCAGATGCGAAACCCAGTGAGAGATAATAACCGCTTTCATCGTATTCGTAAGTACTCCAAGCATAATATGCCGAGAAGGAGTTGAGAGATTCACCCGAACCGTGGCATCGTTGCGGGCATCCATGACAAGCACCAATGGCACTGTTTCCGATTTGGTAATTCACCACCAACCATTCCCATAGTCCAAGAATAACCACCTTGAACCGTAAACGGCCCCTTGTCCGTAAGAGAGTGTCGTGAATTGCAAAAATTGCAACAAGTAATGTTGCGCGGTACCTTTTCATCATTTTTCTTTTTCGTTAATAATAAATTTTATATTTGAATGAGATAGCAAAGATAATAACATATGTACAAACCCAAATAAAAAATGTGAAAATTTCTTGAGTTTCAGGGTTTATTGTATGAACACCACGTTTTTAATGATGAATGATACGAAATAAAGATTTTACTAAAAAGTATTTTTTATAGAGGATGGAGCACTGTTCTCACATTTATTATTGCTTTTTTATTCACTGGGCACATATTAATTCGTACGGGCATTGCGTTGGTTGAAATATTTTTAAAAACTCTATCATATTATATTTTCGAAATAATCTGAAATCATAAACTAAAAGAAAAATGAAAGACACGATTTGGTTTAATGGATTAAGTGGTTCGGGAAAAACCACAATCGGTAAGAAATTAGTTGAACATTTAGAACAACAAAATAAAAGTATTTCTACTAGATGGCGATGTTCTTCGTGATGGATTAAATAAAGGATTGGGGTTTAGTGTTGAAGACCGATAGAAAACCTAGAACATGCTGCGGAAGTCGCAAAGATATTGAATAAAACGATGTCATTGTTGTGGCGACATTCATTACACCAACAAATGAAATGCGTAATAATGGGTTATGAAAAATCATTCCAGTGCTAAATTCGTACATCTTACAACATCATTACAGGAATGCGAAAAACGTGATGTAAAAGGTCTTTATGTCAAAGCCAGAGCAGGTGAGATTAAGGATTTTACTGGAAATTGATTCACCTTTTGAAGACATGCCCAACGCATGGTTATATCTGGACACCAGTAATCAAACCGTGGAAGATCAGTTAAATGTATTATTGAAAAACTTTAATTGACTTCCACGGTAATTACCTTCCACTTACCCAGCAAAGAGTACAGGTTCTTCAACCAATAGTTGTTTCATTGTCTTGAATACCAACCACTACCACCACA
>JAXHNE010000006.1:0-10454 GCA_034520885.1 Candidatus Saccharimonadota bacterium
ATAATGGACTGCACCCAGCCAGTAATGAGGGTGCTGGTGCGCTTACCGCGTCCGTTTGGCTCCTGCTTTATCCAAACTTCACGGCGCTTGAGTCGCAGAGCAGCATCAGCCAGCTCCTTGTAGACCGAGTGCGACTCGGTGCCTGATAGGGCGGCATAATCGGATGCGCTGACGCTGTATAGGATATCGTCAGTGATCGGCTGATCACGGCGCACTTGGGTGATACAAGACAGCATAATGCGCTGCTCGGCGGGCGATAGACGGTAAGACGCCTCTACCAAAGCATTGCTCTTGTAAATTGGCTTACTTATTTCTTGTTGTTCGCTCATAAGGCTACTTTTAAGGGATTTTATAACATTGACCTTTTATAGCCTGAATCCGTCCCTTCTACAACCCTGAATCCGTCCCCTTTTAACCCTGAATCCGTCCCCTTTTAACCCTGAATCCGTCCCCTTTTAAAGCTAATAGCCCTTTTATTTCAAATAATTATGGCGCCCAAAAGGGTTAAAAGGTTTAAAAGTACATAAAACGCGCGCGCGAAAACGTGACGCGCTCACCTACCCTCGCTGCGCTCGCCCTGGCCTTCGGCCAGCCTAATAATGATGCGCCAAAGGCGCACTAAAAGCGGTTATCTGGCTGCTTCGCAGCCGCGCCGCCGAGGGGGACGGCCTATGGCCGTGCAAGAATAAAGGCCATGCCTAGCAAAACCCTGTTCATCAGAAAGGTGTCGAGGCGAGGAGAAGCCTGTGGGGGGCGTCAAGGGTCGTGGAGCATCAGGTGATGTGCATTGCCGGTTATCGCTCGCAAGCTCGCTGAATCGCCCCTACGGGGCGATAAAAGCTATAAAGTGGCCCTTGTGGTGTTAGTGCCTTTTCTCAAAACGCCTAAGGATGTCATCGAAGCCTTTAATTTGGCGATTTTCAGATGGCTCTAGATCAGGCTCAAGCTGCCTCGGAGACGGGAGCTGGCGTAGTTCTCGAACCTCATCCTGAAGCTGAGTAACTTGCTCACGGAGTGCCTGAATCTCACGCAGTAGAAGGTCATCTCGCATGCTCTTCTGGGTGTCTTTTAAGGTGTATCGCTGGGATGCCTTGGAGGTTGTATCAGGTGTAACGGGATTGGGTGCTTCTCCGTAAGCGCGGATCAGTTCAGAGAGGTCGATCAGGCGTTGACCATCGTCACTTAGCCTTGATGTTATGCGGCCTGCGCGGCAATGACGGTGTATCGTCATCCGGCTCTTTCCGTACAGCCTGGCGGCTTGCGAGAGATTCAGTTCGGGCATGTATTAGGGTGCCACATTTTTAACAGAAGAAGGGGTAACACCTAGGAGTGTAGTGATAGAAAGACGTGATCACCTATGGGTATTCTTGACGGGCGTGCAGAACATTGACGATTTCGATGCGATCAACGGCAACCCGGTAGACCACCAGGTAGTTAGGATGGGCCACAATTTTGCGCGTGCCCGGCACATCACCAACGGGATACAGGTAGGGGTGTTCTGACAGGGGAAGGACAACTGACTCTAACCGGGTTCTAAGGCGTCGGGCGGCGTGGGGGTCTTTCTGTGCGATGTGGCGTAACAAGTGAGCTAAGTCTTCGCGAGCGGTCTGTCGCCAAATGACTGGCAGCATTAAGCACGCTTCCTGTTTTGGGCCTCGATGTCGTTGATCAAGGCATCCATTTCCGCCATGACTTCATCATGGGGGATACCAGGGCGAGGATCAGCAAGACTGGCTTGCACACGCTCACGAAACCAACGGTCGTAGCTGTCAGCCTGCTCTTGCGTCGCAAACTCGCTCACAATGGGGTCTAAAGGGGTGCTCATGGGACGCTCCTCAATGGGTTTGTGTCAGTCTAACGTACTCCGACTACCTTCGCGAAAGGGAGCTTTACAGCTCTTAAATTGCTATTAATGTTTATTACATTCAGCAACATTAAAGATACTATCTCGTTAAGATCCTAGGGCTTTTAATGTATTTTCGCTTTCTTCGAATGATACTGCGTTATCCATGGGTCCCTCATACAAGGATGTAGTTAAGGAAAGCCACTCTGAGCATCAAGCGAACTATTAGCTGAAAAATTATTTATAAGCACCTAGCCGCAGGACGATTTCATGCAACGTTATCAATGTGGTTTCACCCTGATCGAACTGATGATTGTCGTGGCCATTATCGGCGTTTTGGCCTCAATTGCCGTGCCGCAATACCAGAATTACACCGCACGGGCGCAATTTTCTGAAGCGCATATTCTGCTAGGCAGTGCCCGTATTGCCGCGCAAGAACAAATATATACCGGCCAGAGAAACGTTTCGCTTGATGATTTGGGTTTGAGTTCAGAGGGCCGTTATGGCGCATTATCAGGCTTTAGGTTTGTTAATAGAAAGCGTGCTTACGAGGTTTCTTATGAGTTCAAAGACTCTGGTGTTAATCCCAATCTATCAGGGAAAACAGTGACCTATACGTATCTTCCACAAAGTATAGGTCCCAGTAATCGTGGGTGGTTTTGTTCTACAACTGTGAATCAGAAATACGTTAGCCAATGTAATGATTCAATTGCATCTATCGGTAGACCTGGCGGTGATAGAGGCGGTCAAGTAAACATGTAACTTTGCGTTTCTCGTTGCGCACCTGATTTGACTGCATCGACGAGGGTCGGCTAATACCGTCGCGCCAGTTGGGCAGCAACATTGGGCTAATCAAATGCAGCTGGGTGAGATCCCCACTCATACCCACCGTAATATCAGTGAAGCCGAGGGCGGAAAGGGGCATACCGGCGCCCGTTTTCCCCCACTATTTTTGGCAGGCTGATCTCCCACTCAAAAACTCAAGATTAGGCGCGTAATCGTGAGTTTCTGGGTTTTGAGGCATTAATGGTTTGGACAGTTTTATGACGCAATAGCGCCGTAGTGGCTCATCTCGTCAAAGTCGGGTCGGGATTTTATGCGATTGAAGTCCAGGCCCAAGTAGGAAGAAAAGCGCTCAAGCAGATGCGCGTTGGCTTTGCGGGTTCGCCAGCGGGCGATAGAGATCACTCGTCTAATGCTGTCGATCCTCAAGCTTGAACAGGCTCAGCACGGTTATCGACGTATTCAAATGGAAGTGCAGCGCCTTTTCCTTGCATACCTGACATACTGAGAAATATTACGCTCCAGTAAGTAATTATCTTTATAAAAATTATTAAAAGGTTTGCTGACATGCCCATTCAAAATACGACTGAAAGCTACGTTATTGCTCAAACAGCGGGGGATACGTATAACGGCGACGAATCTGATCAGATGTACAGCATTAACCCGAATCACCTTGGGGGTGGTGAAACCATTACTATCGTGGATCAGGGCGGTAACAACCGCATTGAACTGGTGGCGGGTCTTGAAATTGTCAGCAGCATCGTTGTTGCCAACGAAGCGCAACTGACGCTTAGCAATGGCGCAGTGATTAACATTCGTGGTGCCGACACATTTACTTTCAATGTTGGTCAAAACCTGGCGGCTGGTGATACCCAGGGTACTGAAAAGTCTTTTGCTGAGTTTGCTCAGGATATCTTGGGCGTGACCATGCCGGTTGCGGGTGCAGATCCTGCGGAAGGCGGTGCCTCGACTGTCAACGACGATGGTACAGCTAGCCCTGAAACGCCTGAGCCAACGGATGCCCCCACTGAGGCGCCTACCGAGGAGCCAACGGATGCCCCCACTGGAGGCGCCTACCGACGAGCCAACGGATGCCCCTGACTGAGGCGCCTACCGACGAGCCAACGGATGCCCCCACTGAGGCGCCTGACCGAGGAGCCGAACGGATGCCCCCACTGAGGCGCCTACCGACGAGCCAACGGATGCCCCTACTGAGGCGCCTACCGACGAGCCAACGGATGCCCCCACTGAGGCGCCTACCGACGAGCCAACGGATGCCCCTACTGAGGCGCCTACCGACGAGCCAACGGATGCCCCCACTGAGGCGCCTACCGACGAGCCAACGGATGCCCCTACTGAGGAGCCAACGGACGCCCCCACCGAAGAGCCAACGGACGCCCCCACCGAAGAGCCAACGGACGCTCCTACTGAGGAGCCAACGGACGCCCCCACCGAGGAGCCAACGGATGCCCCTACTGAGGAGCCAACGGACGCTCCCACCGAAGAGCCAACGGACGCTCCTACTGAGGAGCCAACGGACGCCCCCACCGAGGAGCCAAGTGCAGGTCAGACGTTTGACTTGACTATGTCTGTTGATGACATCTCAGGTACTGGCGGCAACGACACATTTACCGGAACTCGTGGTGACGGCGCCGGTCCTTACACATTCAATAGTGGGGACATCCTCGACGGGCTTGGTAGTGCCGATACGCTGAACATCACCACGGGCGCAGAAGCCAGCACGCCGCCTGATGCACTCTGGACCGGTATCAGCAATTTCGAGAAAGTGATTTTCAAATCTACCGGTAACGGCGCGCAAAGCATCACCACCGGTGACAACTTTCAGGCCGCCTTTGGTGCTCAAGGTGTTGACCTGACCGCGAAGACCCTTCTGGGTGCGATTAATCTCACCATGACATCATTCACTGGCACTGCCGACATTACGACGAGAACCGAGGGCGCAGGTGCACACTCCATCGTCACCGGTTCGGGCGTCAGCACCGTCAATGCAACCGGTATCAGTGACGGCGCGCAGACCATCAACGGTGCGGGCATGACCACGGTTACGGCTACCATCAACGGTGCCGGTGACCAGATCATCGGTACCACCCAGGGCGGCAACCTCGTCAACGTCGAGGCGACGATTCTGGGTGCCGGTAACCAGACCATTGCCAGCACGAGTGACAGTGATGTCACTGTTGTTGCATCAGCGGCAGCCGGCGCGCAGACCGTCACGACGGCCGGTGGTAACGATAGCATCACCACGACCGGCGCAGCGGGTAACGCAGGCACCATCAGTACCGGTGCTGGAGATGACACGATTGTGGCCGGGTTGACAACTGACCTGATCACGGGTGGCTTAGGCTCTGACACCATGACAGGTGGTGGTGGTGTCGATACCTTTGTATTTGGCGCTGACGGTTCAGTAATCGGTACTGACAGGGATATCATCACGGACTTCAACACGGGCGGCGCTGACATTCTGGAATTTTCCGGTGACGCAATAGTGCTGACGGCTGATTCGTCGGATCTGGTTGCCGGTGAAAATGTGCAGATGTCTTCCGGAGGTCTGATCACCTTTCATGCAGGCGATAACACGCTGGCTGACAAGATCACTGCCATTCAGGCTGACGCTGAACTGGACGTGGCCGGCTCGGTTGGTATGTTCGTCGACTCAGGTAATACCTACGTTTACTATGCCGGGGAACTCGCTGGCGATGCTGATAACCAGCTGATTCAGTTGACGGGTATTGACACATTGATGACGATGACCGGCGGTGATACGCTTTCCATCGGTTAAGCAGTCTGCTTTAACAAAAGCCTCGTGGGACAATACGTCTCGCGGGGTGGTTGGTGAAAATTCCACAAGATTAAATTGATCAAAAAAACCATCTTGCTGATGGTTTTTTTGTTTGGAGCTGGGGAAAAATGCGGGTATGTGAAGGGTGTATACCCCAGCCGATACGGCTTAGGCGGCCTGAACCTCTTGCTTTCAAGCGAGATTCAGGCCGTTTTTCGTAGCGGTAAATCTTCATCACCCTAATCAATACAGCGTCGTTCGGTGGTTATGTCCGCGATCTCAACACCTGCTTAATCCGGCTGTTGCGGGACTTTTGTATCTTTGGCCATGGAGTTTTTGGCAAGCGCCTTTACAAACTGTTGTCCATGCAACCAGCCATGTGCCCAGGCATCACGTTGCATCGTGCCTAGCGTGTAAGGTTTGTTGTTGTCATAAACTGTGGGTTGACCCGCCACACACCATGCGACGGCATCCAAGTAGCCTTCCCAGTACGGCTCACTGTGCGTGGCTTCGTCAGGTTGCTTGTCAGCCAACAGCTGAGCGGCGAGTTTATAATGTTGCTGTGTAACGGCCATACCACATCCCCTATCTTTCTCATTTTTAAGAATTAAGCATTAGGGTGCTTGTTGAGTGCATGTTTCACTTTTTTTCATTATGTCGCAAAGGGTAAATTAGGCTGGGTTTTCATTCTCAAACGGCAAAGGTGGCTGATCGTTGCCGCCACGGTGTTTTCTCAGCCCTGCGTTATGGGCCTCCTGGGTGTCCAGACGCGCCGCTAGGGCTTCAGCCCTAGTCTGCTCTTTAGTGCGCCCTTTTTCGGCTTCCTGAGCCGCTTGGCGCGCTTCCTGCCCCTGCTTTTCACTGGCGGCGAGGCGTTCTCGCCATTCGTCGCGCAATTCCGCTAAGGCTCGCTTGTGTTCTTCGGCATCTGCTTTTCGTGCTTGCTGTTCGCTTTTGAGCGCGTCCAGTCGCTCTTGAGCGCGGGCGTTGGCGTTTTCACGCTGAGAGTCGGCGACTGCTAAGGCTTTTTCGGCCTCAACACGAGTCGCGTCGGCGGCTTTGGCCTCGCTCACGGCCTCTGTGAGGGCTACGCGGGCTTCGTCGCGTTGCTCTTCCAGTGTGGTGATCCGGTTACGGGCCTCGGCTAGCTCCTGGCGGCTGGATTCGGCGCTTTGGCGTTCACGCGCTAATTCGGTACGCATGCGTTCCAATTCCGTCTGACTGGCATCACGTTCGCCGGTGACTCGCCGGTGGTCGAATTCCAGGGCTTCAACCTGCTCGCGTAGCGCGTCAGCCTCCGCTTCTAGGGCTTCGCCGGTTTCTGCCAATGCATCGGCGGTCTGGCGAGCTTCCAGGGCATCGGCTTCGGCGTCCGCCCTGGCAGCGGCTGACTGGCGTTCGATCTCCTGGGCCAGCGCTGAGGCAAGTTCGTCAGGCAACCGCGCGGCTTGGCGCTCGGCGGGCGCCTGTGAGGCGCGCCACTGCTGCAAATGCCGGTGGATGGTGTTGGGTGACCCCGTGCCGATTTCGTCGCGTACGGCCGCAATCGTGGACTTTTCTCCGCGTCCTACGAGCGTATCCGCTGCATGAGCGACCTGTTCAAACGTGACGCCTGGGCGTGCCATATTGTATGTTCTCCATGTGTATCGTATTTTGTATTTCATTTTATATTTTATATTATACAAAATACAATACATAATACGGATAAAATACGATTGATAGGCACAAAAAAACCCGCCGGGGCGGGTTTCAGTCTGTCCTAATGCATCAACGCATCAACGCATCGACGGCGGGCGAGGCGGTTCTTTATTGCGATCTAACATTTGCCAGAGCTTACAAATCGAATAAAAATAATCGCGATCTGTTGTTGCTGAAAACTGTTTTTCAGTGAAAAAAAGATGAACGTGTTTTCGTCCAATTTCTTCGCCTGGACAGCCACACCAGCGAATAAAACGCTCGATACGCTGTGCGTTTGCGCGACGTGATCGCTTGCCCCCGCTTTTTTTGTAATTATCAATCTTGCGACGCAACTTCAAACTGATTAAATCGTTCATGTATGCGCTCCGAGGTAGCTGTTTGTAATGTCTGTGCGCCCGTGTCCAAGCTCTTGCGCGATCTGCTTTCGGGCCGCTCTATCAATGTCCTTTGGCGCGTTTCCGCCCAAACAAGGTGCTGCATAATTAGTGATTTTTTGATAGCGATCACAAGCGTAAGCGCTTCGTAAATCGTGCAGTCGCTCGATGCCGTTTTTTTGCAATGTTTCCCGTGTTTCTCGCAGCCCGTTTTGTTTCCATTCTTTCCAATTTTTGTCGCCAGGCATGACAGCGCGAGCGCTGCCCTGGACGTTGGCAGCGCGCTCTAAAACCGCGAGCTGCCGCTCTGAATTGGTTAGCGGTATATTCCTGGGCCGCCCGCCCTTCGTGCCATCCACGATGCTAATAGAGCCTCTTTCGTATGCTTGCTTGAGCGCTGCGTGCGCGTTTAACAAGCTGCTTTCTTTACTTCTTAATCCGAACTCGCGAGCGAGTTCTGCGATGGCTTTTCCGCGTTCGCTGAGAGCGTTCATGCCGCGTTCTAATTGTGCTCTATCTAAACCTGTTGGTGGGGTTTCACGAATTGCTGTGCGTTGATTTATTCCGCACTCTTTTGTTGCACTCACAGACTGCCATTTATTGCCGGTGGCGATGTTCATTACAGTGTTTATTGCAGAAATAATGTTTTTTGCATTGCCTTTTCCCATTTCATTATTGCTGATGTAATCAGCAAGTTTTTCTCCGTATTTGATAACTAAATCGCGGGTAACATATTCCATCTGTTTAACACCATTTTCTTTTGCAAAACCGCAAAATTCTTTGAATGAATTATTATATTTACTTTCTGTGTCAAAGCCGATCGCACCGTCTTTAACAGCAGAAGAGAGAGCAAAGGCCGCAGCCTTTGCCATTTCTCTCGAACCCAGTCCGTAGTTCCTGCTCATAGCAACCCCAGTTTTTTAATTGGCTTACGAAGCGGAACCGCGCAGTGCCGAATGTTAAGTTTTAACGCGAGTCTTTAAGACGCTCGCCGATCTTTTGGGTACTGAAAACTACGTTTTTTAGCAGTACAGTGCTGCGATCTTTCACTTGCTCAGGCCGATCAGAAATATAGAGTTAGTTATGGGGAAACCACGCCCGCGATTGCTATAACACAAACTTACGCGTGTTTAGCAAACTCCGACTTTAGCGATTAAATCGCCACCGGCTGGCCTAACTGCCGATGCTCTTTTCTCTAAAAAAAAGGGTTGGTTTGATTGCAAGAGACTAGAGTTTGGAGACAAGGCTCCGCCCACTTCATCTAGCAATCGTTGCGGCTGACGCCGCCACCGGTAAAACCAGGGCGATAATTCGCCCAAGCCCTCCAATGCCTGCCCTCTTTTTGCTCTTTCCGTCGCTTTTTCTGAACGAAAAAGTCGCGACGAAACCGCTACATGCCGCGTCATACCAGCGTTTCCCGGCAGTGGCTACGCACCGTCAGAGCGGGCGAGGCCCGCTCTGACGGTGCTACTTCCCCTCCTCGCTTTTTCTTTTTCTTCAACTCGGGTCGGGTGCAACACGCAAACAAAACACACAGCAAGCGTGTCTCTTGCTCGCAATAAACAGCGAGTTAAGAGATGACATTAACGTAAAATCACGCTGCTGCTGACACAGAGACTTTACTGTGTTTTGTGAGCGTTAAAGAGTCACGCACGAACGTGAATTGAACGTGCATTATATGAACAAGCGTACTTCAACTATGTGTTGATTAACGGTTTAAAAAGAACACGCTGTTATTACATAAACTTCTGTAATTAGTGAGCGTTAAAGAGAGTCATGCGTAAGTGTGCATTGTATGAACAAGCGTATTTCAACTATGTGTTGATTAATGGCTTAAAAAGAACACGCTGTTATTACATAAACTTTTGTAATTAGTGAGCGTTAAAAATCATGCGCGAATACGCATAAAAAGTTAATCGCGACGGATTGCGATAATGAGCACGTCGCGTGAGCGAACGTGTCGTTATGCTGACAAATAGACAGCATGTAGTGCCTCCAGCGGATGCTGGCAGTGGATTCAAGTGGCAGAGTGCCGGGGAGTATCACACAGGCGGATTGCCGTTGTGATGATGCTATACAGCAGGCGCTGAATAGCCATTCACTGCGAGGCAGTGGGCGATGCGTGGCGTAAACCAGCACATCAATCGAATATCCTTTGTTTTGAGTGACGGATGATCACTATCGCTGCCAGTGGCAAAACGAACTTTGAGATTACAACATCATCAAGTGCTTATCAACACATCGTCCAGCAGTCACCGCGATTGCCAATCGTTTGTTTATTTACCGTGATATCCCTGCGCTGCTAAATTTTTTCACGGTAGCGTCGTCACGCTGATATTCAGACATAAAAAACAATTCAGCGGGTGATGTCTCACTCAGTGGCATCGTCCGCCACTTCAACGCCTCGCCTATTCACTTGGATTTCGCTTCCTCAAGGATCCTCAGTGCGGCTGTTTCATAATCCTCGCCAGGCCTCGCGTTTGCCTCAATGACAGCTTGTGGGATGCCAAAGCGGGCGCCCTTGGCTTTCTGGTCATTCCTTTTGGTATTTGTGCGAGTTTTGGGCTTCTGCTTCTTTACGGGCTTTTTTTCACCGAAGGTGAATATCAGATGGCTTACACGTCGTCCTGTCTTGCGCTGATCCCATTTCACCCAAATCGAAGTGTGCTCATTAACCTGCTCTACGGCGGGTTCGATGACCCGTTTTTTGAAATCCTTGATCGCCGGATACTTGCCTTCAAGCATAAATGCGTCACGCAGCCACTCGATAGAAACTTCTCGTTCACCGACATCGCGCCACTGACATAACAGTTCATACAGTCGTATGGCATAGCCGCTGTTGAGTTTCGCAACGTCACTAAGCATGTATCGCGTGAACTGCTCAGTGAGCTGGGTCAGGTAAGGCAGCATATCCTTGCTGAACCGCAGCTCCACTCGCCCTTCGGATTTGACGTAG